>NZ_JBHUXS010000011.1:0-172677 GCF_042669245.1 Streptomyces sp. NPDC057249 | reverse complement strand
TGGGCGCGGCCCCCCCCCGCCGGGGCCCCGGGGGCCCCCCCCCCGCCCCCCGCGGGGTGGGGGGTCCCCCCCCGGCGGGGGCCCCCGGCACCCGGGCGGGGGCCCCACGCCCTGACCGGGTGCGGAGGCGGCCGCATCACGGACGTCGGTCGGCCGGGCGGGCCGTGGCCTCCGCCGGGGCGATCTCGGCGATGAGGCCCTCGACCAGGGTCTTGATCTCGTCGCGGATGGGGCGTACGGCCTCGACACCCCGGCCGGCCGGGTCGTCGAGCTTCCAGTCGAGGTAGCGCTTGCCGGGAAGGACGGGGCAGGTGTCGCCGCAGCCCATCGTGATGCAGACGTCCGATGCACGGACCGCGTCGGCGGTGAGGATCTTCGGCGTCTCCTCGGAGATGTCGACGCCGACCTCGGCCATCGCCTCGACGGCGGCCGGGTTGATCCGGTCGCCCGGGTCGGAGCCTGCGGAGCGGACCTCCACGCGGTCTCCGGCCAGGTGGGTCAGCCAGGCGGCGGCCATCTGGGAGCGGCCGGCATTGTGGACGCAGACGAACAGGACGGACGGCTTGTCGGCCATGGTGATCGTTCTCTCCCGTCGCCCGGCGGGCCCGGCCGCCGATGACTTCAGCCCCCGCTGGTATCAGCGGACGGTGATGTGACAATATCAGCGCATGCTGACTTCAGTCGATCCTGATGTGATTCGGGCACTGGGCGATCCACTCCGCCTGCGGATCGTGACCCTGCTGGCGCGCGAGACGCTCTGCACGACACACCTGGTCGAGGAGACCGGAGCCAGGCAGACCAACCTCTCCAACCACATGAAGGTGCTGCGCGAGGCGGGTCTGGTGGAGACCGAGCCGTGCGGCCGTTTCACTTACTACCGGCTCAGGCCGGAGGTCCTGGCCACCCTGTCCGGGCAGTTCGCCGCCCTGGCCGAATCGGCCCGCACCGCCGCCGAGAACAAAAGGGCGTGCCCGTGATCCCCACCGAGCCCGCCACCGCCGCCGCCCCGGCGGCCGGGGACGATTCGATCGTCAGGAAGCTGTCCACCCTCGACCGCTACCTCGCGGTGTGGATTCTGCTGGCGATGGCCGTCGGCCTGGGACTGGGCCGCCTGATCCCGGGCCTGAACGACGCCCTCGCGAAGATCGAGGTCGGGGGGATCTCCCTGCCGATCGCGCTCGGCCTGCTGGTCATGATGTACCCGGTGCTGGCGAAGGTCCGTTACGACCGGCTCGACCGGGTGACCGGCGACAGGCGGCTGATGGTCTCCTCCCTGGTCGTCAACTGGGTCGTCGGCCCTGCGGTGATGTTCGCCCTCGCGTGGATCTTCCTGCCGGAGCTGCCCGAGTACCGCACCGGCCTGATCATCGTCGGCCTGGCCCGGTGCATCGCCATGGTGATCATCTGGAACGACCTGGCCTGCGGCGACCGCGAGGCCGCGGCCGTCCTCGTCGCGCTGAACTCGGTCTTCCAGGTCGTCGCGTTCGGCCTGCTGGGCTGGTTCTATCTCGACCTGCTGCCCCGTTGGACGGACCTCGGTGACGGCCAGGGCCTGGACGTGTCCGTGTGGCACATCGCCCTCAACGTCGTCCTCTTCCTCGGCATCCCGCTCGCCGCCGGCTTCCTCACCCGCCGCATCGGCGACCGGAAGACGGGCCGCGACGCCTACGAGAGGACGTTCCTGCCGAAGATCGGTCCGTGGGCGCTGTACGGGCTGCTGTTCACGATCGTCGTCCTCTTCGCCCTGCAGGGGAAGACGATCACCTCCCAGCCGCTGGACGTCGCACGCATCGCGCTGCCGCTACTGGTGTACTTCGCGGTCATGTTCTTCGGCACCTTCCTGCTCGGCAAGGGCCTGGGCCTGGCCTACGACCGCACCACGACCCTCGCGTTCACCGCGGCGGGCAACAACTTCGAGCTGGCCATCGCGGTCGCCATCGCCACGTTCGGCGTCACCTCCGGGCAGGCCCTCTCCGGCGTCGTCGGGCCGCTCATCGAAGTCCCGGTCCTGATCGGCCTCGTCCACGTCGCCCTCGCCTGGCGACGGAGGTTCGCCCCGGGCTCGGTGACGACATCCCTGTGACGCGGCGGACGGATGTGGTGGTGGTCGGCGGCGGCCAGGCGGGGCTCGCCGCCGGCTACCACCTGCGCCGGCGCGGCCTGGACTCCGTGATCCTGGACGCCGGTCCGGCGCCGGGCGGGTCCTGGCAGCACATGTGGGACTCGCTGCACCTGTTCTCGCCGGCGGAGCACTCCTCGCTGCCCGGCCGGCTCATGCCCGCGCAGCCGGGCGAGCCGTACCCGGGCGCCGGGCACGTGGTGGAGTACCTGACGGACTACGAGAAGCGCTACGACCTGCCCGTCCGGCGCGACACCCGTGTGAACGCCGTGCGCCGCGACGCGGACCGGCTGCTGGTCGAGGCGGACGCCGGGACCTGGCGGGCTCGTGCGGTCATCAGCGCCACCGGCACCTGGTCGCGCCCCTTCCTCCCCGCCGTTCCCGGACGCGCCGCCTTCACCGGGCGGCAGGTACACACGGTGAACTACCGGAGCCCGGCCGACTTCGCCGGACAGCGCGTCGTCGTGGTCGGGGGCGGCAACTCCGGCGCCCAGATCGCCGCCGACCTCGCCCTGAGCGGCCATGCGGAGGTGGTGTGGGCGACCCGGCGCCCGCCGCGCTTCCTGCCGGACGACATCGACGGCCGGGCCCTGTTCGATGTCGCCACCGCCCGCCGCCGGGCCCTGGACGCCGGTCGGACCGACACCGGCGGGGTGGCCTCGCTCGGCGACATCGTGGCCGTGCCGCCCGTCCGCGCCGCCCGCGACGCCGGACGGCTGACCGCGAAGCCGATGTTCGCCCGGCTCACCGCCACCGGTGTGCGGTGGGCCGACGGCAGCCGGAGCGACGCGGACGCGATCGTCTGGTGCACCGGCTTCCGACCGGCGCTGGCCCACCTCGCCCCGATGAACCTGCGTGGCCCGCGCGGCCGCGTCCCCACCGAGGGCACGCGCGCCCTGGACGAGCCGCGGCTGCATCTGCTCGGCTACGGCGACTGGACCGGCCCCGCTTCGGCCACCCTCATCGGTGTCGGCCGCACGGCCCGCGACGCCGTCCACGCGATCACGCAGCTGCCTTGACCGGTCAGGTGACGGCGGAGCTGCGGCGCTCGACGAGGACGACGTCGCGCCAGACACCGCGATGGCGTCCGATGCGCTCCCTCGTGCCGATGACACGGAAGCCGGCCCGCTGGTGCACAGCGAGACTGGGGGTGTTCTCGGGAAAGATCCCCGACTGGATCGTCCAGATCCCGGCCCGTTCCGTCGAATCCACCAGCGCCTTCAGCAGGGCGGAGGCGACCCCGCGGCCACGGGCGTCCGGGTGCACGTAGACGGAGTGCTCGACGACGCCCTCGTACGCGCACCGGTCGGAGACCCGGCTCGCGGCCACCCAGCCCAGCACCGTCCCGTCCGCGTCCAGGGCGGCGAAGCGGTGCTCGGGCAGCTTCGCCGCGTCGAACGCCTCCCAGGCCGGCGCGACGGTCTCGAAGGTGGCGTTCCCCTCGTCGATCCCGGCCTGGTAGACGGCCAGCACCTGCTCGGCGTGCTCGGGCGTCAGCGGCGCGATCACCGCGCTCGTGGATAGGCCTCCCACGGTGTCCCCCTCCCCGTCCGCGTCCGCGTCAGGCCGCGGTCGGCAGGGTCAGCAGCCGGCCCATCGCCGCCAGCACGGACGGTTCGACGCGATAGTAGACCCAGGTGCCGCGCCGCTCGGAGGTGAGCAGACCGGCCTCCTTGAGCTTCTTCAGGTGATGGGACACCGTGGGCTGGGAGACGCCGACGTCGGAGATGTCGCACACACACGCCTCACCGCCCTCGTGGGAGGCCACAGCGGAGAAGAGCCGGAGGCGGACCGGGTCGCCGAGCGCCTTGAACATCCGCGCGGCCCTTTCGGCCTCCTCGGCGTTCATCGGCCGCTCGGTCAGCGGCGGGCAGCACGGCGCCACGTCCTGGCCGTCGGCGGGATCGATCAGCGGCAGCACCTTCACATTCGACATACGTCTATGTTGACACACGTCGAACCAGTACGGGGGTCATCGACGGGCGAGACCGGCGGCCAGACGCCGGGCGACGCGGTCCGCGTCCCGGCCCACCCCGCACAACGAGTTCGACGACAGACCGCGCTGCCATTCCAGCCCGACGAACACCAGTCCCCGCACACCGGTGGCGATGCCCTCGCGGTGGCGTGGGTCCCCCGCGGCGTCCAGGCCGGTACGGGTCGTCCAGAGGTGCAGGTCGCGGCCGAGGAGGCGCTGGGCCGCGAACTTCACCGGAGCCCGGGTGGCGAGCGTAACGCGTGCGGTTGCGGCGAGCTCGACGGCGATCTGCACCGCGGAGTTCCCGGCTCCGACCACCACGACCCGGCGGCCGGCGAACGGGACCGGGCTGCGGTATTCGGCGGCGCGCAGCACCTGTCCGGTGAACTCGGCCAGGCCCGGCAGCGCGGGCCGGTGCGGCTGCCCGAACGTCCCGGAGGCCGCCACGACCGCCCGCGCGGACAGCCGACCGCCGCCCGCCAGCTCCAGACCGAAGGCGTCGCGGGTGCGGCGGACCGCGGCGACCCGGCAGCCGGTGCGGATCTCGGCGACGTCGACGTGCTCCATCAGCACCTCCCCTGACTTTGACGAATGTCTATGTTGACGCTCATCAATACAGGTGCCATGCTGGGCCGCGCAAGCCATCGACAGATGTCGAAACACGCAAGGAGTCGCCGTGAACGCGCCCGCCACCACCGAGCTGCCCGTCGTCGTGATCGGAGCCGGACCCGTCGGCCTGGCCGCCGCCGCCCACCTCATCGGCCAGGGCATCGAACCCCTGGTCCTGGAAGCCGGACCCACCGCCGGAGCCGCGGTGCGCGCGTGGTCGCACGTGCGGCTGTTCTCCACCTGGGGAGAGGTCGTCGACCCCGCCGCCGAGAAGCTGCTGGCACCCACCGGCTGGACGAGGCCCGACCCGGCCGCCTACCCCTCCGGCGGCGACTGGCACCGCCTCTACCTGCAACCGCTCGCCGACGCCCTCGGCGACCGCGTCCGCACCGGCGCCACCGTCACCGGCGTCTCCCGAGCGGGCCGGGACCGGATCGTGGACGCCGACCGCGAACGACAGCCGTTCGTCGTGCACGTCACCCACACCGGCGGAGCCGAGGAGCGCGTCCTCGCCCGGGCCGTCATCGACGCCTCCGGCACCTGGGCCACGCCGTCCCCCGCAGGTAGCAGCGGACTGCCCGCGCTCGGCGAACGGGCCGCCGCGGACCGGATCACCTACCGCGTCCCGGACCTCAAGGACCCCGCCGTCCGCGCCCGGTACGCGGGCAGGCGCACTGCCGTGATCGGCTCCGGCGCCTCCGCGTTCACCGCCCTCGCCTACCTCGCCGAACTCGCCGGGTCCGACGACGGCGCGGGAACCAAGGGCGTGTGGATTCTGCGCCGGGGCATGTCCGGGTCCACCTTCGGCGGCGGCGAAGCCGACCAGCTTCCCGCGCGCGGCGCCCTGGGCCTGGCGGCCAAGGCCGCCGTCGACGAGGGCCACGCGGACGCGGTCACGGGCTTCCGCACCGAAGCGATCGAACGGACGGCCGACGACCGCCTGGTCCTGGTGAGCGAGGACGGCCGCCGCTCGGAAGCGGTGGACGAGGTGATCGCGCTGACCGGCTTCCGCCCCGATCTGACGTTCCTGTCCGAGATCCGCCTCGGACTCGACGAGCGCCTTCAGGCCCCGACCGCCCTGGCGCCGCTGATCGACCCCAACCAGCACTCCTGCGGCACCGTCTACCCGCACGGCCACCGCGAACTGGCCCACCCGGAACAGGGCGTGTATCTGGTCGGGATGAAGTCCTACGGCCGCGCCCCGACGTTCCTGGCGATGACCGGCTACGAACAGGTCCGCTCCGTCGCCGCCGCCATCGCCGGCGACCTCGACTCCGCCGACCGCGTGGAACTCTCCCTGCCCGAGACCGGAGTCTGCGGTGGCGCCGGCCTGTTCGACGCCCCCGGCACCGCCGAGGCCGACGGCGGCTGCTGCGCGCCCGCACCGCAGCTCGTCCGGCTCACCACCCCCGCCGCGGCCGAGGCGGCGTCCGAGGCGGCCACGGCGGGCGGCTGCTGCGGATCGTGACCGAGGCCGTGGGGGATCTCCTTCTGACTGTGCTCTGCCCGCGTGGCCGGTGCACCCCACGACGACGACAGGAGGCGCAGGCGTGGGTCAACCTGCCCAGCCTCCCGGGTGGGAGGGGCGTGCGGCATCTTCGAGATTGCTGTCGTGCGGGCGGTTCCCGCGAGCCGCTGGCGGCCCGGCCGCCGGGCGGGGCGCTGCGCAAGCGAGGAGATGCGCGGCGGTGCGCGACGCCCCGACGCTGGCCGTATGACTGACTTAGCCAACAACACGTACTTCATCACCGGTGGTGGCAGCGGCATCGGCTTGGCCACCGCCCGCCGCCTGCTCGACGAGGGTGCGAACGTGGTGATCGCCGGCCGCGACGCCGGCCGCCTCGAAAAGGCCGTCACCAAGCTGGACGGCGGCGACCGGGTCCTCTCCGTGACCGTCGACGTGTCCCGCCCGGCGGAGCTGGAGGCGGCCTACGACCAGGTCCGCGCCCGCTTCGGCGTCCTGCACGGCGTCTTCGCCAACGCCGGCATCGGCCTCAACGCCCGCACCGCGGACGTGACCGAGGAGGACTTCGACCAGATCGTCAGCACCAACTTCAAGGGCGCCTTCTTCACCGTGCAGAAGGCGCTGCCGCTACTCGCCGAGGGCTCCTCGGTGGTGCTCAACTCCTCGTGGCTGGTGCACCGCGGCATGGGCGCCGCCTCGGTCTACGCGGCCAGCAAGGCGGCCGTGCTGAACCTGCCGCAGACCCTCGCCCCGGACCTGGCGGGCCTCGGCATCCGGGTCAACGCGGTCACCCCGGGCCACATCCGCACCGAGATGTTCGACGCCGTCGCCCCGGCCGAGGAGGTCCGCGAGTTCTTCCGCGGCCAGGTCGCCCTCGGCTCCCTCGGCACCCCGCAGGACATCGCCGAGACGGTGCTGTTCCTGCTGTCGCCGCGCGCGGCGTACATCACCGGTCAGGAGTTCGTCGTCGACGGCGGTCTCGTCGGCTCCGTCCCCGCCTGACCGGCGCCGCCCCTCACCCGCGACCTCCGGCCGTCCTGACCTTCCCCGCAGGGGCCTGAAGCGGCACAGCACACGAACAGAGGCCCCAGCAAGGCCGCGCACTCGACCGAGCGCCGCCGTCTGGAGATCATTCACGCGACAAGGCTCAAAGGGTGTTGCAGAAGGCTCAGTTCTGGGCATTCTGCAACACCCTTCAGCACCCCGACCGGCGATCGAACGTAACTGACACCTCATCAGGGAAGTCAGCACGCAAGCGGAGAACCGCAGATCAGCGCACCCGCCCCCGCGGCTTCAGCGCCACGTCCGGCAGCGCCGGGGCCGGGATCGGCGGCCCGTCGTAGCCGTGCACGGTGCCGAACCGGTCGCCGCCCATCCAGTCCTCGCGGGCCCGGGCGATCTCCTCCTGGGTCCTGCCCACGAAGTTCCACCACATGATCAGCTCCTCCTCGAACGGCTCGCCGCCCAGGAGCATCAGGCCCGCGTCCGACTCCGCCCGGAGCGGGAGTTCGGTGCGGCCGCAGCCGAGGTAGAGCATGGAGCCGGGGAGGACCGGGACGCCGTCGACCTCGACCTCGCCGGACATCGAGAGCACGGCGTACTCGAAGTCGGGGTCCAGGGGGAGCCGGACCCGTGCGCCTCGGGTCAGGGAGAGGTCGGCGCCCACGATCGGGGTGTACGCGGTGCCGGGCGAGGTGGCGCCGTCGAGGTCGCCCAGGATCACCGTGGCCGTGAGGCCGGGGGCGGTGATCGTGGGCAGGTCGCTGTGGTGCTGGAAGTGGGGCTCGGTGAAGCGGTGCGCGTCCGGGAGCGCCACCCAGAGCTGGGCGCCGTGGAGCAGGGCGGCGTGCCGCGCAGGGCTCTCCTCCGAGTGGCTGATCGCCCGGCCGGAGGTCATGAGGCCGAGTTCGCGCGGGCGGATTGTCCGGAGGCTGCCGAGGCTGTCGCGGTGCAGGACCTCGCCCTCGTGCAGCCAGCTGACGGTCTGGAGGCCCATGTGGGGGTGCGGCGGCACCTGCATCCCGGGTTCGTCGGCGATGTCGTCGGGGCCGTAGTGGTCCACGAAGGCCCAGGCGCCGACCATCCGGCGGCCCAGGTTGGGCAGCAGCCTGCGGACCTCGGTGGACTCGCCGAGCCGCACCGTGCGCGGGGCCAGCAGTTCGCGTACGGGCTCCGCGACGACGAAACCCCGGCCCCCGCAGACGGTGGGGACGGCCTGGCGATCGAGATTGCTCATGGCGCTCAACCTATTCCGATGCGGGCGGGGGCGGGTGACACCCACGCCGAAGAATTAGTGGAATGTTAAACCACCTGTCGGTGTTGTGCGGACCGGACACCCGCCCGACCGAGGAGACGACATGAGCGACAGCTACTACGAGTTCGGTACCGCCGCCGAGCGCTGGGAGCGCGCGGGGTTCTTTTTCGACGCGAAGGAGTACGGGACCGCGGCCCGCATCCTGGACGGCCTCGTCGCGGAGGTCCCGGAGCAGGTGGCGCCCCGGCTGCTGCTGGCCCGCGCCTATTACCACTCGGCGAGCCTCGGGCGGGCCGAGACGGAGCTTCGGGCGGTTCTGGAGCGCGACCCGGTGGAGCACTACGCCCGGCTGATGCTCGGCCGGACCCTGGAGCGCCAGGGGCGGCAGGCCGAGGCGGACACCCAGCTGCGGCTGGCCGCCGCGCTCTCCGGGGAGCTCGGGCCGGCCTGAGCGCGTACCGGCACCCGCCGTATTTCGGGTGCCGGTAACGCCGGCCGCGTGATACTCCACAGGATCATGAACGACCTTGAGACGCCGCGCCTGTTCCTGCATCCGATGACCCCCGCCGACGCCGAGCACGTCGCCGCGGGTGCACCGCCGGCCGGTGCGCGCTGGGCCCCCGGCTACCCCTCCCCCGGCGAGCGGGGCGCCGCCTCGCGCTTCCTCGCGACGTGTGCGGACACCGGCGATCCGAGCCCGTTCTGCTCGTACGAGATACGGCTGCGCGCCGACGGTGTGGTCATCGGCGGCATCGGCTTCCACGGCGCGCCGGACGAGCGGGGCGGCGTCACGATCGGGTACGGGCTCGTGGAATCGGCGCGCGGGCAGGGTTACGCCTCCGAGGCGCTCCGGGCGCTGCTCCGGTTCGCCCGGGACCAGGGCGTCGCCCGGGTGCGCGGGGACGCCGACACCGGCAACCTCCCCTCGCAGCGCGTCATGACCGCGGCCGGGATGCGCCTCGTGGGCGAGGACGCCGCGCTGAAGTACTACCAGGTCGAGTGGGCGACCCGGTAAGCGGCGACGGCCCGGCAGCCTTGGGACTCGGTGACGCCATCGACCTGCGGGGTGGTGCGGGTCGGGTTGCCGTGAGAAGGGGGCGCGGTGTTCCATTCAGCAGGGCAACAGGTTCTGGGCAGGCCGCTACTGCCGCTGCCGTCTCGCTGGCCTCGGCCCGGACCTGATCGTGACGGGTCGTGACGGGGGAGTACGGGGATGCGTCCAGGCGCGGAGCACGGAGCGATGGTGGTACGTAGGGCCGTGCCGAGGGACCTCGAACTGGTTCTGACCGTTCTGGCCGGTGCTCGTGCCGGCCAGGAGCGGCAAGGGCTCCCTCCCTCGTGGCGCGCGCTTCCGCGGGCGGCCGCCGAAGCCGGCATCGCCAGGGGGGAGACCTATGTCGTGCAGCGTGCGGGAGACACCGTGGGCACGTTGGCCCTCGAGGACACCGACCCCGCGGTCTGGCCGGACTCGGAAGCGGTGGGGGCTGTGCATCTCCATCGGCTGGCTGTCGATCCGCGCCACCAGGGCCAGGGCATCGGCAGTTTCGCGGTTGACTGGGCCGCGCGGACCGCGGCCGCGCGGCGACGCTCCCTTCTGCGCCTTGACGCCGTCGCAGCCAACACGAGGCTGTGCACCTGGTACGAACGGCTGGGCTTCGCGGCGAAGGGTGAAGTGCTGCTCCCCGGATGGGTGCGCGCCAGCATGCGCTTCGAGCGCGAGGTGACCGGGCAGGCGGACCTGTGACACGTTGCCGCAACGGCCTCGTGCGGGCGGGAGTCCGCCGGGTGTCCGTCCGGCGGACTCCCGCCCGTCGCCGCGCGTACCGCGGCCGTCAGCCCATGGCGGCGGCCGCCCGGTCGGTCCGGCCGCCCGCGACCGCGTCGGCCTTCGGCACCAGCAGCCGTTCGGTGAGGTGGCCGAAGAACAGACCGAACGCGGTCCACAGCGTGGCCTGCACCGCGAGCGTGGCCAGCCGGAACTGCCACAGCAGCGTGGCCGGGAAGTCCTTGCCGACCTCGTTGAACGAGGGCAGGAACACATAGGCGAGGGCGATCAGCAGGACGTAGCCGGCCGCCGCCGCGACCGTCGCGTTCCAGTTGCCCAGGCGGGGTGCCAGCCGCTTGCCGGCGATGACGGCGGCGACCGCGAGCAGCACGCTGAGGGCGACCATCAGGAAGAACAGCGCGGTGCGTCTGCCGATGGTGTCGGGGTCGCCGACGGCCGGCGGGTTGGCCGGGTACTTCAGGAAGGGCACGACGTACACGCTGAGCAGTGCGGCGCCCGCGATCAGCGCGGCCGTGGCCCTCGGGCCGAACCGGCCCATCCGGCCCAGCGCGTAGCAGAAGACGAGCGCGGCGATGCCGCCGGCCGCGACGCCGAAGACGAGCACACCGGTGGCCAGGCCGGCGGTGGACTGCACGCCCCTGCTGACGAGTTCCTCGCCGGCGCCGTGGTGGTGGCCGTGGGCGCTGTGCGCGGCCTCTTCGAGGGCGATGGCCGCGTCGACCCGGGACTCGCCGAGGAAGTAGGCGACGAGCAGCGCGAGCGCGCCCGCGGCCAGTCCGGCCAGCATGCCGCGGACCAACAGGGCTCTGACGGATATGGAGTTCATGAGGATTCCCCTGGATCAGCCGGTAGGGCGGTCAGTGGCAGGGGAAGCCGAGCAGGTGACGGCCGTCGTGGACCCACTCGTGGACGCCTTCGCCCGAGATGAGGGCGGTGGCACCCTGTTCGGCGCCGACGAAGTAGAGCAGGACCAGCATGAGGATGCCGAAGAAGGCCGCCCAAGGGGCGATGGCCTTCAGGGAGATGGGGGTGACGGCGGGTGCGCCGGTTGCGGGGGCAGCACTCTGTGCCATGGCAGAACCTCCTGTGGGAACACGCGTCCCGTTCGTGGTGCCTGAGACGAAGGTGCTGGGTCTGACTTCCCGCGTGCGCGGGTACACAGTGGCGCGACCGTGCCGGATTCTCACCGGACTTCCGTCACACCCTCGTCATGTCGCCGCGACCATACCGCCTGAGCACCGGGCTCCGCCATGCCCCCCGCAAGCGGCCGGCGGGCCCTGGATGCCATGGTGTGCTCGGCCGTGGGGCCGGTGTTCCGGGAGTGGGGGGCGGGAATGACGGTACGGGTGATGTTGATCTCACCGGCGATGAACGCGGCGTTGCGTGAGGCCAGGTTCGCCGGTGACGCCGCGCTGGACGCGTCGGGTGTGGGTACGGCGCGGCTGGCCGCGCCACACGTCCCGGACGCGGACCGGGCGGTGCACGGCCCGTCCGAGCGGTGTGCCCGTACCGCGGACGCGCTGGGCCTGCGCTCGACGGCCGAACCCGCCCTTCGCGACTGGGAGTTGGGGCGCTGGTCGGGTGCCCGGCTGGACGAGGTGAGCGCGCGTGAGCCGGAAGGGGTGGCCGCCTGGCTGGCCGACCCCTCGGCCGCCCCGCACGGCGGTGAGTCGCTGCTCGGGCTGTGCGCGAGGGCGGGGGCCTGGCTCGACTCGTTGAACGGCGCCGGCCGGGTGCTGGCCGTCGCCGAACCGTCGTTGGTGCGCGCGGCCGCGGTCCACGCGCTCGCGCTGCCGCCGCAGGCGTTCTGGCGCCTCGACGTCGCCCCGCTCACGCTGACGGAGCTGAGCGGCCGGTCGGGGCGCTGGAACCTGCGCGTCGGCCTGCCGCTCAACCCCGCCGGGCTCTAGCCCCGGTACGTCTCCAGCAGCCTCAGCCACACCTCGCTGATCGTCGGGTACGACGGGACCGCGTGCCACAACCGGTCGACGGGGATCTCGCCCGCTACCGCCATCGTCGCCGAGTGGAGCAGTTCGCCGATGCCGGGGCCGACGAACGTGACGCCCAGCAGGACTTCGCGGTCGAGGTCCACCACCATGCGGGCGCGGCCCCGGTAGCCGTCCGCGTACAGCCCCGACCCGGCCACCGAGGCGAGGTCGTAGTCGACGGCGCGGACGCGGTGGCCGGCCTGTTCCGCCTCGGCCAGGGAGAGGCCCACCGAGGCGGCCTCCGGGTCGGTGAAGACGACCTGCGGGACGGCCGCGTGGTCGGCGGTCGCCGCGTGGGCGCCCCAGCGGGCGGTGTCCAGCGGCTTGCCCTGCGCGCGGGCCCCGATCGCGTCGCCCGTGATGCGGGCCTGGTACTTGCCCTGGTGGGTCAGGAGCGCGCGGTGGTTGACGTCACCGGCCGCGTAGAGCCAGTCCGTGCCCTCGACCCGGCAGGTGTCGTCGACGGTGAGCCAGGAGCCGGGTTCCAGGCCGACCGTCTCCAGGCCCAGGTCGTCGGTGCGCGGGGCGCGGCCGGTGGCGAAGAGGACCTCGTCGGCCTCGACGCTCTCGCCGTTGTCGAGTTCCACGGTGACCGGGCCGTCGCCGTCCGCGCGCCGTACGGCGGTGGCCGAGACCCCGGTACGGATCTCCGCCCCGGCCTCGGTCAGGGCCTCGGCGACGAGTTCACCGGCGAACGGCTCCATCCGGGGCAGCAGCCCCTCCCCGCGTACGAGCATGGTGACCTTCGCGCCGAGCGCGTTCCACACGGTGGCCATCTCGACGCCGACGACTCCCCCGCCGACCACGACGAGCCGGCCGGGGACCTCCTGGGCGCTCGTCGCCTCGCGGCTGGTCCAGGGGCGGGCGTCCTCGATCCCGGGCAGGCCGGGGACCACGGCCCTGCTGCCCGTGCAGACGGCGACGGCGTGCCGGGCGGTGAGCCGGTGTTCCGTGCCGTCGGGCGCGGTGACGGTGACCTGCCTGGGACCGGTCAGCCGGCCGTGGCCGCGGAAGATGTCGGCGCCGATCCCGTCGAGCCAGGCGACCTGGCCGTCGTCCTTCCAGTGCGAGGCGTACGCGTCGCGGTGGGCGAGGACGGCGGCGGCGTCCAGCGGTCCCTGGACGGCGCCGCTCAGGCCGGGGACGCGGCGGGCGTCGGCTCGGGCGACGACGGGGCGCAGGAGCGCCTTGCTGGGCATGCACGCCCAGTAGGAGCACTCACCGCCGATCAGCTCCGACTCGACCACCGCGGTGGTCAGCCCGGCGGCCCGAGCCCGGTCCGCCACGTTCTCACCCACCGGACCGGCTCCGATGACCACGACGTCGTACTCGACAGGCTCCGCTCCATGTGTCATGCCGCCCATTCTGGCGGGGGGTGTGGACGACGGCCACATGGGCAGGCACGGAATAGCACGAGAACGGGCACCGTTGACCCGGACACGTCTCATACGGGCACACGAAGAGGGAGCAACGCATGAGCACCGTAGAGCTCACCAAGGAAAACTTCGACCAGGTCGTCAGCGACAACGAGTTCGTCCTGATCGACTTCTGGGCTTCCTGGTGCGGCCCGTGCCGGCAGTTCGCCCCGGTGTACGACGCGGCGTCCGAGCGCCACACGGACCTGGTCTTCGCGAAGGTCGACACGGAGGCGCAGCAGGAGCTGGCGGCGGCCTTCGAGATCCGGTCGATCCCCACGCTGATGATCGTCCGGGACAACGTGGCGGTCTTCGCGCAGCCGGGCGCTCTCCCGGAGGCGGCCCTGGAGGACGTCATCGGCCAGGCCAGGAAGCTGGATATGGACGAGGTGCGCAAGGCGGTCGAGGCCGAGCAGAAGGCCAAGGCGGAGGGACAGCAGCAGTAGCTCCGGCCCTCCCCCGCCGGGCGGCCTCAGGTGTCCGCGGCGCGCTCCGCGACCCGGACCGAGAGGCCGTACGGGAGCTCGGAACCGTCGACGAGCAGGCCCTCGACGGCCTTGGTCCTCGGGTCGATGTCCGCCACCATGCCGTCCCCGGCGTACCGGGGGTAGCCGGTCTCGCCCGTCTCACCCGTGGCGGTGACCACGGCCGACCGGATGGCGGCGCCCGGTCCCCCGCCGTCGGAGCCGCCGGCCGCCGCGCCCCTGACGCTGGCCCCCGTCGCGCCTTCTCCGGCCGCGGGGGCCTTGTCGTCGGTGAACTCGGGGACGATGACGATTTCGTAGCTCTGCGGATCGTTCATGGTCATGACGCTAGGCACGGGCGGGGCGCCGCGCACGTCGTCGGTCCGGCTCAGCTGGATTCCCGTCGTACGGTGCGGGCGCGCAGCAGGTCGTGGCGTTCGGGCGGGGTCCTCGGGTGGCGGACCAGCCGGTCCACCAGGTCGGCCAGCGGCTGGGCGGTCGCCAGTTCCATCCGTACGCTGCTGAGTCTCGGCCGCAGCAGCCGCCCGAGCATCGAGTCGTCGGCGCCCACCACGGCGGCCTCGGCGGGTATCCCGACGCCGGCGTCCTGGAGTGCCCGCATCAGAAGCATCGCGTAGGTGTCGTCGTACGCGAAGACGGCGTCCAGGCCGAGTGCGGGCCAGCGGGCGGCCAGGGTCGCCGCCGACTCCTCCTCGTAGCGCAGCGGCAGCACCTCGATGCGGGCGCCGCCGTGCCGCGCGGCCTCCCGGGCGCCTGCCAGGCGTGGGGCGGCGAAGAGCGCGGTGGCGGGGTCTTCGGGCATCACCACGCCGATGCGGCGCCTGCCGCGTTCCAGCAGATGGCGCACGGCGCTGCCGCCGACCTCCCGCTGATCCATGATCAGGGCGTGCGCGCCCTCCACCGGGTGGGGGCCGAGGGTGATGACCGCCTTGGCGCCGGAGCGCCGGAGCACGGCCGTGCCGCGCGGGGCGAGGGGGACGGAGCCGGGCACGATGACGGCGGCGGGGCGCAGTTCCGCCCAGGCACGGGCGGCGTCGTCGGCGCCGAGGCCGAGCGAGCCGTACTGGACGACCGTGTAGTCGAGGCGCCGCAGCCCCGCCTCCAGTTCGCGCAGGAAGCGGAGGTGCAGGGGCCCGGTCGGCGCGTTGCCGGTGGGCAGCAGCACCATGCGCGAGTGGCCGGCGCGCAGGGTGCGGGCGGCGGCGTGGGGTACGTAGCCGAGTTCGTCGGCGGCCTCCCGTACCCGGCGGCGCGTCTGATCGCTGATCCGCACCTGCGCGTTGTTGTTGAGGACGTAGGACACGGTGGCCCGGGAGACGCCGGCGAGCCGCGCCACGTCGGCGCTGGTCGGCACGGGGCCTTCGGCGGGCTGATCGGGTAACTGACTCATGGCTCCGGGCAGTCTTCCAGACCGTTGCGGCGCACCGGCGCGCAGGCCGGGCGGGGGCACCGCCTGGGGCCTGTCTGACCATTCCCGTCGTCCGCCCGGAGGGCGGGCCGGGCGGCGTCAGGCGGGTGCTCTCGGCGTGCCGGCCCCAGACCCCTGTACTGGATGTACCGGGGTCTGGGGCCGGTGCGGCGAGAGTGCGTGCATGGCGTCGCCCGGCAGACGGGAATGGTCAGACAGGCCCTAGGGTGTTGCGATGACGATCCAGCACCGCAGCGACAGTTACGACGAGCCGGGCGGCTTCCCCGGCCGGACCGGGTCCGCAGCGACCGCCCAGGCCGATCCGCGCGATGTGGGTCCGGTCCGCACCTCGTACGGCCCCGACCGCGACGGCGCTCCCGACCCCGGGGAGATCGTCTGGACCTGGGTGCCGTTCGAGGAGAACGACGGGCGCGGGAAGGACCGGCCGGTCCTGGTCGTGGCGCGGGAGGCGGCGGGCACGCTGCTGGCCGTGCAGCTGTCCAGCAAGCAGCACGACATGGACCGGGAATGGGTGGCGCTGGGCGCGGGCCCCTGGGACAGCTCGGGGCGTCAGTCCTGGGTGGATCTGGACCGGGTCCTGCGGGTGCACGAGGACGGGATGCGGCGCGAGGCGTGCGCCCTGGACCGGGCCAGGTTCGACCTGGTCGTCGGGCGGCTGCGGGAGCGCTACGGCTGGACGTGAGGTCCCGGCGCCGGGACCTCACCCTCGGCTTCAGGGTGAGGGTCGGCCCCGGTCGGCGGACGGGGGCGGCTACCGGTCGGCGAACACCCGGTCGAATACCACTCGGGTGGGTGAATCGTCGTCGCGGCCGAGGATGCCGAAGACGACCTGCTCGAAGTGGCCGGCGAACCGGCCCTCCCCGGTGAGCAGCGCGCGGAAGGCTCCCGCCACCTCCGCCGGGTCGTTGCGGAACACGCCGCAGCCCCAGGCGCCCAGGACCAGCCTGCGGTAGCCGCAGACCGTGGCGACCTCCAGCACCCGTTCGGCGCGGGCGGCGAGCGCGGCCGGAACGCGAGGGGCCTCCTGCGGGGTGCGGGCGCGGATGACCCCCGCGTTGGGGGCCGGCGAGGTGAGGAATCCGGCCGTGTACGGGGCGTCGAGCAGCCGGCCCCGGTCGTCGCGGAAGACCGGCACACCGGGTGAGTGGACGACCCGGTCGGTGTAGAACGCGCTGCGTTCGGCGCGGTGGTGGGCGTAGAAGCCGGGCGCCCGCAGCAGCGTGGCGTACAGCGCGGAGCCCCGGCACAGGGCCTCTTCCTGGGCCTGGGCTCCGTTGAGGTAGCCGCCGCCGGGGTTGCGTGCGGAGGCGTAGTTCAGGACGGCGACCTCGCCGGGCCGTTCGCGGGTCATCCGGGCGGCGGCCCGGAGGCTGCTCTCGCCGGTGACCTCGATGACCGGGGTCCGGTCCCGCCCGGGGGCCGCCGGCACGGGCTCGGGGCCGTACAGCCGCGTGCCCGCGAGGGCTGCCGCCACGTCCTTCTCGATGCTGATCCGGCGTCCGTTCCCGGCGCGGTAGGAACCCGCCCGGACGATGGCCTCCGTCTCGCGCGCGATTCCGCGCAGCCGGGCGCTCATGACCCCTCCCCCTTATGGTGCATACGGGGCATGATCGGCGTTCTTCTCCCGGACACGCAATTGAATATCCGGCGAAGAAGGCACTCTTGTGCGATGCCTCAGCAGCGGTTTGGGTAGGACGGACGCACCGGAACAAGGAGGCCCGGCATGTCATCCGAAACACCCGGCGGCCATGGTCCGCCACCCGGTCAGGCCCCGCCCCTCGGTGAGGGCGAGGCGGAGGATTTACTGCGCGGCATCTGTTTCAAGACCGGCCCGCCGCGCACGGTGGGGGTCGAGCTGGAATGGCTCCTGCACGACCGTGACCAACCGCATCGCACCCTCCCGCCCGAGCTGCTGGAGGCGGCCGCAACGGCCGTCCGGGCGCTGCCCCTGAGCGCGGCGCTCACCTTCGAACCCGGCGGCCAGCTGGAACTCAGCTCGCGCCCCGCCGCTTCCCTGATGGCGTGTGTCGAGGACACCGCCGCCGATCTCACCGCCGTACGCGCCGCCCTCGGCGGACTCGGCCTGGTCCCGGCGGGCCTGGGCGTCGATCCCTGGCAGACACCGCGCCGGCTCCTGCGTCAGCCCCGGTACGAGGCGATGGAGAAAGCCTTCGACCGGTGGGGCCCGGCGGGCCGCGCCATGATGTGCACCACCGCGTCGGTCCAGGTCTGCCTGGACGCCGGGGAGGAGGAGCCCGGCCCGCTGGGGTACGCGCGGCGCTGGCAGCTCGCCCATCTGCTGGGCGCCGTCCTCGTGGCGGCCTTCGCCAACTCGCCGTTCCAGGGGGGCGGGCCGACGCCCTGGCGGTCCACCCGCCAGGCACTGTGGGCCACCCTGGACGCGAAGCGGACGCTGGCCCCGGACGGGCTGTTGCCGCCCCGGGACGGCTGGGCCGCGCACGTCCTGGACACGCCCGTGCTGTGCGTACGGGGCGAGGGGCCCTGGCACGTGCCGGACGGGCTCACCTTCCGCGGCTGGATGCGGTCCGGGGCGCCCGGACGCCGCCCGGACCGCGGCGACCTCGACTACCACGTCACCACGCTGTTTCCGCCGGCCCGGCCGCGCGGGCACCTGGAGCTGCGCATGATCGACGCGCAGTCCGGCGACGACGGCTGGATCGTGCCCCTCGCCGTCACGACCGCCCTGTTCGACGACCCGGAGGCGGCGGAGACGGTGTACCGGACCGTGAAGCCGCTGGCCGAGACGGCCGGTGCGGGCGCCGCCCCGCGCAATCCGCTGTGGACCGCGGCCGCCCGCGACGGCCTGGCCGATCCGGAGCTGCGCCAGGCGGCGGACGCCTGCTTCCGGCTCGCCCTGGAGGCGCTGCCCCGGATGGGCGCGAGCGGCGCGGTACGGGACGCGGTCGCCGGCTTCCACGACCGCTTCGTCGCCCGGGGCAGATGCCCCGCCGACGACCTGCGGGACCTGCTCACCACGGGCGGGGCGCGCCGCCCGGCCCATCCGAAGGGGACCCTGTCATGACCGAATCCCCCGCGCCCCCGCACGCCGGGGACGCCGAGGCGCTGCGCGGGCACGCGCTCGCCGCGTTGCTCACCGCCCGCAGACGCACCGCGCTCCTCACCGACAGCGTCGACGATCACGAACTGACCGCCCAGCACTCGCCGCTGATGTCGCCGCTGGTCTGGGACCTGGCGCACATCGGCAACCAGGAGGAGCTGTGGCTGCTGCGCGGTGTGGCGGGGCGGGAGGCGATGCGCCCGGAGATCGACGGGCTGTACGACGCCTTCGAGCATCCGCGCGCCACCCGGCCGTCCCTGCCGCTGCTGGCGCCCGACGAGGCGCGCTCGTACGCCTCGGAGGTGCGCGGCAGGGCGCTGGACGTGCTGGAGTCCGCCCCGCTCGGGGACGGGCCCGCGCTGGTCAGGTCCGGATTCGCCTTCGGGATGATCGCGCAGCACGAGCAGCAGCACGACGAGACGATGCTGATCACGCATCAGCTGCGCTCCGGTCCGGCCGCTCTGACGGCGCCGGAGCCGCCGCGCCCGGCGGACGACGCCCTGGCGCTGCCCCCGGAGGTCCTGGTGCCCGGCGGCCCGTTCACCATGGGCACGTCGGCCGAGCCGTGGGCCCTGGACAACGAACGCCCCGCGCACCGGCGGGACGTTCCCGGGTTCGTCATCGACACGGCCCCGGTGACGTGCGGCGCGTACCGGGCGTTCATCGAGGACGGTGGCTACGGCGAGCGGCGCTGGTGGTCGCCCGAGGGCTGGGCGATGGTCCGGGAGAACGATCTGGGCGCCCCGTTGTTCTGGCACCGGGACGCCGGGCAGTGGCTGCGGCGGCGTTTCGGGGTGACCGAGCCGGTGCCGGACGACGAGCCGGTGGTGCACGTCAGCTGGTACGAGGCCGACGCCTACGCGCGCTGGGCGGGCCGCAGGCTGCCGACCGAGGCGGAGTGGGAGAAGGCGGCGCGCCACGATCCCGTCTCCGGGCGCTCGCGCCGCTATCCGTGGGGCGACGAGGACCCGACGCCGGAGCGGGCCAATCTGGGGCAGCGCCATCTGCGGCCCGCGCCCGCCGGGGCGTACCCGGCCGGGCGGGCGCCGTGCGGGGCGGGTCAGCTGATCGGTGACGTGTGGGAGTGGACGGCGAGCGACTTCCTGCCGTACCCGGGGTTCACGCCGTTCCCGTACCGCGAGTACTCGGAGGTGTTCTTCGGCCCGGAGCACAAGGTGCTGCGGGGCGGTTCGTTCGCGGTGGACGCGGTGGCCTGCCGGGGCACGTTCCGCAACTGGGACCTGCCGGTCCGGCGGCAGATCTTCGCCGGGTTCCGCACCGCGAGGGACCTCTGATGTGCCGGCACATCGCCTACCTGGGGCCGCCGGTCGCCCTGGGCGAGGTGCTGTCGCGCCCGGCGCACTCCCTGGTGCGGCAGTCCTGGGAACCCCGCCGCCAGCGGCACGGCACGGTCAACGCGGACGGCTTCGGGGTCGGCTGGTACGCGGAGGGCGACCCGGTCCCGGGCCGCTACCGGCGCCAGGGCCCGGTCTGGGGCGACCAGACCTTCGCCGACCTGGTCCGGGTGGTCCGCAGCCACGCCCTGCTGGCCGCGGTCCGGGACGCGACCGGCGCCGATCCGGACGGGGAGGCGGCCGCTGCGCCGTTCGCCGTCGGCCAGGTGCTGTTCAGCCACAACGGCGCGGTGCTGGGCTGGCCCGGTTCGATGGCGTCCGTGGCGGCCACCCTGCCCCCGGCCGAGCTGCTGCGGCTGACCGCCCGCAGCGACTCCGCCCTGGTGTGGGCCCTGGTGCGGCACCGGCTGGCGACGGGCGACCCGCTCGCGCAGGCCGTGGCGGACACGGTGGCCGAGGTGGCGGAGGCGGCGCCGGGCTCCCGGCTCAACCTGCTGCTCACGGACGGCCGCGCCATCGTGGCGACCGCCTGGGGCGACACCCTGTGGCATCTCACCGAGCCCGGCCGGCACACGGTCGTCGCCTCGGAGCCCTACGACGACGACCCCCGCTGGTACGAGGTACCCGACCGCACCCTGCTGACCGCGACCGCCGGCGACGTCCTGCTGACCCCGCTGAAGGAGCCCCGCACGTGAGTCCCTTCCTGCTGACCCGCACCCTGCCCGAGGACGCGACGGACGCGGCGCTGCGCGCCGATGTGCTGCACGGCCTGTCCCGGCGCCCGAAGACGCTGCCGCCCAAGTGGTTCTACGACGCCCGTGGCAGCGAACTGTTCGAGGAGATCACCCGTCTCCCCGAGTACTACCCGACGCGCGCCGAGCGGGAGATCCTGATCGACCGGGCGGGCGAGATCGCCGCCGCTTCCGGCGCCCGCACCCTGGTCGAGCTGGGTTCCGGCTCGTCGGAGAAGACCCGGTATCTGCTGGACGCGCTGACGGATCTGCACAGTTACGTACCGGTCGACGTCAGTGAGAGCGCGCTGCGCGGCGCCGCGGACGCCCTGCTGAGGGAGCGCCCGCAGCTGTCCGTGCACGCGCTGATCGCCGACTTCACCGCCGGGCTGTCGCTGCCGGAGACGCCCGGGCCCCGGCTCGTCGCCTTCCTGGGCGGCACCCTCGGCAACCTGCTGCCGGGTGAGCGGTCGGTGTTCCTGAAGTCGGTACGCGATCTGCTGGTGCCCGGGGACACGCTGCTGCTCGGCACGGATCTGGTGAAGGACGAGGAGGTGCTGGTCGCGGCGTACGACGACGCGGCGGGAGTGACGGCGGCGTTCAACCGCAACGTGCTGTCGGTCGTCGACCGGGAGCTGGGCGCGGACTTCGTGCCGGAGGACTTCGCGCACGTGGCGCGGTGGAATCCGCAGGAGGAGTGGATCGAGATGCGGCTGCGGGCCCGCCGGTCCTTGACGGTGAAGATTCCGGAGCTGGATCTCGTGGTGCCGTTCGAGGCGGGTGAGGAGCTGCGCACCGAGGTGTCCGCGAAGTTCCGGGAGGACGGGGTGCGCGGCGAGCTGGCCGGGGCGGGGCTCCGCCTGGCCCACTGGTGGACGGACGCCGAGGGCAGGTTCGCGCTGTCCCTGTCCACGGTGGACTGACCGGGACGGTACGGGTACGGGGCCGGCGGTGTCCGGTCCCGTACCCGTACCGGGGGTCAGCTGCCGGCGAGCACGGCGGTGATCTTGTCGGAGGCGGTCTTCGCCTCGGTCGCCGGGTCACCGCCCTGGAGGACGGCCGTCATGTACGTCTTGATCGGGTTGTCGGCCTCGACCGCGGCCCACTGCGGGGAGTTGGGCGTGGCGTGGCCCTGCGCCGCGCCCTCGGCCATGGCGGCGGTGCTCTCCTCGCCCTCGATGACGCGGGCGAGGGCGGGCTTGTTGGGCACGTAGCTCATCGTCTTGGCCAGTTCCTCCTGCCAATGGGCCCCGGCGAGCGCCTTGATGACCTCGTAGGCGGCGGCGCGCTGGTCGGACTTCTGCGGGACGATGAGGTCGGAGCCGCCGGTGAACACCGAGCCGGGCGCCTTGGCGGTCTTGCCGGGGATCGGGAAGTAGCCGAGCTTTCCCTTGAGTTCGGGGTTCTTCTTCTCGATCAGGGTCGCCGTACTGGGGGTGGAGATGATCTGGGCGACATTCCCCTCGGCGAACACATTGGCCTGCGGGGGCTTTTCCTCGTCGGCGTCCTTGGGTCCGTCGCCCAGCGCCTGCAGCTCGGAATAGAACTTCATGCCCTTGAGCGCGGCGGGCGTGTCGAGTGTGCCCTCCCAGTCGCCTTCCGCGTCGCTGGCGAGTTGCCCGCCCTCGTCCCAGATGAACCCGGCGAGGACGTACCAGTTCTGCCCCGGCAGATACATGCCCTGGATTCCGTCGCGGTTCAGTTTCTGGGTGTCGGTGATCCACTGCGCGCGCGTCTTCGGCGGGTTCTTGATGCCCGCGTCCGCGAAGATGTCCTTGTTGTAGATCACGACGCGGTTGGCCGCGTACCACGGGATGCCGTACTGGACGCCGCCGATGCTCCCCGGCTCGGCGAGGCCGGGCAGCCAGTCCTCTCTGCCCAGGTCACGCATGGATTCGAGGGTGAGGTCGCGCAGGTTGCCGCTCTCGGCGTACTGGGCGACCTGGGTGTTGCCGACCTCGATGACGTCGGGGGTGTCCTTGCCGGCGAGGGCCTCCAGGACCTTGGGGCCGATGCCGCCCCATTCCTGGATCTTGAACTCCAGTTCGACCGAGGAGTGCTCGTCCTCGTACGCCTTCTTGAAACGGTCCAGGAAGTCGGCGGTAACGCTGTTCTTCATCAGCCAGATCGTCACCTTCTTGTCCCCGGAGCCGCCGGTTCCGGGGATGACGCCGCAGCCACCCAGCGCAGCAGTGGAAATCAGGGCGACAGCTCCGACGAGCATGCGGTTTTTCACGGTTCACCTTCTGCGGAACGGCAGGACGAAATTTGCGGACCCGGTGTGGGGGACTGCGGGCTGCGCTCGCACGGGCGTGGCTGGATTTTGGTATGGACCAATACTTTGGTCAAGCGCCGATCCGGACATGCGTGACGTCCGCGACCTCTCGCGAACCGGGCCGAGGTAGGGCACCTTGGTAGGGACGAGAGGAGACAAACCGTGTCGAATCACACGTATCGCGTCACCGAAATCGTAGGAACCTCCCAGGAGGGTGTGGACGAGGCCATTCGCAACGGTGTCGCAAGAGCCTCGGAAACGTTGCACAATCTCGACTGGTTCGAGATCACCCAGGTGCGCGGGCAGATCGAGGACGGACGGATCGCGCACTATCAGGTCGGCCTGAAAGTGGGCTTCCGGCTCGACGACCCGAAGTGACGCGCCGGCCCGTCATCCCGTGCGGGCGCGACCGGTTCAGGTGCGCCCCTCGCGCTCCTGCGCCTCCTTCAGCGCGGGCGAGGCCGGGGTCCAGCGGGCGCGCACGACGGTGAATCCGGCCAGCTCGGCGGCGTCGCAGACCAGCTCGTCGTCGTCCACGAGCATGCGCACCGTACGGTCTCGGCCGAGCCGCTCCAGGATCTCCAGCTTCGTCCGGCGCGCCGGACGGCGGTCGTCGTTGCGCCGCATGTGCAACCGCCCCTCGGGCAGCCCCTGACGGGCGAGCCAGGCCACGGTGTCCTTGCGGCACCGCTCCGGCCGCCCGGTGAGGTAGACGATCTCGCACTCCTCGGCGCTGCTCAGCGCGAGGCGTACGCCCTCGTCCAGCGGCGGGTCGTCCACGGCGGCGGCGAAGAAGGCGGCCCAGTTCCGGCGGCCCTCCAGATGGTGCTGGCGGTGCGCGGTGTCGGCGAGCGTACCGTCAAGATCGAACACGGCCACGGGCCGGACGTCGTTTCTCATGCGGCCAGCAAACCAAGCGGCGGCACCCTCCGGCGAGCCGGCACGACCACCGGCCGGCCGCCGGACCCGCACCGAGTACGGAGACCCCTCCCCCATGACCTCGCCCCACGATCCGTACGTCCGGGTCCGAGGCGCCCGCGAGCACAACCTGCGGAACGCCGACGTCGACATCCCCCGCGACACCCTCACCGTCTTCACCGGCGTCTCCGGCTCGGGCAAGTCCTCGCTGGCCTTCGGCACGATCTACGCGGAGGCCCAGCGGCGCTACTTCGAGTCGGTGGCCCCGTACGCCCGGCGGCTGATCCACCAGGTCGGCGCGCCCGCCGTCGGCGAGGTCACCGGACTGCCGCCGGCCGTCTCGCTGGAGCAGCGCCGATCGGCGCCGGGGGCCCGGTCGTCCGTGGGCACGGTGACGACGCTGTCCAACTCGCTGCGGATGCTGTTCTCACGGGCCGGGGACTATCCGGAGGGGGCCGAGCGGCTGGACTCGGACGCGTTCTCGCCGAACACCGCCGTCGGAGCGTGCCCCCGCTGCCACGGCCTCGGCCGGGTCCACCGCACCAGCGAGGAGCTGCTGGTCCCGGACCCGGACCTGTCGATCAGGGCGGGCGCGATCGCCGCCTGGCCGGGCGCCTGGCAGGGCAAGAACCTGCGCGATGTGCTGGACGCCCTCGGCTACGACGTGGACCGGCCGTGGCGGGACATCGACCCGGCCGACCGGGAGTGGATTCTGTTCACCGACGAGCAGCCGGTGGTGACCGTCCATCCGGTGCGCGAGGCGGGCCGCATCCAACGGCCCTACCAGGGCACGTACATGAGCGCCCGGCGCTATGTGATGCACACGTTCGCCGACTCGAAGAGCGCCACCCTGCGGGCGAAGGCGGAGCGCTTCCTGAGCAGCGAGCCCTGTCCGGTGTGCGAGGGCAGCAGGCTGCGGCCGGAGGCCATGGCCGTCACTTTCGCGGGGCGCACCATCGCGGAGCTCGCGGGCCTGGCGCTCACCGAACTCGCCGATGTGCTCGCGGCGGCGGGTGGCGACGGGACGGCCCGGGTGCTGACGGCGGACCTGCTCGCCCGCATCGGGACCGTCACCGAACTGGGCCTCGGCTATCTGAGCCTGGACCGCACGGCGCCCACGCTGTCCTCCGGCGAGCTCCAGCGGCTGCGCCTGGCGACCCAGCTGCGCGCGGGGCTCTTCGGCGTGGTGTACGTCCTGGACGAGCCGTCCGCCGGACTGCACCCGGCGGACACCGAGGCGTTGCTCGCGGTGCTGGGGCGGCTGAAGGAGGCCGGGAACACCGTCTTCGTGGTGGAGCACCAGATGGACGTGGTGCGGCGGGCGGACTGGCTCGTGGACGTCGGGCCGCTGGCCGGTGAGCACGGCGGCCGGGTGCTGCACAGCGGGCCGCCCGCGGGGCTCACGGGGGTCGCGGAATCGGCCACCCGGCGCTTCCTGTTCCCGGACGCGCCGCCCCCGCCGCGCGAGGTCCGCGCGCCCTCGGGGTGGCTGCGGCTGCGCGGGGTGGAGCGGCACAACGTGCGCGGGGTGGACGCGGCGTTCCCGCTGGGCGTGTTCACGGCGGTGACCGGGGTCTCCGGCTCCGGCAAGTCGACGCTGGTGGGGCAGGTCCTGGCGGGCGCTCTCGCGGACAGGGGGGCCGGCCCGGACTCCGGCGAGCAGGAGCAGGTGGTGGCCGGATGCGCCCGCGCCGAGGGGCTGGAGGCGGTGGACCGCCTCGTCCAGGTGGACCAGCGGCCCATCGGGCGTACGCCCCGCTCCAACTTGGCGACGTACACCGGGCTGTTCGACGTGGTGCGCAAGCTGTTCGCGGCCACGCCCCTGGCCCGGGAGCGGGGATACCGGGCCGGGCGGTTCTCGTTCAACGTGACCGGCGGGCGGTGCGAGACGTGCCAGGGCGAGGGGTTCGTCTCGGTCGAGCTGCTGTTCCTGCCGAGCACGTACGCGCCCTGCCCGGACTGTCACGGCGCGCGGTACAACCCGGAGACGCTGGACGTCACGCTGCGCGGGCTGGACATCGCCCAGGTGCTGGACCTGACCGTGGAGTCGGCGGCCGGGTTCTTCGCCGAGACGCCGGCCGCCGCGCGCAGCCTGGGGACGCTGCTGGACGTGGGGCTCGGCTATCTGCGGCTGGGGCAGCCCGCGACGGAGCTGTCCGGCGGCGAGGCGCAGCGGATCAAGCTGGCGGCGGAGCTCCAGCGGACGCGCCGGGGGCACACGTTGTACCTCCTGGACGAGCCGACGACGGGGCTGCATCCGGCCGATGTCGAGGTGCTGATGCGGCAGTTGCAGGGGTTGGTGGACGCGGGTTCCACCGTGGTGGTCGTGGAGCACGACATGGCCGTGGTCGCGGGTGCGGACTGGGTGGTCGACCTCGGTCCGGGCGGCGGTGACCGGGGCGGCCGGATCGTGGCGGAGGGGCCTCCGGTGGAGGTGGCGCGGGCGCCGGGGAGCCGTACGGCGGGGTACCTGCGGGCGGCCCTGGGGCTCGCCTGAGCGGCCGTCGGTCCTCAACTCAGCCGGGTGCCGGGCCGGTTGGCGGCCGGTGCGGGGAAGGGAAATGAAACAGTAAAGAATGTTGACAGTTATCTGGTCCATACCAATCATGGGCATGCCACGCGGTCGTACGTCGCCGTGCGGCATGTGACCCCCGGCCGGGAATCACAGGAACGGGCCGCGCCCCTCACCGGGCGCGGCCGAGCCGTGCATCCGCCCGTTGTCCCACCCCGCTGGGAGCTTCCCCATGAGACGTCCAAGCACCGTCGGCGCCGTCCTGAGCGCCTTGGCCACCGCCGTCGCGTCCGCAGGTCTGGTCCTCGGATCAGGCGTCGGCGCGCAGGCCGCCACCACCGCCGCCACTCCCATGCCCGCGCACGTCTTCGCCCCGTACTTCGAGGCGTGGAACGGCGACAGCCCGGCCGCGCTCGCCCAGGCGTCCGGTGCCAAGTACCTGACCATGGCCTTCATCCAGACGGAGTCCCGCGGCTCCTGCACCCCGTACTGGAACGGCGACTCGGGCATGCCGATCGCCCAGTCCGAGTTCGGCGCCGACTTCGCCACGATGCGGTCGCGCGGCGGCGACGTGATCCCGTCGTTCGGCGGCTACACCGCGGACAACACCGGTACCGAGATCGCCGACAGCTGCACCAGCGTGGACTCGATCGCCGCCGCGTACGAGAAGGTCATCACGACCTACGACGTGTCCCGCCTCGACATGGACATCGAGGACAACTCGCTGACGAACAGCGCCGGCATCGACCGCCGCAACAAGGCGCTGAAGAAGGTCCAGGACTGGGCCGCCGCCAGTGGGCGCCCGCTCCAGATCTCGTACACCCTGCCCACCACGACCAGCGGTCTGGCGAGCAGCGGTCTCGCGGTGCTCAAGAACGCGGTGTCCAACGGCACGCAGGTCGACGTCGTCAACCTCATGACGTTCGACTACTACGACGGCGCCGCGCACGACATGGCCCAGGACACCCAGACCGCGATCACCGGTCTGAAGGGCCAGCTGGCGAAGCTCTACCCGTCGAAGACCGACGCCCAGCTGTGGGGCATGACCGGCATCATCGAGATGCCCGGCATCGACGACTACGGACCCGCCGAGACCTTCACCACCGCCAACGCGCCCGTGGTGTACGACTGGGCCGTCTCCAAGGGCGTCGGCACCCTGTCGTTCTGGGCGCTCCAGCGCGACAACGGCGGCTGCCCCGGCACCGGTGGGAGCGACACCTGCTCCGGCATCGCGCAGGACACCTGGTACTTCACGCACACCTTCGCCCCGTTCACCCGCGGTGGCGGCGGCCCGGTGACCGACGACTATTCGGTGGGGGTGACGCCCTCCTCGGCCACGGTCGAACCGGGCAGTTCGACGACCGCCACCGTACGGACGGCGGTGACCTCGGGCGCCGCCAGGACGGTCGCGCTGACCACCCGCGGTGCCCCGGCCGGGGTCACCGCCACGCTCAGCCCGACCTCGGTGACGGCGGGCGGCTCCGCCACGCTGACGCTCGGCGCGGCGGCGTCGACGGCTCCCGGCACGTACACCGTCACCGTGACCGGCACCTCCGGCACCCTCAGCCACTCCGCCTCGTTCACCCTGACGGTGCCCGGTGCCGGCGGTGGCACGGGCGCGCTGGTCAACGGTGACTTCGAGACCGGCGCGCTCGGCCCCTGGACGTGCGAGTCCGGTGGCGCGGTCGTCTCCTCGCCGGTGCACGGCGGTGCCCACGCACTGTCCGTCGCGGCCACCTCGTCGCAGACCGGCGAGTGCGCCCAGACGCTCAGCCTCTCCCCCAACACCGAGTACACCCTTCAGGGTTACGTCCAGGGGAACTACGCCTACATCGGCGTCCGGGGCGGGGCGACGGCGAGCACCTGGGGCCTGTCGAGCGGCTACACCAAGCAGTCGGTGACCTTCACCACCGGTTCCAGCGGCGCGGTCACGGTCTATCTGCACGGCTGGTACGGCCAGGGCACGGTGTACGGGGACGACCTCTCCGTGACCGAGTCCTGACCGCGCGGGGCCCGGAGGCGGGCGGCCTCCGGGGCCCTCGGCCGTGCGGTGGATCAGCGGCGGGCCTTGCGGGTCGCCCGCAGCCACTCCTTGTTCATGGCCGAGATCGACGGCAGCGGGATGCCCTTGGGGCAGGCGGTGGCGCACTCGCCGGTGAGCGTGCAGCCGCCGAAGCCCTCGCTGTCCATCTGCTCCACCATGTCGAGCACCCGGGTCTCCCGCTCGGGGGCACCCTGCGGAAGCACGTTGAGGTGGTTGACCTTCGCCGAGGTGAAGAGCATCGCCGAACCGTTGGGGCAGGCCGCGACGCAGGCACCGCATCCGATGCACTCGGCGTGCTCGAAGGCGAAGTCGGCGTCCGGCTTCGGCACCGGGGTGGCATGCGCGTCCGGGGCCGTCCCGGTGGGAGCGGAGATGTAGCCGCCGGCCTGGATGATCCGGTCGAAGGCGGAGCGGTCCACCACCAGGTCCTTGACGACCGGGAAGGCGGAGGCGCGCCAGGGTTCGATGTCGATGGTGTCGCCGTCGTGGAAGGCGCGCATGTGCAACTGGCAGGTGGTGGTGCGGTCGGGACCGTGCGCGTCACCGTTGATGACGAGGCTGCACGCACCGCAGATGCCCTCGCGGCAGTCGTGGTCGAAGGCGACGGGGTCGTCGCCGGCGAGGATCAGCTCCTCGTTGAGGGTGTCGAGCATCTCCAGGAACGACATGTCCTGCGAGATGCCGTCCACCTCGTACGTGGACATGGCGCCGGGGGCGTCGGCGTTCTTCTGGCGCCAGACGCGCAGGGTGAGCTTCATGCGTAGCTCCGCTGAGTGGGGTGGACGTACTCGAAGACGAGGTCTTCCTTGTGCAGGACGGGGGCCTCGCCGGTGTCGGTGAACTCCCAGGCGGCGCCGTAGGAGAACTCCTCGTCGCGCCGGGCGGCCTCGCCGTCCGGGGTCTGGGACTCCTCGCGGAAGTGGCCGCCGCAGGACTCGGCGCGGTGCAGGGCGTCGAGACACATCAGCTCCGCCAGCTCCAGGTAGTCCACGATGCGATTGGCCTTCTCCAGTGACTGGTTGAACTCGTCGCCGGTGCCCGGCACCTTGATGCGGCGCCAGAACTCCTCGCGGATCAGCGGTATCCGGGCGAGCGCGGTGCGCAGCCCCTCCTCGTTGCGGGACATCCCGCAGTACTCCCACATGAGTTCGCCGATCTCGCGGTGGAAGGAGTCGGGTGTGCGGTCGCCGTCGACGGCCAGCAGCAGGTTGAGCCGGTCCTCGGTCTCGGCGACGGCCTCCTCGACGGCCGGGTGCGAGGCGTCGACGTCTTCGCGGTGCGGGTTGCGGGCGAGGTAGTCGTTGATGGTGGACGGCAGGACGAAGTAGCCGTCGGCGAGCCCCTGCATCAGCGCGGAGGCTCCGAGGCGGTTGGCCCCGTGGTCGGAGAAGTTGGCCTCGCCGATCGCGAAGAGCCCCGGGACCGTGGTCTGGAGGTCGTAGTCGACCCAGAGCCCGCCCATCGTGTAGTGCACGGCCGGATAGATCCGCATCGGGGTCTCGTAGGGGTCCTCGGCGGTGATCCGGGCGTACATGTCGAAGAGGTTGCCGTACTTCTCCTCGACCCCGGCCCGGCCCATCCGGCCGATGGCCTCGGCGAAGTCCAGGTAGACGCCCTGGCCGCCGGGTCCGACGCCGCGGCCCTCGTCGCAGACGTTCTTCGCGGCGCGCGAGGCGATGTCGCGGGGCACCAGGTTGCCGAAGGAGGGGTACTGGCGCTCCAGGTAGTAGTCGCGCTCGTCCTCCGGGATCTCGTTCGCGGGCCGGGTGTCGCCCTTGGCCTTCGGGACCCAGATGCGGCCGTCGTTGCGCAGCGACTCGCTCATCAGCGTCAGCTTGGACTGGTGGTCGCCGGTGCGCGGGATGCAGGTGGGGTGGATCTGCGTGAAGCAGGGGTTCGCGAAGTAGGCACCGCGCCGGTGGGCCCGCCAGACGGCGGTGGCGTTGGAGTTCATCGCGTTGGTCGACAGGTAGAAGACGTTCCCGTAACCGCCACTGGCGAGGACCACCGCGTCCGCGAAGTAGGTGTCGATCCTCCCGGTGACGAGGTCGCGGGCGACGATGCCGCGCGCCCGGCCGCCGACGACGATCAGGTCGAGCATCTCGGTACGGGGGTGCAGTTCGACGTTGCCCGCGGCGATCTGCCGGGACAGCGCCTGGTAGGCGCCGAGGAGCAGCTGCTGTCCGGTCTGGCCGCGGGCGTAGAACGTGCGGGAGACCTGGACGCCGCCGAAGGAGCGGTTGTCGAGGAGGCCGCCGTACTCGCGGGCGAAGGGGACGCCCTGTGCGACGCACTGGTCGATGATCTCGACGGAGATCTGGGCGAGCCGGTGCACGTTGGACTCGCGGGCGCGGAAGTCGCCGCCCTTGACCGTGTCGTAGAAGAGGCGGTGCACCGAGTCGCCGTCGTTGCGGTAGTTCTTGGCGGCGTTGATGCCGCCCTGCGCGGCGACCGAGTGGGCCCGGCGGGGCGAGTCCTGGAAGCAGAACTGGACGACGTGGTAGCCCTGTTCGGCCAGGGTCGCGCCGGCCGAGCCGCCGGCCAGGCCGGTGCCGACGACGATGACGGTGTGCTTGCGCCGGTTGGCGGGGTTGACCAGCTTGGCCTCGAAGCGTCGGGTGTCCCAGCGCTCCGCGACGGGGCCGGCGGGGGCCTTGGTGTCGGCGACGGGTTCGCCGGTCGTGTAGTGCGTGTAGTCGTTCATGTCAGCTCACGACTCCGGTCATGACGGCGACGGGTACGGAGATGAAGCCCACCGTCAGCACCAGCGCGAGGACGTCGGCGAGGGTCTTCAGGGCGCGGTCGCGGCTCGCGCGGCCGGCGCCGAGGGTCTGCGCGGCGCTCCAGAACCCGTGCCGGACGTGGAGTCCCAGGGCGAGCATCGCGACGATGTAGACGACGTTGCCGTACCAGGTGGAGAAGGTGTCGATGACGTTCTGGTACGGGTGGCCGGACTGGAATCCGCCGGAGTGCACGGTGCCGGTCGTCAGGTCCAGGATGTGCCAGACGATGAACAGCCCGAGGATGACCCCGCCGTAGCGCATGGTGCGGGTGGCGTAGCTCGCACGCGGCCGCTTGTGCACGTACGTGCTGGGCCGGGCCCGCAGGTCGCGCCTGCTGAGCTGGTACGCGGAGACCGCGTGCAGCACCACGGCGGCGACGAGCACCACGCGCACGATCCACAGCGCCCACTCGTGGTGCAGGAAGGGCTCGCCCACCACCCGCAGCCAGTGCGCGTAGCCGTTGAACTCGTCGGACCCGAAGAAGATCTTCAGGTTTCCGATCATGTGGACGACCAGGTAGAGGAGCATGACCAGACCGCTGACGGCCATGATCACCTTCTTGCCGACGGTCGAGCCCCAGAGCGTGCGCGTCATGGACGGCCGTCGGTCCGTCCGGGTTGCCAATGCCATGGACACGACGCTAGGGCCGGAGGGCCCGATCAGTCCAAGTCATGGAACAGCTGATCTCCATAGCCGGGGCCTATGAAGCGCGGTAGCGTGGGGTGATGCAGTTCCAGCAGCTCACCTATTTCGTGGCCGTCGCCGAGGCCCGGCACTTCACCCGCGCCGCCGAGGAGGTGCACGTATCGCAGCCCTCGCTCTCCCAGCAGATCCGGGCCCTGGAGAACGAGCTCGGCGCCGAGCTGTTCAGCCGGGCGCGCGGCAACATCACCCTGACGGACGCGGGCGAGGCGCTGCTCCCGCTGGCCCGGCGCATCCTGGCCGACGCCGACACGGCGCGCCACGAGGTGCAGGAGCTCGCCCAGCTGCGCCGGGGCCGGGTACGGCTGGGGGCGACGCCCAGCGTGTGCACGGGCCTGCTGCCGGAGGTGCTGCGCGCCTTCCACGACCTGCACCCGGGCATCCAGCTGCTGCTGGAGGAGGGCGGCTCGCACGATCTCGTACGGGAGCTGGCGCGCGGGGCGCTCGACCTGGCCCTGGTGGTGCTGCCGTTGCCGGCCGCGTCACCGGCGCTGACCACGGTCGAGCTGCTCCAGGAGGACCTGGTCGTCGTCTCGTCGGCGCAGCGCCCCCGGCCGGGGCGGGGCGGGCGGGTCCGGATCGCGGACCTGGAGGGCGAGCCGCTGGTGATGTTCCGGCACGGCTACGACCTGCGGGAGCTGACGGTGGCCGCCTGCCGGGCCGAGGGCTTCGAGCCGTCGTTCACGGTGGAGGGCGGCGAGATGGACGCGGTGCTGGGCTTCGTCCGCGCGGGCCTGGGCATCGCGGTCGTCCCGGCCATGGTCGCGGCCCGGTCCGGGGCCGACCTGCGGACGACCCCGCTGGCCCGGCCCGGGCTGCGCCGCACCATCGCACTGGCGCACCGCAGCGACGTGGCCCCGCCGCGCGCGGCCCGCGAGCTCCAGCGGGTCCTGCTGGGTCAGACAGGCCCAGGGGGCGGGCGGGCGCGGCGAGCCCCTGAGGGACGCCGCGCCCGCCCGGCTCACACCGCGTCGGCCAGCAGCAGCGAGTGGATGCGGTCCGGGGCGCCGGGGCGGGCGTAGTACCAGCCCTGGGCCGTGTCGCAGCCCAGCTGCCGCAGCTGCTCGGCCTGGGCGCCCGTCTCCACGCCCTCCACGGTGACCGCCAGGTCGAGGCTGTGGGCGAGCGACACGATCCCCTCCACGATCTTCAGGTCGACCGGGTCCGCCGGATGGTGCTGCATCCCCTGGGTGAAGGACCGGTCCAGCTTCAGCACGCTCACCGGCAGCCTGCGCAGGTTCGCCAGGTTGGAGTAGCCGGTGCCGAAATCGTCCAGTGCGATGTCGACGCCCATCTCGGCGAGTTGGCGCAGCGGCTTCAGCACGTCCTCGTCAGCCCCGATGAGCGCCGACTCGGTGACCTCCAGGCAGAGCGCGCCCGCTTCGAGCCCGGAGCGCTCCAGGACCTCGACGGTCTCCGCGACGAGCTGCGGGTGGTGCAGCTGGGCCGGTGAGAGGTTGACGTTGATCCGCAGCGGGCCGCCGTCGGTGTGCCGCTCCTGCCAGAAGTTGGCCTGCCGGACCGATTCCTCCAGGACCCAGCGGCCGAGCGGCACGATGAGCCCGGTGTGCTCGGCCAGCGTGATGAACCGGTCGGGCCCCAGCACCCCGTGCTGCGGATGGCACCAGCGCACCAGGGCCTCGGCGCCGTGCACCGTACCGTCGTCGAGGTGCACCAGCGGCTGGTACTCGATGAAGAACTCACCGCGTTCCAGGGCGGCCGGCAGCGCGGTGGTGAGACCGTGCCGGGTGATGGCCCGGGCGTCCGCCTCGGCGTCGGCCAGCTCGAAGCGGTTGCCGCCCGCGGACTTGGCCCGGTACATGGTGATGTCGGCGCTGCGCAGCACCTCGGCGGCGCTGCGCTCCCCGGCGGGGCCCTCGACGACGCCGATCGAGCCGCGCACCGTCAGTTCGCGCCCGTCGAGCCGGATGGGCGTGCCGAGGACGCCGAGGATGCGGCAGGCGAGTTCGTCGACCTCGGCGGGGCTGTCGAAGCTCGTCGTGAGCGCCACGAACTCGTCGCCGCCGAGCCGGGCGACCATCTCGCCGGAGGCGGTCGCGCAGCTCTGGAGGCGGTCCGCGACCTCCACGAGCAGCCGGTCGCCCGCGGCGTGGCCGAGGCTGTCGTTGATCGCCTTGAAGCCGTCCAGGTCCAGGTAGCAGAGGCCGAAGCGGCTGCCGTCCCCGGCTGAGAGCGCTTTCTCCAAGCGCTCGAAGAAGAGCGTCCGGTTCGGCAGGCCGGTGAGCGCGTCGTGGGTGGCCTCGTAGCGGAGGCGCAGATTGAGCAGGCGGCGCTCGGTGGTGTCCTCCAGCAGCGCCAGCTGGTATTCGGGCCGCCCCTCCGCGTCGCGCAGCAGCGACACCGTCAGATTGGTCCAGAGCACGGTGCCGTCGTTGCGGTAGTACGGCTTCTCGACCCGGTAGTGCTCGCGTTCGCCGCGTACCAGCTCGTTGTAGTACTTCCAGACCTGCGGGGAGTCCTCGGGGTGCACCCACTCGTTGACGCGGTGGCTCAGGACGTGGTTCTCCAGGCCGCCGAACATCCGGGTGAGGGTGTCGTTGACCTCCAGCACATTGCCGTCGAGGTCGGCGATGCCGATGCCGATGGCCGCGTCCTTGAAGACGGCGCGGAAGCGTGCCTCGGTGGCGTGCAGGGCCTGTTCGGCGTGGGAGCGGGCGGCGAGCGCCGAGCGGGCGATGGCCTCCTGCTCGGCCAGCGTCCGCTCCCGCAGGGCCTGCGTGAAGCCGGCGGCCACCGCGTGCTGGATGCGGGCGCAGCGGGACCGGCTGTCCTCGGTGGTCAGGGCCGCCGGCCCGTTGCTGCCGCAGTAGAGCACCAGGTACGAGTCGACGACGCCGAGCGTGGAGCTGAGCGCGTCCGGGTCGGTGCAGTGGGCGGCGACGAGCGCGCCGCCCACCCCGGTCGCCGCGGCCGCGTCGAACGGGCGGGCGTGCAGGGTCTCGCTGAGCGTACGGGCCAGCGGCAGCAGGTGCTGTTCGAACTCGGTCCGGGTCAGGGAGGTGGCCGTCGACGGGAAGATGGCCCGGCTCCAGATGGTGGCGAATCTCCGGAGCCGGTCCTCGGGGCCGTCGGGCGCCGCCTCCGGGGTACCGGACGACTGGGCGGGAATGCTCACGCCTTGCGTCCCACTCCCGCGATGCCCGAGAAGGCGTATGGGTCCTCGTTCTCGGGGGCCGCGGCGTTCTCGGGGCGCCACTCCGGCATCGCGACGAGGCCGGGCTCGACCAGGTCGTAGCCGTCGAAGAAGCGGGCGACCTCGTCGCGCGTGCGCATGATGAGCGGGTTGCGGATGTTGCGGTACACGCCGACCGCGCCGCCGGCCTCCTCGCGGCTCAGCGGAATGCCCTCGTACGCGGCGTGGGTAACGATCAGGAGGCTGCCGGGGGCGAGCATGTCGCGGAGTGCGGCGACGGCGCCCTGCGGGTCGTCGGAGTCCTCGATGAAGTGGAGGACGGCCACGAGCAGCAGCGCCACCGGGCGGTCGAAGTCGAGGAGTTTGCTCACCTCGGGGCTGTCCCTGATCTCCTGGGGCCGGCGCAGGTCGGCCGAGGCGATCGTGGCACCGTCGTTGCCTTCGAGGACGGCCTGGCTGTGCGCGACGGCGACCGGGTCGTGGTCGACGTAGGCGACCTTGGCGGCGGGGTCGATCGCCTGGGCGACCTCGTGGACATTGCCGAAGGTGGGTATCCCGGAACCGATGTCGAGGAACTGGCCGACCCCCTCGCTCAGCGCGTAACGCACCGCGCGGCGCATAAAGGCCCGGTTCGCCTGCATCACCTTGGGAAGTCCCGGCATGAACTCCATGGCCTTCCGGGCCGCTTCCCGGTCCACCTCGAAATTGTGCGAGCCGCCCAGATAGAAGTCATACATTCGGGACACGCTCGGCACCGAAATGTCAATGCCTTGCGGTGCCCAGGCGGGACGCTCCATCGATGTCTCCAACAAGTCGCCACGGCGATCCGGCCATGTCCATGGTCAGTGTGGACCAGAGGCTACTGATCGACCGCCAAGAGAGCGAGCGGAAACGGAAATTAGCCGTCCGTTATTGGTCACACTCCCATGGCATGTGCAACCGACTGGTCGCTGCCCGTTACATTCGCCGAACGAGAGGGATCAAATAGTTCACTCCCGGACTACTTTGGCGCGCCGGCGAAGTCCGCGTCGGCGAAGCCCGGACACCATGTCCCGGGAGAGCCTTGGACGTTGGCGTTCGAGGGCCGGACGCCCTCGGGGCAGGGCAGGGGCCTCCGGGCGCCCGCGGACCGGCGCGCGCCTTCCCCTCGCCGCCCCGACGCCGGGAATGCGCGGAACCGGTGACACGGCCTTTGACGCCATTCCCCGAGGGAGGGGCGACAATCGGCCATTTCCGGAGACCGGGACTCCGCACGCGCCTGTTCCATTTCACCGGCGCCAAACCCCATGCACCCCAGGTCCCCTCCATCAGGGGAATCCGGAGGAGGTCCGGCGTGCCGCCGCACGGCCCGGAACATGCTCCCGGTCGTGTACGGATCACTCTTCTGGCGGCTGGCCGCGGCGCTCGCGCTCACCTGGCTGCTGACCGCCCCCGCCCCCGCGACCGCCGACAGTTGCGCGTACGCCTCCATCGGTGAGGAGGACGGCGGCACGGCGGTGGCGGTCAGCGGCGACGGCAGCTGCTTCGCCGGCCCGGAGCCGGAGCCCACTCCGACCCCCACGCCGAAACCGGAGCCGCCCCCTCCGCCACCGCCGCCCCCGAAGCCGGCACCACCACCGCCGCCTCCGCCGCCCCCGGCGCCCGAACCCGAACCGGCACCACCGCCCCCGCCGCCGCCCCCTCCCCCACCGCCGGCCCCGAAGCCCGAGCCGAAGCCGGAGCCGAGCCCCTCGCCATCGGTACGGCCCTCGCCCTCCGTCCACGTCGCACTCCCCGCCTACCGCCGGCCGGTGCGGAAGACGCCGCAGCGTCACACCTCCCTGGTCACGCTCACCTTGATGGTCACGGCTCCCGCGGTGTTCGCCGTCGCGGTGCTGCGCCCCCGTTCCCGATGAATCCCGGAGACGCCCATGTCGGAATGGCTCGTCCTCACGCTCGCCATGGTCGCGGCCACCGCCGTGGTCCTGACCATCGCCGTTCTCAGCAACCGCAGACTCCCGGAGGACGACGACCCGTCCGAAACCCCCGACGTCATCGAGTACATGACGATGATGATCGGAGTGATCTACGCCATCGTGCTGGGCCTCGCCATCGCGGGCGTCTGGGAGGGCCGGAGCGCCGCGCAGGAGTACGTGCGCCAGGAGGCCCAGGCCCTGCACGAGGTGAGCGCGCGCTCCGCCGTCTATCCGCAGGAGGTGCGCACCCGCATCCGGGCCGACGTCGACGCGTACGTGAGCTATGTGGTGCACGACGAGTGGCGGACCATGACCGAGCACGGGAGGCTCAGCGACCACGGCACCGAACTGCTGGACAAGGTACGCGCCGACGTCACGGACTACCGGCCGAGGACGGACCACGAGGGTCAGGCGTACCAGCCCCTGGTGGACCAGGTGGCCGCCGCCGACGACGCCCGCAGCTCACGGGGGGAGAGCGCGGGCGCGACCATGCCGGGGGTGGTGTGGTTCGGGCTGGTCATCGGCGCCCTGGTGACCGTGGGGCTGATCTTCACCCTGCAGATCCGGCGGACGTTCCGGGAACTCCTGCTCGCCGGGCTCTTCAGTGTGCTGATCGCCTTCCTCCTCTTCCTGATCTGGGACTTCGACTCCCCGTTCGGACGGGGCTTCTCCGCCACCGCCGCACCCTTCCTCGACCTCTTCCCGGGGGCGGCGGACGGCTGACCGAGGACCGATGCGCCGCCCGGGGGACAGCGGTGCCCCATTCGCCGGACCCCGATCGCGGGCGAAATGCACCACTTCTAGCGTGGGCGGCGTTCGAGGTGCATTTCTGACGCTTTGTGGAAATCCGTTCCGCAGCTGCTCCTCGGGGACCCGGAGGATTCACCATGCGCGCAATACGTGTCGCCCCCGTCGCTCTGCTCGGCGCCGCCGCACTCGCCCTGACCGGCCCGGCCGCGACCGCGTACGCCGCGACCGCGGGCGGTCCGTCGGGGGGCGGGAACGGATACACCGTGACGCCGTCGGTGGTGGCGCCCGGGGGCAAGGTCACCCTGGCGGCCCGGGGTTGCTCGACGACCGCCACGGCGTCCTCGGGGGTGTTCGACACCGTCACCATCCCGATGAACGGCAGCGCCCAGGCCACCGTCGACCGGGACGCCAAACCGGGCGCCGCCTACGAGGTGACGTTCATCTGCAACACCTCGCCCAGTTCCACGGCCAAGGTGAACCTCACCGTCAGCGCGGCCACGGGCGCGCCCACCACGAGCTCGACCAGCACGAGGGCCGCCACGGCCGCGCCGGCCGGTGTGCAGGGCGGTCTGGGCGGCAGCATCGACAGCGTGAACTCCGGTGAGATCGTGGCGGGCACCGCGCTCGCCGTGGCCGCCGGCGCCGGTGTCGTGTTCTTCGTACGCCGCCGCAGGGAGAGCCGCTCGCACTGACCGGTACAAGCGGAATGGGCAACGAGAGCCGCCCCGGGTCCTGGCACGGGACCCGGGGCGACTTCGTTATCGGTCCGGCGGGAGTGTTCTGGCGGTCAGGCCGCCCCATGGCCCGTCCTCCGGCGGCGCATGATGTACACGCCTCCGCCGAGGGCCGCCGAGGCGACGAGACCGGCGCCGACGCCCATCTCCGCCGGGGTCGCCGCCATCGAGCCGCCGAGCCCGCCCTGGGCCCCCCGGCTGTCGAGCACGGTGAAGCGGTGACTCGCCGTCCGGTCGGTGCCGTCGCACCGGACCGTCAGGTTGTACGTGCCGGGCGTCGCGTCGTTGAAGATGCGGACCCGGGCGTGGCCGACCCGGCCGGCCGAGAGCCGGGTGGTCCGGAACGCGTTGGACGAGACGCTGCCGCCCCGGCCGCAGCCCTCGGCGCTGACCTGCATGGCGGCGCCCTGGTGCACGCGCTCGGGGTCGACGGTCACGTTGTTCGGGCCGTTGTTGCGCCCGTTGCCGTTGTTGTTCCCGTTGTTGTTGCCGTTGCCGTTGTTGTTGCCGTTGTTCCAGCCGCCCGGGTCGTTCCAGTCGTTCTGGTTGTTGCCGTTGTTCTGATTGTTGTTCTGGTTGTTGTTCTGGTTGTTCCCGACGTCTCCGCCGGCGGCGGCCATCGGGGCGCCGGCCCCGAGGGCGGCGACGGCGGCCGCCGCGACCACCAGAGCGCGTGTAGCACGCATCGTTCCAACCTCCACCGGGAAGCGCCCCGGGGCTCTGTGCGCCGGGATGGATCGACGAGAACGCCTCCCATGACGAACCCTCACCAGAACCTTGATCGCCCGCATTTCGGCGCTGCTCCGGACCGGTGATCCGACACGCCGTGCGGGCACCCCACCGGCTGACGGATGCCCAGGTCACGGGCCGTCAGAAGTTTTATCCGCGCGCTACTCCGATAAGCATCCGGGTGGTCCGCCGCCACCCGTTCGCCCTTCTCTGATCGCCGCCCGGTGGCACCGCGCCTAGCGTTCTGCTCGTCGCGACGAAGGGAGAACCATGGGCCGGGACAACTGGCGACCGGAACGCATCCGACACTCGCCGTGGGGGGCGCTCGCCCTGGCGATGCTCTCCGGCCTGGCGCTCATGCGCAACGGGGCCGACCTCTCCCCCGGCCCCCCGCAGCCGGTCGCCGCCGCCTCGGTGGGCCACCGGAACAACGCCCCCGCCGCCCCGGCGGCCGGCCAGGCGGTCAAGCCGCTCCCGTTCGCGCCCGTCGCCCGTGTGGCGATCCCCTCCATCCAGGTCGACGCACCGGTCATCGACGTGAATCTCGACCCGGACGGCTGGATCGAGACCCCGCCGCCGGAGGACCCCAACCTGGCCGGCTGGTACCAGAACGGCATCGCACCCGGTCAGACCGGCACCTCCGTCATCGTCGGCCACGTCGACAACAAGGCGGGGCCCGCCGTCTTCTACGGGCTCGGTTCGCTGACCAAGGGCGACCGCATCGAGGTCGACCGCAGCGACGACCGGGTGGCGGTCTTCGAGGTGTACGGCGTCGAGGTCTTCGCCAAGAACGACTTCCCCGGCGCCCGGGTGTACGGCGACACCGGGCAGCCCGAGCTGCGGGTCATCACCTGCGGCGGCGGTTACACCAAGGCCAACGGCTACGACGGCAACGTCGTGGTCTTCGCCCGCCTGGTGGACACCCGCTGACGCCCCCCGTCAGCGTCGTCGCGGCACCGTGAGCCGGTATCCGTCGTCCAGCAGCTCCGGCAGATAGCGGCGCAGCGCCGCCACGCTCTGCGAGCGGTCGCCGCCCGCGTCGTGCGAGAGCACCACGACCCCGGGGCCGGCCCCCTGCCTGACCCGGTGGACGATGGTGTCCGTGCCCGGCACGGTCCAGTCCAGGGTGTCCACGGTCCAGGCCATCGGTTCCATGCCCAGCGCGGCGCCGATCTCGAAGGAGTCGCGGTTCCAGGCCCCGTAGGGCGCCCGGTACCAGAGCGGTGCCGCGCCGGTGATCTCCTCGATGACGTCGCTGGTACGCCCCAGCTCATCGGTGATCCCGGCCCGGGAGAGCTTGGTGACCAGGGGGTGCGTCCACGAGTGGTTGCCCACGGTGTGCCCCTCGTCCGAGATCCGGCGGACGAGGTCGCGGTTGTCGTTCGCCATCTCCCCGCAGAGGAAGAACATCGCCCGTACGTCGTGCTCGCGCAGCGTGTCCAGGATCTGCGGGGTGTAAAGCGGGTCGGGCCCGTCGTCGAAGGACAGCACCATGGCGTGCCCGATGTCGGTCAGCTGCTCGAACGGCCGGGTGCGGACCGGCGGGGCCGCCGGGCGGTACCGGGGCGGCGTCTGTCCCGTCATGGGCCGCAGCCTATAGGCGAGCGGCCGGCCGCGGAAGGCGGCGGCCGGGGAGCCCGCCGCACCCGCGACGGGAGCCGCCGGACGGGCCGGGGAGGCGGCGGGGTCCGCCGCGACGAGCCGTACGGCGGTGGCGGCGCCCAGGCCCGCGGCCAGCCGCAGGACCGTTCTCCGCAGGAGCGGCCTGTGATCACTCTTCATCCCCTACTGCTCGCACGCCCGCCCCGTCACCCGCCTCAGCGACACCGGCCACCGGATCTTTTGCACCCGGATGGCGGGAAGGCCCCGGCGCCCGTGGTGAGCGGGGCCCGGCCGCCGGGAGGCCGGGCCGGAAGCAGCGGGGCGAGCCGATAGCCTCACTGCCGTGACAGATCAGCACTCCCACCAGTTCGAACGTGGCACAGACGGGCCGAAGGTGATCGTCGCGGGCCTCGACGGTTCCGAGTCGTCCATGCGCGCGGCGGCCTACGCGGCCGGGCTCGCACGGCGCCAGCGGGCCATGCTGGCCCTGGTGTACGTCCAGCCGGTGCTGGCGGCGGGCGCCGCGCTCGGGGCTCCGGTCGGCGACGCGACCGCCGAGGTGGCCGAGGGGCTGGTCGAGGAGATCCGGCAGTCGACGGCCCGGATGAAGGACATATGGGATGTCCGCTGGGAGTTCCACACATTCCGGGGTGACCCGTACAACGGTCTGGTGACCGCCGCCGACGAACTGAAGGCGGACGCCGTGGTGGTGGGCGCGTCGGAGTCGGCGGGGCACCGCTTCATCGGTTCGGTGGCCGTCCGCCTGGTGAAGGCGGGCCGCTGGCCGGTCACCGTCGTGCCGTAGAGCGCGGGCCCGGGCCGCCGCCCGACCGTTCACCGCACCATTCGCCGCTCTGAGCGACCGCTCGTCGCACGGGGCGGCGTTTGTCCTGTTCCTCGTGGCCTGAATGCGCTCGTATACGCCAGGTCGGCAGCGAGGCGGGACCTTGGCGGGAAGGGCGTTCACCATGACCACGACGAAGACCGACGAGCGGGCGCTCGCGGAGCTCCAGCGTGAACACGGACACGCCCTGTTCCACTTCCTGCTCGGTCTGACCTTCGGTGACCGGCAGCGGGCCGAGGACCTGCTCCAGGAGACGCTGGTGCGGGCCTGGCAGCACCCGGAGGCGTTCGACGGCCCGTACGAGTCCATGCGGCCCTGGCTGTTCACCGTGGCGCGCCGGCTGGCGATCGACGCCCGGCGCTCCCGGCTGGCCCGGCCGGCCGAGGTGAGCGACGCCGGGCTGGAGTGCGCGCCGGCGGGGGCCGATACGGCGGAGTCCGCGGTCGCGGCCCTCGATGTGCGCGAGGCGGTGCGTGCCCTGAGCCCGGAGCACCGGTCGGTGCTGGTGCAGATCTACTTCCGGGGGCTGAGCGTGGGCGAGACGGCCGAGGTGCTGGGCATACCGGCGGGCACGGTCAAGTCGCGTTCGCACTACGCGCTGCGCGTGCTCTCCCGCAATCTGCCCGGCTACACGCGGCGCCCTTCCCAGGGGCGGACGGTCGTCGGCGCCTCGTGCCTGTGACGTACCCGGTGCGGCGGATACTGCCTTTCCGGCCACACCGGACGCGCTCCCCCGGTTCAATGCTGCGTGGGCGATCGGCCGGGCGGCTTGCCGGCCGTACGGTCCCGAGACCGAGGGAATGGGGCGATACGGGATGCCTCCGGAACGTCATGAGGGGTCCGGCGCGGGCGGGCTGCCGGTGCCGATGGCCTGGATGTACGCGGAGTACCTGGCCGACGAGCTGCTGCGCACCGGCGACCTGATGGAGCCGGCGACGCTGGAGTTCCGGGCGGGGCGGGACGCGCTGGCCCTGACCATCTTCCTGCTGGACGGTGCGGTGGCCGGGGTGCTGCCGGCCGCGCGGGTGGACGAGCTGCGGCTGCTCACCGCGTCCGGGACGCCGTGGCGCCGCTGGGTGCGCGCCCGGCTGGCCGCTCCGGTGGCGGGCGGCACCGGGGCGGATCTGGCGCTGGCCCGGGGGGCCTGGCGGTGGCTGGAGGAGACCGAGCTGCTGGCCGCAGGTCCGGAGGCGGTGGGGCAGCTGCCGCCCTGGGAGCCGGACGGGGGCGCCGAGGCGGACGCGGAGGAGGAGGCGCAGGTGTGGACCCCGGCCTGGCAGCTGGGCCTGCCCCTGGGGCATCTGGCGGTACACCTGTACTAGGGCTCCTGTCGGCCGGGCCGGGGCCCCCTGTCAGACCACCCGACCGAGGTGGCCGTGCTCGCCGACCGAAGCACCAGTGCCCCGAGCCGGCTCAGCGGCACACGGAGCTGCGAGCCCTGGGCGCCGAGCAGTTCGAACACCCCCGGTCGACGCGTAGATGCAGGTCCTCGTAGTCAAAGGTGAGTGGATCCATGGCCAGACGATGGACCGGCTCCCGTGTCACAGCGCGGGCAATCCGGCTACGGCTGCCGTCGCCACGATCAGCACACCCACGACGTCGGCAGTGATGTCCCAGTACCAGGAGCGGCGTTCGGCCTCGATGTCCAGGACGAAGACGGCCGGGTCGTCGGGGGCGTAGTGGATCGTGATGTCACGGCCCCATGAGCGGTCGGGATTCCGCAGCCCGGACTCGCAGTAGGCGGTCACCTCCCTGCCGTCGAGGGTGGTGAAGGCGACCACCGGCACCAGGCGGGTGGAGGTGTGGCCGTCCTCGTCGGCGGAGACGCTCTTGAGCACGGCGACGACGCGCCCGGGCACGGAGGCCATGGCGGCGAGCGCGTCGATGCGGCGGTTCCTGTCCCGCAGGTTTCCGGGCAGGTGGTACAGGCCGGAGAGGGCCAGGGGTCCGCAGAAGCCGACCAGCGCCCACGGCCACCCCCGGTCGGTCGCGGCCACGGTGACCAGTCCGGCGTAGACGAGGAACAGTGCGAAGGCCGGCGGGCCCAGTCCGCGCCCGCCCTCCGAGAGGTTGCGGGCGAACCGGAAGGCGTGGGGTTTGCCGTTCGGGTAGTGGACCGCGATCTCCCGGCCGGTCCAGGCCGCACTGATCACCTCGCCCCGGTCACCGTCGTTGGTGACGGTGAACTCCTCTCCCGTGGCCGGGTCCCGGAAGGAGACGACCACGCCTATCCCGCTCTTCGGGGAGCTTCCGTGCCGGGGCACGTCCACCCGTTCGATCCGTCCCTTCGTCCGGACCGTCCGCTGCGCCCGGGTCGCCCCGGCCAACGACCTCCCGAATCCGATCAGCGCCCACGCGCCGAACACGCCACACCAAAGCGCCAGAAAACCGTGCTGGTCCATCCGTCACTCCTCCTGCTGTTCGTGGGCGGCCACCGGTCGGCCCCTCGCCGTCCGGATCAGTGCGGTTCCAGGGCGCCTCACCGCGCGGGGGCGCGTCGCACCACGTGGCCCCGGCCGTCCGCCTCCAGTGACGCCGTTCCCCCGGCGCCGGTCACCACGACCCTGATGACGAGAGAACCGGTCAGGCGGTCGGCGGTGATCCGCCAGGTGCGCGGGGTGCGGACACCGAGGCCGGCCGTGGCCTCATCGACGAGGGCGGGGAAGCGGTCATGGCGCAGCGTCCGGGCGTCGAATCCCGGAGTACGCGTGCCGGCGGGCGAGAACACGATCGACAACAGGCGCTCCTGCACGACGACGGTGAGCGCCCGGCGCGCGTCCCCGCCCTCGGTGAGCGCGTCGAAGGCCCGGTCCAGCTCCCCCGGGTCGAGGAACGACCGGCCGGGGCCGAGGGTGGCCGTCGCGGACGCCGAAGTCACGACCGTGGTCGACGAACCGGAGGAGCCGGAGGAACTGGAGGAGACCGACGGGCGCGCGGCCGGAGGCGGCTCCGCGCCGGCGTCGTCACCGAAGAGGGCCGCACGGAAGAGCAGCACCACGGCAGCCGCGCCGAGCAGCAGGCCGAGGAACCCGACGAGACCGAAGGCACAGCCCTCCGGGGGCTCGGCCACCGCGGCCGGTCCCGGCACCGAATCGAGGCGGGCCGAAGCCGCCCGCTCCTCCCACTCCGGCGTCGGCCGCTCGACGATGCGCACCCGCCAGGGCCGGTCCGGCGGGTACTGGACCACCACTGCCCCGCCCGGCCGGTAGCCGGGCAGGTCCACGAGGTTGATCTCCTGCGTGATGTCGACCCGGTACGCCGGCCCGTCCTCCGGCGCCACGGTGAGGTCGAACCGCACCGGCGGGTCGCTCGTCTCACCGCCGACGGCCTTCCGGCTCTCGATCAACGCGAGCGCCGTGCGGGGCTCGACCGCGGCCTCCCGGGCCCGCCCCGGCATACCGGCGAGGAACAACAGCAGCCCGTAGAGTGCGGGCAGCACGAACCCGGATACGAACAGCGGCACGTTCTCGATGATCCCGCCCACGACGAGCGCGGCGATCGACGCTCCGGTCACACCTCCCGTCAGGAACCCCCGGACGAGCGCGAGGGGCGTGCTGGCCGTGGGCGGAGCCACGAGGGCCGGAGTCGTCATACGGGCGATTGTGCGGTGCTCGGGTGACGGCCGGTAGAGCTGGGCATGACCTTCCGGAAGTCAGGACCCGTGCACCCCGGCGCGGTACTTCGGCAGCCGCACCGTGATCCGCATCCCGGCGCCGATGCCCGTCTCGATGACGAGCCCGTACTCGTCCCCGTACACCTGGCGGAGCCGTTCGTCCACGTTGAGCAGGCCGATGCCGGTGGATCTGCCGCCCTCGCCGCGCAGGATGTGGCGCAGCCGCTGGGGGTCCATGCCGGTGCCGTCGTCCTCGATGACCACCTCGGCCTCGGAGCCGGCGTCCAGGGCGCTGATGGTGATGCGGCTGGAGGTGACGGCGCCTTCGAGGCCGTGTTTGACGGCGTTCTCGACGAGCGGCTGGAGGCAGAGGAAGGGCAGGGCGACGGGCAGGACCTCGGGGGCGACCTGGAGGGTGACGGAGAGCCGTTCGCCGAAGCGGGCCCGGACCAGGGCGAGGTACTGGTCGATGGAGTGCAGTTCGTCCGCGAGGGTGGTGAAGTCGCCGTGGCGGCGGAACGAGTAGCGGGTGAAGTCCGCGAACTCCAGGAGCAGTTCGCGGGCCTTCTCCGGGTCGGTGCGGACGAAGGACGCGATGGCGGCCAGTGAGTTGAAGATGAAGTGCGGGGAGATCTGGGCGCGCAGGGCCCTGATCTCGGCCTCGATGAGCTGGGTGCGGGAGCGGTCGAGCTCGGCCAGTTCCAGCTGGACGCAGACCCAGCGGGCCACCTCGCCCGCGGCCCGGGCCAGGACCGCCGATTCGCGCGGGGCGTAGGCGACGAGGGTGCCGAGGACGCGGTGGTCGACGGTCAGGGGCACGGCGACGGCCCACTTCAGCGGGCAGTCCAGATCGTCGCAGCCGCTGTGGAAGGCGGTGTCGCGGCCGGTCTCCAGGACGCCCGCGACCTGCTCCATGACGTCCCGGCCGTGGTGGTCGCCCTCGCCGTCCCAGACGAGGACCCCGTCGCGGTCGGTGAGGCACAGCGCGTCGGTGCCGAGGAGTGAGCGCAGTCGGCGGGCGGACCTGCGGGCGCTGTCCTCGGTGAGCCCGGCGCGGAGCGGGGGCGCGGCCAGGGACGCGGTGTGCAGGGTCTCGAAGGTGGCGTGTTCGACGGGCGTGCCGACGTCGCTGGTGCGCAGGGGCCGGGCGGTGCGGCGGCCGAGCAGGAGGCCCCCGCCGAACAGCAGCAGGGCGAGCACGACGATGACGGCGTAGCCGGCCCCGGTCACCGGTGCCTCCCCGTGGTGAGCGCCTCGGGCAGGTGGAAGCGGGTCATCGCGGCGTTGGTGCCGGGCGGTATCCGGCTCGGCGTGGCGAGCGAGACCAGGATCATGGCGAGGAAGCCGACGGGTACGGACCAGACGGCGGGCCAGGCGAGCAGGGCGTGCGGCCAGCCGGGCGGGCGTACCGCGCCGCTGACCGTGATGGCCACGGAGACCAGCGCGGAGCCGCCGCCGAGCAGGAGACCGGCCACCGCCCCGGGCGGGGTGAGCCGGCGCCACCAGATGCCGAGGACGAGCAGCGGGCAGAAGGAGGACGCGGAGACGGCGAAGGCCATGCCCACGGAGTCGGCGACCGGGACCCGGCTGACCATCAGCGAGCCGGCCAGGGGCACGGAGATCGCGAGGACGGTGGCCAGCCGGAAGTGCCGCACCCCGCGCGAGGGCAGCACGTCCTGGGTGATGACCCCGGCGACGGCCATGGTGAGCCCGGACGCGGTGGAGAGGAACGCGGCGAACGCGCCGCCCGCGACGAGCGCCCCGAGCAGGTCGCCGCCGAGTCCGCCGATGACCCGGCCGGGCAGCAGGAGGACGGCGGCGTCCGCGTCGCCGCCGTGGATCAGCTCGGGGGCGTACAGGCGGCCCAGCGCGCCGTAGACGGGCGGCAGGAGGTAGAAGACGCCGATGAGGGCGAGGACGGCGACGGTGGTGCGGCGGGCGTCGCGGCCGTTGGGGCTGGTGTAGAAGCGGACGACGACGTGCGGCAGGCCCATGGTGCCGAGGAAGGTGGCGACGATGAGGCCGTAGGTCGCGTACAGCGGGTGGTCGGCGCGGAACGCGGAGAGGTGTTCGTCGAAGGTGATGCGGGGCTGTCCGTCGCCCTGCCAGGCCAGCACCAGGAAGAGCGCGGGGACGAGGAGCGCGGTCAGTTTCAGCCAGTACTGGAAGACCTGGACGAAGGTGATCGAGCGCATCCCGCCGGCGGCGACGGCGAGGACGACGACGGAGGCGACGAGCACGTCGCCGAGCCAGCCGGGCGCCCCGGTGAGGATCTTGAGGGTGAGTCCGGCGCCCTGGAGCTGGGGCACCAGGTAGAGCCAGCCCGCGCCGACGACGAGGACGCTGACGAGCCGGCGCACCTGCCGGGACTCCAGGCGTCCTTCGGCGAAGTCGGGCAGGGTGTACGCCCCCGAGCGGCGCAGCGGAGCGGCGACGAAGACCAGCAGGACCAGATAGCCGGCGGTGTAGCCGACCGGGTACCAGAGCATGTCGGGCCCGTGCACCAGGACCAGGCCCGCGATGCCGAGGAAGGAGGCGGCGGAGAGGTATTCGCCGCTGATCGCGGCGGCGTTGAGCCGGGGGCGCACGGTGCGCGAGGCCACGTAGAAGTCGGAGGTGGTGCGGGAGATCCGCAGTCCGAAACCGCCGACGAGGACGGTGGCCAGGACGACGACGGCGACCGCCGCCACCGCGTACGTGCGGCTCACGGGGCGGGGCGGCCTTCCACGAGCCGGGCGAAGTCGCTCTCGTTGCGCTCGGCGCGCCGCACGTACCACCAGGCGAGCACGGTGATCGGCGGGTAGGCGGCGAAGCCGAGGACCGCCCAGACGACGGCGGAGCTGTGCAGGGCCTCGAAGACCAGGGGCAGGGTGCCCACGACGGCGGCGAGGACCGCGAAGGCGGTCAGTCCGGCGCGCAGTTGCCCGCGCATCAGCGAGCGGACGTAGGCGCCGCCGAGCGCGGTCTGCTCGTCGATCTCCGACTGGGTGCGGTAGCGCGGCAGCGGGCGCACCCGCCGGGGCTCCCCCGTCACCACTTCGCGCCGGGGCGTGGGCTCTGCGGACATGGGGCCGGAGTTTAGGCGGCACCCCGCCCCGCTGGGAAGGGGTTTCGGGGCGGGTAGCGGCTGGTCAGCGCCCGGTCCCGCGCATCAGGAGGTCGCGCAGCGCGCGGGTGTGGCGGCGGCTGACGGCGAGCTCCGCGGTGCCGATGCGGACGCTCATGCTGCCGGCGTCCAGGCGCAGTTCGTCGATCCGGCCAAGGGCCACGAGGTGGCGGCGGTGGATGCGGACGAAGCCGCGGGACCGCCAGCGTTCCTCCAGGGTGGTGAGGGGGACGCGGACGAGGTGGCTGCCGGTGGCGGTGTGCAGCCGGGCGTAGTCGCCCTGGGCCTCGGCGTACGCGATGTCGTCGACCGGGACGAAGCGGATGACGCCGCCCAGTTCGACGGCTATCTGGTCCTGCGCGGTGTCGTGGACGACGGGGGCCGCTCGGTCCTGGACCTGTTCGGCGACGCGTCGTACGGCCTCGGCGAGGCGTTCGCGGCGGACCGGTTTGAGGACGTAGTCGACCGCCTTGAGGTCGAAGGCGTGCACGGCGAAGCCCTCGTGGGCGGTGACGAAGACGATGAGCGGCGGCGCGGCGAACCCGGCGAGGAGCTGGGCGACGTCGAGCCCGGTGAGGCCGGCCATGTGGATGTCCAGGAAGACCACGTCGATGGCGGACGGGTCGTCGGGGCCCGCGTCGACGGCGCTCCCGATGCGGCGCAGCGCCTCGGTGGCCCCGGTGGCGCCCTCCGCGCTGCGGATGCGGGGGTCGGCGCGCAGGAGGTAGAGCAGTTCCTCCAGGGCGGGTTCTTCGTCGTCGACGGCGAGTACGCGGAGCATGAGGCCGGAGTGTAGGGCGTGCTCCCGCGAAGCGCGCCCCTACTTGAGCAGCCGGGACAGGCGGCGGTCCGCGAGCGGTCTGCCGCCCGTCTGACAGGTCGGGCAGTACTGGAGCGAGGAGTCGCTGAAGGAGACCTCGCGGATGGTGTCCCCGCAGACCGGGCACGCCTGGCCGGTGCGCCCGTGCACGCGCATCGCGCTCTTCTTCTCGGCCTTGAGGCGCCCCGCCTCCACCCCGCCGGACCGGGCGACGGCCTCCTCCAGGGTGGTGCGCAGGGCCTCGTGGAGCCGGGTGATCTCGTCGTCGGTGAGATGCGCGGTGAGCTTGAACGGCGACATCCTCGCGACGTGCAGGATCTCGTCGCTGTACGCGTTGCCGATGCCGGCGATGAGCGTCTGGTCGCGCAGGGCGCCCTTGATCTGGCGGCGTTCCCCGTCGAGCAGCGCGGCGAACGCGTCCCGGTCGAATGCCGGGCCGAGCGGGTCGGGTCCGAGGCGGGCGATCCCGGGGACCTCGGCCGGGTCGTGCACGAGGTGGACGGCGAGGCGTTTGGTGGTGCCGGCCTCGGTCAGGTCGAAGCCGTCGCCGCCGGTGAGCACGGTGCGCAGGGCGAGCGGGCCCTTGCCGGGGCGGGGCGGGGCGGCCGGGAAGGCGTCGTTCCAGCGGAGCCAGCCGGCCCGGGCGAGGTGGGTGATCAGGTGGAGCGGGCCGACGCCGATGTCGAGGAACTTGCCGTGCCGCCGCACGTCGGTGACCGTGCCGCCGTGCAGGGCGGTGAGGGGCGGGTCGTAGGTCTTGAGGACGCTGATCGCGAGCGGCAGGACGCGGTCGATCTCCTTGCCGACGAGGTGGTCGTCGAGGAAGAGCCGCAGGGCTTCGACTTCCGGCAGTTCGGGCATGGTTCCAGCCTGCCGCAGCGGCGCCCGGGACGCCTACCGAAGGCCGTACACGCGTTCGGCGGTGGTGGCGAGCACGGCGGCCCGCTCGTCGTCGCTCAGGTCCTGGATCAGGAGGCGCGCGGTGTCCAGGACCTCGGTGTAGGTGGCGGCGAGGCGGCACACCGGCCAGTCGGAGCCGAACATGAGCCGCCCGGGCCCGAAGGCGTCGATGACGGTCTCCGCGTAGGGGCGCAGGTCGTCCGGGGTCCAGGTGTGCCAGTCCGCTTCGGTGACCAGCCCGGAGAGCTTGCAGACGGTGTTGGGGAGGGCGGCGAGGGCCCGTAGATCGTCGGCCCAGGGCCGGGTGCGCCCGGTGGCGATCGGCGGCTTTCCCGCGTGGTCGAGTACCAGGACGAGATCCGGGAGCGCGGCGGCGGCCCGGGTCGCGGCGGGCAGCTGGTGCGGGAGGATCACCAGGTCGTGGACGAGCCCGGCGTCGGCCACCGCGGCCAGACCGCGCAGCACCTCGGGCCGCAGCAGCCACTCGGGGTCCGGTTCCGCCTGGACCTGGTGGCGCAGCCCGACGAGCCGGTCGCCCCCGGGGAGTTCGCGCAGGGCGGCCAGGGTGTCGGCGATGTCCGGAGCGGTGAGGTCGGTCCAGCCGACGACCCCGGCGACCAGTTCGCTGCCGTCGGCGAGCGCCAGGAGCTCGGGCGTCTCCCCGGCCACGGTGACGGTCTGGACGAGCACGGTGGCGCCGACCCCGGCCGCCCGGGCCTCGGGCTCCAGGTCGGCGAGGGTGAAGTCGCGGCGCAGGGGGGCCATCGCCTCACCGGTGATCCAGTCCTGGTCGCGTACCGCGAGGTCCCACACGTGGTGGTGGGCGTCCACGACCCGGGGCCCGGCCGTCATCTCACAGCTCCCAGACGACGGGGAGCCCGGCTTCGGCGCCCTCGGCGGAGTAGTCGTGGGCCACGTCGAGGAGGCCGTCCATCCGGGCCTGCCAGGCGACGTTGACGGGCAACCGCTCCAGCTCCGCGAGAAGGCGGGCGTAGTCGTCGCACTCGATGAGGTGGAAGAGGTCGGTGCCGCTGCGCCAGATCGTCCAGGAGCGGGCGCCGGCCGCACGGATCGCCCGGGTCAGCTCGGGCGGGACCTCGCGGTGCGCGGCCTCGTACTCGGCGATGCGGTCGGCGCGGACCTCGGTGTGCAGGGCGATGCGCATGTCAGTGTCCGTTCCCGGGCAGCAGGCCCTGGTCGCGCAGGTCGTCCCAGAGCGCGTCGGGGATCTCCCGGTTCAGCTGTACGGCGGCGTCGCGCACCTCGTCCGGGGAGCGGGCGCCGACGAGCACCCCCGCGACGGCGGGGTGGGTGAGGGGGTAGCGCAGGGCGGCGGCGCGCAGCGGCACACCGTGGGCCTCGGTGACGCCCCTCAGCCGGAGGGCACGGTCGAGGAGGGCGATCGGGGCGGTGGCGTAGTCGTAGGTGGCGCCGGGGCGCGGGTCGGCGAGGAGGCCGGAGTTGAAGACCCCGCCGACGACGACGCTCCGGCCGCGTGCGGCGGCGGCCGGCAGCAGGCCGGTGAGGGCCGACTGGTCGAGGAGGGTGAACCGGCCGGCGCACAGGACCACGTCGACGTCGGTGTCGCGGACGAAGCGGGTGAGCATCGCCGTCTGGTTCATGCCGGCGCCGATGGCTCCGACGACCCCTTCGGCGCGCAGTTTCTCCAGTTCCGGGTACGCCTCGCGGAAGGCGGGTTCCGCGTGGTCGTCGGGGTCGTGGAGGTAGGCGATGTCGATGCGGTCGAGGCCGAGGCGGTCGAGGCTGTCCTCGATGCTGCGGCGGACGCCGGCCGCGCTGAAGTCCCAGCGGCGGCGGTGCGTGGCGCGTACGGCGAAGCCCTCGGAGAGCCCGTCGGAGGCGGCGGTCTCCGCGGCGGGCAGCGGTTCGAGGACGCGGCCGACCTTGGTGGACAGCGTGTACGCGTCGCGGGGGCGGCGGCGCAGGGCCTCGCCGAGGCGGCGTTCGGAGAGGCCGAGTCCGTAGTGCGGCGCGGTGTCGAAGTGGCGGATGCCCGCGTCCCAGGCGGCGTCGACGGTGGCCGCCGCCCGTTCCGGTTCGACTTCGCTGAAGAGGTTGCCGAGGGCGGCCGCGCCGAAGGAGAGTTCGGTGATCCCGACCGTGCTGCCGCCCAGTCTGTTGCGCCGCATCCCGTCGCCGCCCTCCTCGATGATCGCTGCCACCCAGCGAATATTCATCGGATGACTCGGGCGCGTCAACACCCGTGACACCATTGATTGCGGCGCCGAACGACCCCAAGGCGTCGACCTGTCCGATCTATGCCTTGATCACCTCGGCGAGAAGCGCGGCCAGCTCCTCGTCGGCGCACCGCGCGAGACCGTCCAGGCCGGGCAGCGCCCTGCCGTCGCCCACGATGCCGATGTGCACGCGCGAGCCGTACGTCGTCAGCGCGACGGCCATCGACTGCCCCCGGGCCAGCGGCGCCATCGGGTACAGGGCGCTCAGCGGGCAGCCGGCCAGCGAGAGGCGGGAGCGCGGCAGGGGCACGCTGGTGACCAGGACGTCGAAGAGCATCCGGGCCGCGTTCCCGGCCAGCGGGGCACCGAAACGGTGGGCCAGCGACGGCAGCTGATCGGCCAGCACGGCGACCGCCCCGGCGCCGCGCAGCGGTCCCGCGGCCTTGTTGCGGTCCATCGCCTCGCGGACGGCGCGCAGCCGCTCCCGGGGATCGGGCTCCGAGACGGGGAGGTCCAGGAGGTAGGCGGAGAGCCGGTTGCCGGTCGCCACGGCCGCGCCGCCCGGCCGGCGCCGCGAGACCGGGACCAGGGCGCGCGGGTCGTCGCGCGGCGGGGTCTCACCGCGCTCCAGCATCCAGCGCCGCAGCGCGCCCGCCACGACGGCGAGCAGCACGTCGTTCCCGGTCCCCCCGGTCACGCGGCGGACGCGCCGCACGGCGTCGAGGTCGAGGTCGGCCGTGGCGAGCCGCCGGGTCCCGCTGGAACCGGCCCGGAGCACCGGTGCGCCACGCGGGTCGAGGCGGCCGGCCCGGACCAGCGAGGCACCGACTCCGAAGGCGCGGCCCAGGTCCTCGATCCGGCCGAGGGCGAGCCCGGCAACCTGGCGCGGGCCCGGCATCCAGGACCGGGGCGGCACCGGGCGCGGCCGGGCGGAGGGGTGGGGCCGGGCGGTGGCGGTGGCGATCTGGTCGAAGATCCCGGCCCCGATGGCGACCGCCCGCATCCCGTCGGCGAGCGCGTGATGGAGCTTGACGAGCACGGCGAACGGGCCGCCGCCCGGTGCGTCGACGAGGTACATCTCCCAGGGCGGCAGGCCCCGGCGGAGCGGCCGCTCCATCAGTTCTCCGGCGAGCCGGGTGGTGGCCGCCATGAAGCCCGCACCGCCGGGCGCCGTGTCCTCGGCGGGCAGCCGTACGCTCCGGACGTGCCGGTGCACGTCGAAGTCCGGATCGGTGGACCAGGCCGCACCGCCGACGGGCAGCAGCACGTCGCGTACCCGCATGCGCAGCCGGGGGACGGCGGCGGCGCGGGCGCCGAGGAGGTCGAGCAGCGCGTCGGGGCCGGGGCCGGCGCCGGGGGGTGACGCGAAGACGGCGAGCGCGCCGAGGTGCATGGGATGGGCAGCGGACTCGAGGTGCCAGAAGGCGAGATCGAGGGGTGCCAGTAGCTCAGTGCCCAACGGGTCCTCATGTCATCGAAGACGGGAGACCGACCGGCTCGCAGTCAATCTCCGACGGTCCATCACGGTCAAGTACAGACAGGTTACGTTCAGTTACGGTCTCGTTGCGCGCGACGTCGCGGCCGTCCGGAGGAAGGGCGGGCGGCGGGTCAGTCGCGTGGCGGAACGACGAATTCGCTCCAGACGCACTTGCCGGTGCCCCGGGACTCGACGCCCCAGGCGTCCGCGAGCTGGTCGACCAGCAGCAGCCCGCGGCCGGAGACTCCGGCCTCACCGGCTTCCCGGCGGCGGGGCAGGGCGCTCGACCGGTCCTCGACGTCGACCCGGAGCCGTCGCTCGGGACCGGTGAGGACCCGGATCGTGACGATGGCGCCGCCATCGGTGTGCATCAGGGCGTTGGTGACCAGTTCGTCGGCGGCCAGCTCGACCTCGTCGGCCCGGTCGCCGGCGCCCCAGGCCCGGACCGCCGCGCGGATCATGTGGCGGGCCGAACTGAGCGCCTCGGGGTCGTTCTGGGCGACGTGCTGCTGGAGCCGGCCGCCGGGCTGCGGGGCCTGCGCGGCCTTGCGGCGCAGGAGCAGCAGCGCCACGTCGTCCTCACCGCCGCGCTCGTCCACGGAGGCGCAGAGGCGGTCGGCGAGCTGGTCCAGGTCCTGCGGGCCGTTGGTGACGAGGGCGGTGAGCCGCTGGGTGCCCTCGTCCAGGTCGGCGCCGGGGAGTTCCACCAGTCCGTCGGTGAACAGCACCATGGTCTGGCCGGGGTCCAGCTCGACCGTGCCGACCGGGTATTCGAGCCGGCCGAACTCGGCGGAGAGCCCGAGCGGCAGACCGCCCTCGGAGGGCACCCTGCGGCAGCCGCCGTCGGCGTCGCGGACCAGCGGGTCGACGTGTCCGGCGCGCACCAGCTGGACCACGCCGGTGGTCAGGTCGGCCTCGGCGTAGGTGCAGGTGGCGAAGCGGTCGGTGTCGAGTTCGTGCAGGAAGACGGAGGCCCGCGCCATGACCGTGGCGGGGCTGTGTCCCTCGGCGGCGTACGCCCGCAGCACGATGCGCAGCTGGCCCATCACGGCTGCCGCGTGGGTGTCGTGGCCCTGCACGTCCCCGATGACGGCGCCGACCCGGCCGCCGGGCAGCGGGATGACGTCGTACCAGTCGCCGCCGATGTCCCGGCCGAGGCGGGCCGAGCGATAGCGGACCGCGATCTGGGCGCCGGGCACGTCGGGAATCCGGCGCGGCAGCATGGCCTGCTGGAGCCCTTCGGCCAGGTCGTGCTCCTGTTCGTAGAGCATGGCCCGCTGAAGGCTCTGGGCGATGGAGCTGCCGAGGGCCAGCAGCAGGTTCCGCTCGTCGGCGGTGAAGCCGTCCTTGCCGCTGTAGAGCAGGCCGAGTGCGCCGATGGGGCGGGCCTGGGCGATCAGCGGGAGGTAGGCGGCGGAGGTGATCCCGAGGTGGCTGATGTGCGGCCACAGGACGGGGTAGGAGGCGGCGAAGTCCTCGGCCGACTCGATGAAGCGGGGGCCGAGCGTGCGGACGACCTCGCTCATCGGGTACTGCTCGTCCGTCCGGGTGTACCGGGTACCGGGCACGAACGACCCCTCGGGCCCGTCGGCCACCAGGTGGATGCGCCCGGCCTCGGTGAGCCCCATGACCAGGCTGGTCGCGCCGAGCAGGGCCAGGCCCTCGGAGTTCTTGAGGACCTCGATGACGTCCTTGACGGTACGGGCGTGGGCCAGTGCGGCGGTGGTGGCGTCGACCAGGCTGGTGCGGCGGCGCAGCTCCTCGTCCAGCTCGCGGCGGGCGGCGGACTCGGCGAGTTCGGGGCCGGCGTCCCTCACGATGCCGATGATCCGGCGGGGCCGGCCGCTGTCGTCGCGGCGCACGAAGCCCTGGGTGTGCGCCCAGCGCAGAGCGCCGTCGCGCGACTGGAGGCGGAAGTACGCCCCGTAGGTGCTCCGGCCGCTCTTCAGCGTCTCCGAGACCATGGCGTCCAGCCGGACGCCCTCGTCGGGCGGCACGCGCAGGCCCAGCGTCTCCGGCCGGTTGTCGTATTCGTCGGCCCTCAGATCGAACACGTCGAGGGCGGGCCGGTCCAAGTGCATGAGGCCGCTGTCGAGGTCCCAGTCGAAGCTGCCCATTCGGTTCAGGGCGAGACTGAGATCCGGGTGGGCGGGCCAGTCGTCCGGGAGTGACAGGGCACCCGCTGCCCGATCATCCATGTGCGTCACTCTGCCACTATTTGTCCGATTCTTCGACTGAACCGTCCACGTGGTGAACGTGCGATAGGACACACTTGCGGAGCGTGCCGAAGGGCCGCACAGCAAGGATTTCGCGGGCACCGGCGCGGGAGGAAGGTCCGAATACCGCCCGGTAGGGCCGCCCCGCCCCGAAAGCGGGTCTGAGCAGGGGCTAACGTGTGCGACGGGGTCGACTAAGCCTTGCCTTACCAACCGGCCCCGCTTCTGCTCACCCGTTCGAAGGAACAGCTCGCCATGACACGCCCCGTCCGCGTCGCCATCGTCGGAGCCGGTCCCGCCGGCATCTACGCGGCGGACGCGCTGCTCAAATCCGACGCGGCCACCGACCCGGGCGTCTCCATCGACCTCTTCGAGCGGATGCCCGCTCCCTTCGGCCTGATCCGCTACGGCGTGGCGCCCGACCACCCGCGCATCAAGGGCATCGTGCAGGCGCTGCACCAGGTGCTGGACAAGCCGCAGCTGCGCCTGTTCGGCAACGTCGACTACCCGAACGACCTGGGCCTCGACGAGCTGCGCACGTTCTACGACGCGGTGATCTTCTCGACCGGCGCCGACGCGGACCGCGCGCTCGACATCCCGGGCCACGACCTGGACGGCTCCCACGGGGCCGCCGACTTCGTCTCCTGGTACGACGGCCACCCGGACGTGCCCCGTACCTGGCCCCTGGAGGCCGAGAAGGTCGCCGTGCTGGGCGTCGGGAACGTGGCCCTGGACGTGGCCCGCATCCTCGCGAAGACCGCCGACGAGCTGCTGCCCACCGAGATCCCGGCCAACGTCTACGACGGCCTGAAGGCGAACAAGGCGCTGGAGGTGCACGTCTTCGGCCGGCGCGGCCCGGCACAGGCGAAGTTCAGCCCCATGGAGCTGCGCGAGCTGGACCACTCGCCCAACATCGAGGTCATCGTCAACCCCGAGGACATCGACTACGACGCGGGTTCGATCGAGACCCGGCGCGGGAACAAGCAGGCCAACATGGTCGCCTCCACGCTGGAGAACTGGGCGATCCGCGACGTCGGCGACCGGCCGCACAAGCTCTTCCTGCACTTCTTCGAGTCTCCCGTGGAGATCATCGGCGAGGACGGCCGCGTCACCGGCCTGCGCACCGAGCGCACGGAGCTGGACGGCACCGGCAACGTGCGCGGCACCGGCACCTTCCACGACTGGGACGTCCAGAGCGTCTACCGGGCGGTGGGCTACTACTCGCGCGAGCTGCCGAAGCTGCCGTTCGACGTCGCGTCCGGCACGGTGCCCCACGCCGCGGGCCGGGTCCTCGAAGGCGGCGAGCCGATGGAGTCGGTGTACGTCACCGGCTGGATCAAGCGGGGCCCGGTCGGCCTGATCGGTCACACGAAGGGCGACGCCAACGAGACGGTCGCCTGCCTCCTCGACGACCACTCCGCCGGGCGGCTGCCCGCCCCGGAGCGGCCCGAGCCGGAGGCCGTCACCGCCTTCCTGGAGGAGCGCGGCGTCCGCTACACCACCCGTGAAGGCTGGTACCGCCTCGACGCGCACGAGCGCGCCCTCGGAGCCGAGCAGGACCGCGAACGCGTCAAGGTCGTGGAGCGCGAGGCGATGCTGGACGCCTCGGAGGCCGGTAACTGACACCACGGCGACGGCCCCGCACACCGGAAGAGGTGTGCGGGGCCGTCGCCGTGCGGGCCGTCGGGGCCGGTGTGCTTCACGGGGAGGCGTGCGCGTCACGGGAGCGCTCACGCACCCGGTCCGGATAGCGCTCCGTGAAACGGACGGCGAGCACCAGCAGGACCACCGGGATGATCCAGTTGAACCAGTCGCGCCCCGACGAGGTGTGCAACGCGAGCAGCCCCAGCAGGGCGGTGGCCGCGAAGACCGCACCCCACAGCAGCGTCAGCACTCGGTTGACGTGGCGGAACACCGGCGAACCCCACACCTCCCGCGGCGTCGTCTCACGCGCGTACTGCTCGGTGAAGGGGACGAACGCCAGCGAGCCGAGCGCCACCACCGCGATCACGGCACTGGACAGCACCTGGGCGTACCTCTCCACCCAGTCCAGGTCCTGACGGTCCAGGAACAGCGCCAGGACGCTCAGCAACGCGAAGAAGACGATGCCGGTGACCTCCAGGACCTTGAGGGAACCCCGGCGCATGTCCGGCAGGTTGAGCACCACGGCGGCCACCAGGCCGGCCAGGGCGGCGTACTCCCAGGTGCTGGGAGAGGCGACGACGACGAAGACGACCCAGGGCGCGAACGCGAAGAAGAGATTCCCCGTCCGCCGCCCGGAACGGGTTTCGGACACCGGACACCTCCGAAGGCCTGGCCCGGCGCGGCGACCTGCCGCGCCTTCCATGGTGGGCCCGGGGACGGCCCGCCGCACTCCGCGGCCCGCGTTGCGACGGTTCCCGGCCGGGGATTGAATGAGGAGTCAGCCGGGCGCTGGTGTCCTGGGCCCCGGTGCGCGCGCCCCACGTCCCGGCAAGGGAGGCCGCCATGGCCGCACATGCCGCACACGCCTTCGACCCGAGCCGGGTCGTCCACCTCTCGGGGCGCTTCGCCCCCGTGACCGAAGAGGTCGACGAGGCGGATCTTGAGGTGACGGGCGCGCTGCCCGGCGAGCTGGACGGGGTCTTCCTGCGCAACGGCCCCAACCCCCGCTTCACGCCGATCGGTTCGTACCTCTACCCGATCGACGGCGACGGCATGCTGCACGGCGTGTGGATCTCCGGCGGCCGGGCCCGCTACCGCAACCGGTTCGTCCGGACGCCCGCCGTGGTCGCCGAGGAGCGGGCCGGGCGGGCGCTGTGGGGAGGCATCGAGTCGATGATCCTGCCGCAGGAGCCGGACGTCGGGCCGGAACTGGCCGGCACCTTCCGCGACATGCCCGACATCAACGTGGTGCGCCACGCGGGACGGCTGCTGGCGCTCGCCGAGTCGGACTGCCCGTTCCTCATGACGCCCGACCTGGCGACCGTCGGCAAGGAGACGTTCGGCGGGGCGCTGCCGGCGGGCATCACCGCGCATCCGAAGACCGACCCGATCACGGGCGAGATGCTGGTCTTCTGCTACGGACTGGAGCCGCCCCACCTCACCTGGTCCGTGATCGGCCCCCTGGGCGACGTGCTCCGGGGTCCCACCCCCGTGGACGGGGCCGACGAGCCGATGATGATCCACGACATGGCGATCACCCCGCGCTTCCTGGTGCTGGTGCTGGCCCCGGTGTTCTTCGACATCGCCGCGGCCATGAACGGCGGCTCGATGCTCGACTGGCGTCCCGAACGCGGCACCCGCCTCGCCCTGATCCCGCGCGACGGCGGCCCGGTGCGCTGGGCGTCGGACGACGCGTTCTGGCTGTGGCACACGGTCAACGCCTACGACACCGAGCCCGGCGGCGGCGACGTGGTGCTGGACTACGTGCAGTGGACCCGCCTGTCGCTGGGCGCGCCCGCCGAGGGGGCGGGGCCCAACCACGCGGGTCTGGTGCGCGCGGTCATCGATCCCGTCGCGGGCACCATGCGCCGGACCGTGCTGGACGACGTCCGGATGGAGCTCCCCCGCACCGACGACCGGCTGATCGGCAGGCGCCACCACCAGCTGGCCGTCGCCTCGGACTCCGGCGGGCCGGATCTGCTGCCGGGCGAGTACGACGCGCTGCGCTGGTACGACGGCAACGACCCCTCCGGCCCGCACGTGGTGTGGCGTGCCGGGGACCTGTCGGTGGGTGAGCCGGTCTTCGCACCCGTCCCCGGCACCGGGCCGGGCGAGGGCGGCTACTGGATGACGTACGCCACCGACCGCACCGACGGGACCAGCTGGCTGCTCGTCATCCCGTCCGAGGACCCGGCGTCGGGTCCGGTGGCCCGGGTCCGCATCCCGGTCCGCGTCCCCCTGGGCCTCCACGGCAACTGGCTGCCCACCGAGGAGTGAGGCCCGCCGCCCCTCACCACCGCGCGGCCGGACCGTCGTCGGCGCCGCGGGGCAGCCGGATCGAGGTCGGCGGCTCGTCGGACCCGGGTTGCCGGTCCGGCATCGACGGCACCCCGGACGGCTCGTCCGTGGGCTCCCCGGTGGGTGCCGGGCAGGGCGTTTCCCCCGGTTCCCGGGCGGGTGCGTGGCCGGCCACCGCCGGCTCACCGGGCGGTGTGGGCGTCTCCGGTGCGGGAGCGTCGAGCGTCGGGCAGTCCTCGGGCGGCCGGGACGGCGTGGGCTCCGGTGACTTCTCCGGGCGGGCGGACTCCGTAGGGGACTCCGGCCGCTTCGTGCCCGGCGGCGGTACGTCGGGGAGCGGGCCGGTGATGTCGGTGTCGGGGGTGTAGGGCGGCGGCTCCTCGGGAACGCGGTCGCCGGTGCCCTCGTCGCCGGCCGGCCGGGCGATCCAGCTGTGGTGCACCAGGTCGGCGATCACCAGCTCCGTCACGGGCCGCGCCGCGGGCTCGACCACGACGGTCCGCGCCGGGTCGAATCCCTCCCACCGCTCCCCCGTCCCGGCCGCCGGGCCGCCCGGGCCGGCCGGCGGGTCCAGCGGGTTGCCGCAGACGCAGCGGACCCGGGGCAGCCCCCGGTCGTCCACCATGACCGCGGTGCCGGCCTGCAACACGGACTGGTAGGTGGTGACGGAGCCGTCCCGGAAGCCGTGCCCGGTCACCCGGGTGTCGGCGCGCAGCAGGACGGGGGTCAGGCCGCGCAGGAAGCCGGCGACCCCGCCTCGGGCGACGGACACGGTGTGCGCGAACGCCTCCTCCCGCGCCGGGTCCGCGGCGAGCATCCGGATCTGCGCCTCGACGTCGCAGGAGGGGACGGCGCGCGTTCCGGCGTACAGGCCCGGCGTCGACCCGGGGCGCCTGAGCGCCTGCCCGGGTGCCGACGGGGAGCGGGGTGCCCGGGTCCGTGCGGCGTCCGGCGGCAGGGCGGGGCCGCCCGCGGTGGAGGCGGTGAAGGGGGCGGTCCCGGGATCGGCCGCGGGCTGGAGGAGGACGGCCCCCGCGCCGGCCGTCGCGGTGGCGGGGCCGCCGCCCCCGGAGGTGTCCCGGGCGCAGCCCGCGGCGAGGACGAAGCCGGCGGAGAGCAGGACGGACACGGTGCGGCGCAGTCGTATGCGTGAGGGCACGGGCTGGTCTCCTGCCTGGTCACCGGTCTCCCGGTCGCTCCTTCCATGTCTGCCGCACTTCCCCCGCCCCCGCAAGCCAACCGCCGCTCGGCAGGCGTACGGCCAGGGCCGTCTTGAACGCGTTCAAATAGCCCCGTAGAGTCGGGGCATCAGAGTTTTTGAACACGTTCAAACCTGAAAGTGGGTGTCATGCCGGTCCTTGTCGGACTGATCGTCATGCTGGGGATGCTGGTGATCGTGCCGGCCGGGCTGCGGCTCACCGGCGCGCCTGACCTGGCCCGGATCGGACGGCTCTGGCCGGTGTTCGCCGCGCCCGGTGCGGTCTCCCTCTGGCTGCCGCGCGGGACGGCCGCCACGGTCCTGGCCCTCTGCTACGGACTCGGGGCCGTACTCCTCGCGCTGCACGCCGTGCCCCGCGTCACGCGCCGGGGCGGCCCGCCGCGGTCCGCGGTGCCGGCACCGGCCGAGATCGCCCTGCTCACGGCGCTGGTGACGCCGGCCGTCGCCGCCACCGCGCTGGTCGCCGAGCGCGCCGGCCACCCCTTGTTCGGCTTCGGACTCGGCATCCTGGCGCTGACTGTGCCGCACTTCCACTTCGCCGGGTTCGCCGCGGCACTGGTAGCGGGTCTGGTGGGCCGGGTGGCCGATGGCCCGGCGGGCCGGTTCGCGGCGCTCAGCGTCCCCCTGGGCACCCTGTTCGTGCTGGCCGGCTATTTCATCGGCGACTGGGCCGAACTCGGCGGAGCGGTGGTCCTGACGGCGGGGATGTGGACCGTGGCGCTGCTGACCTGGCGGACGGTCCGCCCCGCCCAGCGCGACCGCGCCACCCGGCTGCTGCTCGCCGTCTCGGCCGCCGTGCTCGCCGGGACCATGGTCCTCGCCCTGACCTGGGCGCTGGGAGAGGCGACCGGAATGCCGCATCCCGGCCTCCTCTGGATGGCCGCCACCCACGGCGTGGGCAACGCGCTCGGGTTCGCACTCTGCTCGGTCCTCGCCTGGCAGCGCCTGCGCCTCCCTGACGAAGGAAGCACCCGATGAACGAAGGAAGCAGCCGATGAGCCACAGCAGCCTCACCTATCCGGAAGTCGGGGCCACCCGTCTCGGCCCGCTCCCCGGCAGCTACCACCACCTGCACCACCGCGCCGCGGTCGGGCGCGGACAGGGCGACTTCGAGGCGGCCGGCGCCGCGATCACCGAGTTCCGTCTCCATCGCCGGTCGGGAGCGCGTGTGGAGGCGTCCACGACACGCGCCGAGCCGGGGACGGCCGTTCGGGTGGCGGTACAGGCCGGCCCCCTGCGGCTCGCCGTCCCCTGCCGGGTCGTCTGGGCCGAGTACGGGCCCGCCCGGACCGGGTTCGGATACGGGACGGAGAGCGGCCACCCCGAGCGGGGCGAGGAGTGCTTCGTGGCCGAACTCGCCGACGACGGCACGGTCTCGTTCACGGTGACGGCGTTCAGCCGGCCCGCCCGCTGGTACGCGCGGCTCGGCGGACCGCTGGTGCCGGTGCTCCAGCGGTGGTACGCCCGCCGGCTCGGCCGTACGCTGCGCCGGATCGTCGCGGAGGAGCGCGCGCGGCGCGAGGCGCGAGGCCGGTGAGCCCGAGGCCGGCGGGCCATACTGGGAGCGATGGAGTGGTTCACCGCTGACGGTTACTGGCTCGGCCGGCTGGTCTTCCAGAAGGCCCTCGCCGTCATCTACCTCGCCGCCTTCCTCACCGCGGCGCTCCAGTTCCGGGCGCTGATCGGGGAGCACGGCATGCTGCCCGCGACCGGGGCGCTGCGGCGTACGTCCTGGCGCACCGCCCCGGGGCTCTTCCGGCTGCACTACTCCGACCGTTTCTTCGCCGTGGTCGCCTGGACCGGGTGCGCCGTCTCCGTCGCGCTGATCGCCGGGGCGGACAACCGGGTGCCGCTGGGGGCCGCGATGGCGCTGTGGGCGCTGCCGTGGCTGCTGTATCTGTCGATCGTGCAGGTGGGCGGTGTCTGGTACGGCTTCGGCTGGGAGTCGTTGCTGCTCGAAACGGGTTTCCTCGCCGTCTTCCTGGGGAACGCGGGAACGGCGCCGCCGGTGCTGGTGCTCTGGCTGCTGCGGTGGGTACTGTTCCGGCTGGAGTTCGGCGCCGGGCTCATCAAGTGGCGCGGCGACGCCTGCTGGCGGAATCTGACCTGTCTGGACTTCCACCACGAGACGCAGCCGATGCCGGGTCCGCTGAGCTGGTTCTTCCACCGCCTCCCCCGCCCGGTGCACCGGGTGGAGGTGGCGGCCAACCATGTGACCCAGCTGCTCGTCCCGGTGCTGCTGTTCACCCCGCAGCCGGTGGCGAGCGTGGCGGCCGGGCTGATGATCGTCACGCAGTTGTGGCTGGTGCTCTCGGGGAACTTCGCCTGGCTCAACTGGCTGACCATCACGCTCGCCCTGCCGGCCGTCGACTGGTCGCCGGTGACCGAGCCGCCCGTCCAGCGGGGCGCGCCCGTCTGGTACGCCGTGGTGGTCGTCGCGGTCACCGCGCTGGTCGTGGCCCTCAGCTACCGTCCGGCCCGCAATCTGGTCTCCCGCCGCCAGGTGATGAACCGGTCCTTCGACCCGCTGCACCTGGTCAACACGTACGGCGCGTTCGGCAGCATCAGCCGGGTCCGGCTGGAGGTGGTGGTCGAGGGCACGGCGGACGCGGTGGTGCACCCGGGCACGGTGTGGCAGGAGTACGGCTTCCGGGGCAAGCCGGGTGATCCGCGCCGGATGCCGCGCCAGTTCGCCCCGTACCATCTGCGGCTCGACTGGATGATGTGGTTCGCGGCGCTCTCGCCCGCGTACGCCCGGGCCTGGTTCGGGCCGTTCGTGGAGCGGCTGCTGGAGAACGACCGGGACACGCTGCGGCTGCTGCGGCACAACCCGTTCCCGGACGCCCCGCCCGCCCAGGTGCGGGCCAGGGTCTTCCGCTACCGGTTCACCACGTGGTCCGAACTGCGGGCCACCGGCTGTTGGTGGCACCGCACCTTCGTACGCGATTTCCTGCGTCCGACCAGGGCGTGAGCGGTTACTTCTCGCTCTCGCGGGCCCGCAGCAGCCGGCTGATCTGCTGGACCAGTTCGTCGTCGCTCGCCACCCGCCGGCCGGAGACCAGCGCACCCAGGCGCTCGGCGGTCTGGAAGTCGTAGGCGCGCTCGGCCTCCTCGCCGGGCACGTTCGCGTACTCCTCCTTCGCCCGGAAGCCGACGGTCAGGTCGACGGCCTTGGCGATGAGCCAGGTGAGGATGAACGAGAACGCCATCACGGACACGATCGCGACGAGCTGCTTGCCGAGGAGGCCCCAGCCGCCGCCGTAGAACAGGCCCTCCTTGCCGCTGATGCGGGCCGTGGCGAAGAGCCCGACCATGATCAGGCCGATGAGCCCGCCGACCCCGTGCACCCCGACCACGTCGAGCGTGTCGTCCACGTTGAAGCGGAACTTGAGGGTGATCGCGTACGCGCTCACCGCGCCCACGACCAGACCCGTGATCACCGCGCCGAGGGTGTTGATCTCGCCGCAGGCCGGGGTGATGGCGACCATGCCCGCGACGGCGGAGGAGACGACGCCCATGGTGCTCACCCGGCCCGTGCGCCACTTCTCGACCAGCGGCCAGGTCACCATGGCGCCCGCCGCGCCGAGTTGCGTGTTGATGAACGCGGCAGCGGCCGTGCCCTGGTCGGTGAGCGCGGAGCCGGAGTTGAAGCCGAACCAGCCGAACCACAGCAGCCCGACGCCGACGACCACGAGCGGAATGTTGTTGGGGCGTTCCTCGCGGCGCGCGAAGTCGCGGGGCGCGCGCAGCACGAGGGCGACGGCGAGCCCGGCCACCCCGGAGTTGAGCTCCACCGGCAGTCCGCCGGCGAAGTCGAGGGCGCCCAGGTGCTTCACGATCCAGCCGTCCTTGTCGAACACCCAGTGCGCGATCGGGATGTAGACGATCAGCAGCCACAGCACGACGAAGACGAGCCAGCCCCGCATCGTGGCGCGGTCGGCGATGGAGCCGCTGATCAGCGCCACGGTGATGACGGCGAAGCCCATCTGGAAGGTGCTGTAGATGTACGTGGGGATGGCCCCGCTCAGCGTGTTGAGCTGGATGCCCTTCATGAACACGTGATCGAGGTTCCCGATGATCCCGGCACCGCCGACGTCCGGCCCGAAGGCCAGGGTGTAGCCGATGACCCACCAGACGAGCGTGCCGAAGGCCAGTGCGGCGAAGCTCATCTTGATCATCATGAGCACGTGCCGGGTGCGCACCATGCCGCCGTAGAAGAACGCCAGGCCGGGCGTCATGAGCAGGACCATGGCGGTGGCGGCGAGCAGCCAGGCGGTGTCCCCGGAGTCGTACGCGGCCGGCATGGGCGCGGGAGCGGTGATCATCGGCGGTACCTCGGGTCGGGAGGGGCGGGGCGGGAGGCGTTACGGTTTGCGCAGGTCGGGCGGCGGGTGGCCGGTGAGCAGCCGGCGTACGGCGTGCCAGGCGGCCCGGTGGGCCTCGGCGACCCGGACCGGACTGTCGTCGAGCAGCCGCACCCACGCCCCGCAGTCCCGGGGCAGCACGCTCACCCCGTACAGGACGCCGAGCCCGGCCAGCGCCTCGTGCAGGGCGTCGGCGAGCCCGGGGGCGGGAACGCGGTCGGTCACCACGAAGAGCGAGGCGACGTGGTCGCGGCCGGCGAACACCCCGGGGCCGAGGACGCCGGTGCCCGGCCGCCCGGGTGCCAGGCGCAGGGTGTCGACGGCGAGGAGGGTGCCGTCGGGCCGGCGGACGCGGAGGTCGGTGGCGAGCATCCGGTACACGTGGCGCTCGCCCCGGGCGAGCCGGCCGGCGGTGAGGGTGTCGCCGACGAGAACGGTGGCACCGGGCGCGACGGTGACCTCGGTGCGCTGGTAGAACCGGGCGTCCCGGAACGGGATGAGCGGGTCGGGGAGGTACTCGACGTAGCTGCCGGCCTCGGCGGTGAGGTGGACGCGCTGGCTCGCGTAGTCGTGCTCCATCCGGAAGACCTTGGTCGCGGCCTGGGTCGTCAGGTGGACCTGGGTGCCGGGGCCGCAGTGGAAGTCCATCCGGTAGCGGTCGGCCTGGGCGATGCCGCCGCCGGTCGCCATCAGATACACGTAGCTCATGCCGGGCTGGGCGGGGTCGATCCACAGCGGGCGCATGATCTGGAGCGGGGTCTTCTGGTAGCGCCCGACGAGGTCGGTGCGCCCGCCCCGCACGGCGAAGGCGAGGTCGAGGATGCCGACCTTGGCCGGGGAGCCGGGTGCCAGGGTGTCCGGGACGGAGGCCAGGGCGGCCACGTCCGGGGGGACGCGGACGGGCGTGTAGTACTCCTCGGCGAGCCGGGCCTTCGGCCGGTGCGGGGCGAGCGGCACGTCAGATCAGCACCTTGCGGCGCGACGCGAGGTAGCCGGCGATCTCGTCCACGCCCACGCCGGTCAGGCAGTCGGTGAGGACGACGGGCCGGTCGCCCCGCACCCGGTGGGCGTCGGACTCCATGACGTCGATGTCCGTACGCACGTACTGCGCGATGTCGATCTTGTTGATGACCAGGAGGTCGGAGTCGGTGATGCCGGGTCCGCGCTTGCGGGGCATCTTCTCGCCCTCCGCGGTGTCGAGCACGAAGAGGAACAGGTCCACCAGGGCCGGGCTGAACGTCAGGGTGAGGTTGTCGCCGCCGGACTCGTACAGGAGGGTGTCGGTGTCCGGGAAGCGTTCCAGCATCTCGGCGCCGGCCGCGAGGTTCATCGTCGGGTCGTCGCGTACGGCGGTGTGCGGGCAGGCGCCCGTCTCGACGCCGACGACGCGCTCGGGTTCGAGGACGCCGGCCAGGGTGCGGCGGACGTGCTGGGCGTCCTCCTGGGTGTAGATGTCGTTGGTGATGACGGCGGGGCGGTGGCCGCGTGCGATGAGGACCGGGACCAGCGCCTCGATGAGCGCGGTCTTGCCGGAACCGACGGGTCCGCCGATGCCGACCCTGAGTACGTTGTCGTCCATGGTGCTCCCTGGGGTGTCGTGGGGGTGGGGTTGGTCAGCTGGCGAAGAGCCGGGCCTCGGCGCGTTCGTGACGGCCCGACATGACGTCCGAGGCGAAGACGGTGGCGCCGACGTCGTCCAGCTCCCTGCGCAGCGCCGCGTCGACGGTGGTCTCGATGACGGGCGCGGCGCCTCTGAGCAGCGTCTGCGCCGCGCGGTGGTCGGTCAGCCGCAGCCGCAGGGCGGCCCCGGCGAAGCTGACGCAGAAGGCGAACAGGTCGGCGGCGACCGCCTGGCGGACCGGGACACCGGTCGCCGCGTAGACGATCCCGGCGGCCACCGCCTGGGTGCCCGGGGCCTCGCGGCGCACGACCCGGTCGTAGTAGTCGCCGATCTCGGGGCGGTCGAAGACCTCGTGGCCCAGGTCCAGGAGCTGGCGCCCGGTCCGGGTGGCGGCCTGGCGCATTTCCCGGCCCAGTTTCGTGGCGAACAGGTGCTCGTCGATCCGGACCACGGTCTCCGGGTCGCCCGCCGCGGTCGCCCGGTGGGCGAGGGCGAGCGCGGTGGCGTCGGCGGGTCCGACTCCGTGCAGCAGCAGGTCCGCCAGCAGCAGCGGCAGGCTCTCGGGGTCCACGGCGCCCGCCTGGGCGTAGCCCTCCAGGCTGTGCGAGAGGGTGTAGAAGCCGCTCGGGAACGCCGAGTCGGTCAGCTGGAGGCTGACCAGCAGCGGTCCGAGCCCGGTGGCCGCCGTGGTCCCCGCCGGGCCGGGGTCGCCCGCGATGTCGCCCTCCTTGCGGTACATCGGCCCTAGACCAGGAAGTAGAGGTGGTTCAGGGGCAGCGTCTCGGCCGGGTCGATGGTGGCGACCTTGCCGTTGAGCGTGACCTTGAACGTCTCCGGGTCGACCTGGACGTCGGGCAGGGCGTCGTTGCGGATCATGTTGTGCTTGCCGATGGTGCGGGTGCGGCGCACCGGGAGGACCTGGCGTTCCAGGCCGAGTTCGGCCGGCACCCCGGCGGCGATGCCCGCCTGCGACATGAAGGTGGCGTGGGTGGACCGGAGCGCCTTGCCGTACTGCCCGAACATCGGCCGGTAGATGACCGGCTGCGGGGTCGGCAGGGAGGCGTTGGGGTCGCCCATCTGCGCCCAGGAGACGATGCCGCCCTTGATGATCATTTTCGGTTTGGCGGCGAAGGAGTGGATGGGCCACAGCACGATGTCGGCGAGCTTGCCCTTCTCGATCGAGCCCACGTAGTCGGAGATCCCGGAGGCGATGGCGGGGTTGATGGTGACCTTGGCGAGGTAGCGCAGCACCCGCTGGTTGTCGTTGCGCTCCGAGTCGCCCTCCAGGACTCCGAGCTTGTCCTTGCAGTGGTGCGCGGTCTGGAAGGCCCGGGTGACGGACTCTCCGATGCGGCCCATCGCCTGGGAGTCGGAGGAGAACATGCTGATCACGCCGAGGTCGTGGAGCACGGACTCGGCGGCGATGGTCTCGGCCCGTACCCGGCTGTCGGCGAACGACACGTCCTCGGGGATGTCACGGCTCAGGTGGTGGCAGACCATGACCATGTCGAGGAGTTCGTCCACCGAGTTCTTGGTGTACGGCAGCGTCGGGTTGGTGGAGGACGGCAGGACGTTCGGTTCGCCGGTGACGCGCAGGATGTCCGGGGCGTGGCCGCCGCCCGCGCCCTCGCTGTGGAAGGTGTGGATGGCCCGGCCGTCGATGGCGGAGCGGGTGTCCTCGAAGAACCCGCTCTCGTTGAGGCTGTCGGTGTGGATCGACACCTGGACGTCGTGGGCGTCGGCGACGGTCAGCGCGTTGTCGATGACGGCCGGGGTGGCGCCCCAGTCCTCGTGCACCTTGAGACCGCAGGCGCCGGCGGCGACCTGCTCGTTGAGCGCCTCGGGCAGGCTGCCGTTGCCCTTCGCCATGATGCCGAGGTTGACGGGGAACGCCTCGGCCGCCTGGAGCAGCTTGCCGATGTTGTACGGGCCGGGGGTGCAGGTGGTGCCGTTGGAGCCGTCCGTGGGGCCGGTGCCGCCGCCGATGAGCGTGGTGATGCCGTTGGTCAGCGCCTGTTCGGCCTGCTGCGGGGCGATGAGGTGCACATGGGTGTCGATGGCGCCGGCGGTGGCGATCAGGTGCTCGCCCGCGATGGCCTCCGTGCCGGGTCCGACGACCAGGTCCGGGTCGACGTTGTTCTGCGTCTGCGGGTTGCCGGACTTGCCGATGCCGACGATGAAGCCGTCCTTGATGCCGATGTCGCACTTGACGACGCCGACCATGGGGTCGATGACCACCACGTTGGTGATGACGGTGTCCAGCGCGCCCTGGGCGGCGGTGGCCTGCGGGTCGGACGCCATGCCGTCGCGCATGGTCTTGCCGCCGCCGTAGACGACCTCGTCGCCGTACAGGCCCTCGCTGTAGTCCTTCTCGACCTCGACGACGAGGTTGGTGTCGGCGAGGTGGAAGCGGTCACCGACCGTCGGACCGAACATGTCGGTGTACTGCTTGCGGGGCAGGATGGGCATCAGCGCGAACCCTTCTTCTTGTCCTTGGCGGCCTTGGAACCCTTGGAGTCCCCCTTGGACCCCTTGCTGCCCTTGGCGTCCTCGGAGCGGGCCGCGGCGGACGCGCGCTGCGCGCCCTCGAAGCCGCGTTCGATGGCCCGGCGGACCGCTTCGACGCGGGCGGGGTGGGAGGAGAGGCTGCCGTTGAGCAGCCCGCTGAAGCCGGTGAGCCGGCCGGTCCCGGCGTACGCGCACAGCTCGACCTCGCGGGTCCCGCCGGGCTCGAACCGTACGGAGGTGCCGGCGGCGATGTTGAGGTGCATGCCCAGGGTCGCCTCGCGGTCGAAGGAGAGCGCCGAGTTGACCTCGAAGAAGTGGTAGTGCGAGCCGATCTGGACGGCTCGGTCGCCGGTGTTGCTCACGGTGACCTTGAGCGTGCGGCGGCCTGCGTTGAGTTCGATCGGGCCGTCTCCGTACAGGTACTGCTGACGGAACGTCATGCGATGCTCCTGATGCCTCGGTCCGCTTCGGCGGCGGACGGGTGGTGGTGGTGCCGGTGCGCGTCCCCGGGCCCGTGCGCGTGGGGGTGTCCGTGCGCGTGGCCGTGGCCCTCGCCCGGCGGGTGGGTGTGGGCGTGGCCGTGGTGGTCGGCGGCGGCGAGGCCGGCGGTGATGCCGTCGTCGCCGTGCTCGCGCAGGCGCCGGTGCGCGTCGGCCACGCGCTCGTCCAGCACCCGCCGCAGCGCGGGTCCCGGCACGAGGGGGCCGATGTCCGTCACCGGCACCGGCCGCGCGCCGACCGGGCCGACCGCCGTGAACGACGCGGGCAGCAGTGCCACGCGCTCCGCGCCCAGCAGCCCGCAGCGCCGGACGCCCTCGGCCGGGTCCGGGTCACCGCCGTCGAAGGCCACCTCGACCAGGGCGTGGCGCCCGTAGCGGCGTACGAGCGCGGCGACGCGGTACAGCTCGGCGTCCTCGAACGGGTCGCCGGAGGGGGCGGTGACGAGGAGCGCGGCGTCGGCCGGTGCCCGGCCGGCGGCCGCCCGCAGCCAGGCGACGAGGTGCTGGGCGGTGCCGAAGGGCTCTGCGAGCAGGACGGCTCCGGGCCCGCCGGCGGGGACGGCGCGCAGGGTGCGGGCGGTGTCCGCGACGAGTCCGGGTTCGCGGCCCAGCGTCATCGGGACGACCACGGCGGGCTCGCCCCGGCGCAGGTGCGCGGCGACGGCCCGGAAGAGCGCGCGGCCGCCGGCGACGACGCTCACGTGCGGGCCGAGCAGGCCCTCCAGCGCACGGCCGTACGCGGCTTCGTGGCCGCAGACGGCGATGACGCCCCCGTTCCCCGCCACGGTCAGCCGCCGATGGGGTCGTGGCAGGAGACCAGTTTGGTGCCGTCCACGAAGGACGCCTCGACCTGGAGGAGGCCGAGCATCTCCCGTACACCGGGCATGGTGTCGTCCTCGCCCACCACGTGGCGGCCCAGTTCCATGCAGTCCGCGACGCTCTTGCCGTCGCGCGCCGCCTCCAGGATCGCCTCGGTGATCAGCGCGACCGACTCGCTGTAGTTGAGCTTGAGGCCGCGGTCCTGGCGCTTGCGGGCCAGGTCGGCCACGACGTAGACGAGCAGTTTGTCGATCTCGCGGGGGGCGAGGTTCATCGGGTGTGCCTTCCTCGGGATGTACGGGGGCGGGGGTCCTGGGGCTCCGTCAGTCGCTGCGGCGCAGGCGCGGCAGCAGCTCCACGGCGACCAGCAGCGTCCAGGTGGTGAGGATGAACGGCCAGGTGAAGGTGTGGCCGCCGAACGGTTTGAAGAAGGAGGTCAGGGATGCGGTGAGGCCCGTGCTCGCCACCGCGCCAAGCAGCGCGTAGATCCCGTTCCAGACCGTGGGGGCCAGGAAGACGGCCCCGAGACCGATGGCGACGAGCACCGCGTTGTATCCGTAGATGCCGTTGGCGATCAGCGCCGTCGGCGCGCCCAGCAGCCAGGCGGCGACGATCCCGGCCACACTGCCGGCCGCGGCCCAGAGGACGACGCGCGGGCCTGCCAGGGCGAGTCCGACGAGCATGATCAGTCCGACGTACCAGCTCTCGACGAGGAAGACCTGCGAGACGTTGTTGAAGAAGGCGTGCCACAGGGCGTTCCAGGTGATCCCGGTGTCGCCTCTCGTCGTGCTGGAGACGGCCGCGGGGGCGCCGTGCCAGACGCGGTCGAAGGAGGGGGCGCCCACCACTATCACGCCGGAGACCAGGCAGAACGGCGCGGTCATGGGGCTGAGTCGGTACGGCGCGAGGAGGGTGGCGAGGGCCGCCATGAGGACGACGCACAGGATGGCGCCCACGACGGTCAGCACATACGTGGCCGGGTGGTTGCCGAGCGATGAGACCAGGGCGATGCCGGTCAGGCAGCCCGCGAACCCCTGCATGCCGAGCGCGATGCTCCCCCGGTCGACGGCCAGCGCATAGGCGGCGGCCGTGGCGATCAGGGTCCCCAGCGTGGCGAACAGGCCGGTCTCCCAGCCCGCCGCCCACAGCCCCGCGAGGATCGCGGCACCGGTGAACAGGCTCGCCTGGAAGTCGACCTGCCCGACGCCGCGCAGGGATGCCAGCAGGTACGCGGACGGCTGACGGCTCTCCAGCCGCCGGACGAGATCCGGCTCGGCAAGGGACACGGCGTGCTCCAGCGGCTCTTCGGGGGCGCTTCGGGCAGGGCGGACCACCGGAGCGGTCCGTCATATGCCATGGAGTCACACCAAGGTGCACTTCTCACGCCGAGGGCGTTCCCCGTAGCCCACTCAGGTACATCGTCGGGGCACGCCGGAGTGAGCGCCCCCGACGCCGCACGGCGGTCCGTACGTTCACGGCATGCCCCAGAAGATGCGGTTGCACCGCCACAGCCACCCGGATCACCACCCGGGCGTGCAGTTCCCGGTCGTGGCCGCCGTCGCGGTCGGCGGCGCGGCGGGGGCCGCCGCGCGGTACGCGGCCGAACGCCTGTGGCCGACCGGGACGTTCTCCTTCCCCTGGACGATCCTGCTGGTCAACACGGTGGGCTGCTTCCTGATGGGCATCCTGATGGTCACCCTGAAGCTGCGGTTCCCCGGGGCTCCCCGGCTGATCAGTCCGCTGCTCGGCACCGGGGTGCTCGGCGGCTTCACGTCGTTCTCGCACTACACGGACAATGTGCGGCAGCTCTTCGAGAACCATCAGCCCGGCTATGCGGTGGGCTGCCTGGTGCTGACCGTGGTGGCGGCGCTGGCGGCCGTGACGGCGGGGGCGTTCGCGGCGCACTTCGCGTTCGGCCGGTCCTACGGTGCGCGGGGCGGGGCGTCATGACCGACTGGCTGCTCGTGCTGGCCGGGGGCCTGGTGGGGGCGCCGGTGCGCTATCTGCTCGGCGTGGACGCGAAGTTCCGCCTGCACAGCGCCTTCCCCTGGGGCACCCTCGCGGCCAACGCGGGCGCGGCGCTGATCCTCGGCTTCGTCGCGGAGGCGGCGACCGACGGCGATCTGGGGACCCGGCTGAATCTGCTGCTGGCCACCGGCTTCTGCGGGGCCCTGTCGACCTGGTCGACGTTCTCGTACGAACTGCTCACCCTCAACTCGGCCCGTCGGCTGGGGCTTGCGGCGGCCTATCTCCTGATCACCGTCGGCGTCGGGCTGGGACTCTCCTTCGCCGGGGCCGCCGTGGCGCGTGCGGTGTTCTGAGGAGCGGCGGGCAGAACGCGCTGTGGCCCGCCCCGGCGAGGGGCGGGCCACAGCGGGTGTCCGGGCAGTCAGTCGATGCCGGGCAGGATGTGCGGCTCGGCGAGGTCGTCCTCGTAGCCGGCCAGACGGATCGGCGCGGACCTGGCCCAGACCTCGATGTTCTGGAGCTTGTCGCTGCCGCGTCCCGGCTTTCCGTGCCGTTCGGCAGGCCGCTCCTCTTGCTTCGTCAATTCCGGTGTCGTCACCGCGCACTCCTTCGTGTCGCGTAGCCCCGGGCGTCGCCGACGCTCCGGTTCTCATTGCCGGGAATCAGCTGCCCGTGCGGGGCAGGGGCAGGAACAGTTCGGTCGCGGTGGCGCCGGGTACGGGGGCGGGACGGCGACTTGGTTGACAAGCCTGTCCCAGGACGGTCGAGGAAGGTTCGTGGACTCCTCGATGACGTCCGTTCACATCAGAGTAACCAAATGAGCGCTTCCGCGCTCGATGGATCGTGTGCCATGGGTCACTTTCAGCCACCGCATACGGAAAAGACCCGGCCAGGAAATCATCCCCGCCGGGTCCCCGCACTCCGGGGCCGGCGCCCCGCTCCCTCACCAGTTGGCGGGGGCGTAGTCCTTCAGGAAGCATCCGTACAGCACCTCGCCGGCCTCGCCGCGCACGATGGGGTCGTAGACCCGGGCGGCGCCGTCGACCAGGTCGAGCGGGGCGTGGAAGCCCTCCTCCGCCAGCCGCATCTTGTCCGGGTGCGGGCGCTCGTCGGTGATCCAGCCGGTGTCCACGGCGGTCATCAGGATGCCGTCCTTCTCGAACATCTCCTGGGCGCTGGTGCGGGTCAGCATGTTCAGCGCGGCCTTGGCCATGTTGGTGTGCGGGTGCCCCGCGCCCTTGTAGCCGCGCCCGAACACGCCCTCCATCGCGGAGACGTTGACCACGTAGGAGTGCTTGGCCGCGGTCGCCGCCATGGCCGGGCGGAGCCGGCTGATCAGGATGAACGGCGCGGTGGAGTTGCAGAGCTGGACTTCCAGCAGCTCGATCGGCTCGACCTCGTCGACTGTCTGGATCCAGCTGTTGGTGTCGTGCAGGTCCGGGACGAGACCGCCCGCGTCGATCGCGGTGCCGGCGGCGATCCGGGCCGGCGACGCCGAACCGCTGACCAGGGCCAGGTCCGTGACCTCCTGCGCGCTCAGCAGTTCCTTGCGCGCGGCGGGCAGAGCGGCGACGCGGTCCACGCTGCCGCTGCCGAAGGTGCCGATGACCTCGGCGGCGGGCAGCTCACCGGCGGGCAGCGGCGCGGACTCGGCGGCCAGCAGTTCGCTGTACGCCTGCGGCGAGCGGCGCACCGTCTGCGCGGCGTTGTTGATCAGGATGTCGAGCGGGCCCTCGGCGGCCACCGAGTCGGCGAGCGCGACGACCTGGGCCGGGTCGCGCAGGTCGATGCCGACGACCTTCAGGCGGTGGATCCACTCGTCGCTGTCCTCCATCGCCTTGAAGCGGCGAATCGCGTCGTTGGGGAAGCGCGTGGTGATCGTGGTGTGCGCCCCGTCCCGGAGCAGCCGCAACGCGATGTACATGCCGATCTTGGCCCGGCCGCCGGTGAGCAGCGCCCGGCGGCCCGTCAGGTCGGCGCGCGCGTCACGGCGGGCGCGGTTCTCCCGGGCACAGTCCTGGCACAGCTGGTGGTAGAACGCGTCGACTTCGACGTACCGCGTCTTGCACACGTAGCAGGACCGGGGCCGCTGGAGGATGCCGGCGATCTCGCTCTTGGCGGACGAGGACGGCAGGACCCCCTGGGTCTCGTCGTCGATGCGCTCGGCGGAGCCGGTGGCGGTGGCCTCGGTCACCGCCTTGTCGTGCGCCGTCTTGGCGGCCCGGCGCTCCTGGCGGCGGCGCTGCTTCACGGTCCGGTAGATCCCGGCGGTGGCCCGGCGCACCGCGACGGCGTCCGGGTGGTCGACCTCGATGGTGTCGAGTTCGTCCAGCACGCTCAGGCAGACGGCGAGCCGCTCGGGGTCGATACCGGGACCGAATGTCTCGGTCCCGGCCACGATCTCGGGGCCGTCCTCTGTCACCGTCATCGCCGTTCCTCTGTGCTCGTGCCGCCGGCCTCACCGGGGGCGTGGGGCTCGGTCAAGTTTGCCATGATCCGCGAGCTGCTCCGATCGGGTGAGAGCGGGGCCGGCCGGAAGAAGCTCGAAAAGTTTTGTGCGGATCACGCATGGCCTCGCGGATCGGGGGCAGGCGGTGCGCGAAGCACTTGGCGACAAGGAGGGGCCACACACCATGGCGACCACGACGGAGCAGACCGACGGAATCCTCGGCGACGCGTGCACGCTCACCGGACAGGAAGGCGCACCGCTCGGTGCGGGGACTGCGGAGCTGCCGTGGATCGAGGACACCGGGAAGGTCGCCCCCAAGGACGCCCGGGCCCTGTCGAAGATGTTCCTGGACCAGCTGCAGACGCTGGAGGAGGGGACGCACGAGTACCAGTACGCGCGCAACACCCTCATCGAGATGAATCTCTCGCTGGTGCGGTACGCCGCTTCGCGGTTCCGCAACCGGGGCGGTGACGACACCGAGGACATCATCCAGGTCGGCACCATCGGCCTGATCAAGGCCATCGACCGCTTCGACCTCTCGCGCGAGGTGGAGTTCGCCACATTCGCCGTCCCCTACATCGTCGGCGAGATCAAGCGCTTCTTCCGGGACACCACCTGGGCGGTGCACGTACCGCGCCGGCTCCAGGAGCTGCGGGTCGATCTCGCGAAGGCGAAGGAGACGCTGTCGGCGCGGCTGGACCGCGATCCGACGGTCGCCGAACTGGCCGCCCACCTCGATCTGTCCGAGGAGGAGATCATCGAGGGCCTGGTCGCGGCCAACGGGTACTCGGCGGGATCGCTCGACACCCCCAGCGCCGAGACGGACTCCGGCAACGAGCAGCGGTCGCTCGCCGACGTGATCGGTGAGGCCGACCCCGGCATGGAGACCGTCGAGAACCTGCACACGCTGGCGCCTCTGCTGGAGCAGCTGGACGAGCGCGAGCGCCGGATCGTCCAGATGCGGTTCGGCGAGGAGATGACGCAGGCCCAGATCGGCGCGGAGCTCGGGGTCTCGCAGATGCACGTGTCCCGGCTGCTCGCCCGCATCGTCAAGCGGCTGCGGGCGGGGATGTCCGTGGAGGCCTGACCCTCGCGGCCCCGGGCGCGCGCGAGCGTAACCGGACTTGGGCCGGGTCACCCTCTCGAATCGGTCACACACCGGCGGAGTGTGGCCGAAGACGATGTGAACGACGCCCGGCGGCAGATCGCCGGGCGTCGTTCACATATGCTGCGCAGCACCGGGCGGGTGGCCCGTACGGTGCAAGGAGAGAGTGAAACGTGGCTGAGATGCGCATGGGCGCCCCGGCCCGACCTCCCGTCCCAGGGGCCTTCCCGGTCCAGGCGGCGTCCGAGGCGGACGACCGCGACTCCGTGTGGGACGTCGGCGGCACCATCCTGCTGGTCGAGGACGACGCGGGCGACGCCCTGCTCGTCGAGGAGATGCTCGCCGACGGCGAGCTGGACCCCACGCTGACCTGGTGCAAGACCCTGTCCGAGGCGCTGGCCTTCCTGCGGTCGCACCAGGCGCCCGTCTGTGTGCTGCTCGACCTGCATCTGCCCGACGTGCACGGCCTGCGGGCCGTCACCCAGATCGTCGAGACGTCCCCCGACGCGGCGATCGTGGTGCTCACCGGCCTGGCGGAGGCCGACGCGGGGCTCGCCGCGGTGGCGACGGGCGCGCAGGACTACCTGACGAAGGGCCTGCTGGACCCGCAGGCCCTCGCGCGCGCGATCCGGTACGCCCTCCAGCGCAAGCAGGTGGAGCGGGCCGCCTCCGCCCTGCGCGCCAACCAGCTGATGGCGCAGGAGAACGCACGCCTGGAACGCGGTCTGCTGCCCGTCCCCCTGCTGAACGACGACAGCTTCCAGGCCGTCGCCCGCTACGAGCCGGGCCGGGCCCACGGGCTGCTCAGCGGGGACTTCTACGACGTGGTCCAGACGTCGGACGGCACGGTGTGGGCGGTCATCGGTGACGTGTCGGGGCACGGCGCGGCGGAGGCCGCGCTCGGGGTGTGCCTGCGGGTCGCCTGGCGCACCGCCGTCCTGTGCGGCACCGACCCGCTGGAACAGCTCGGGCTCCTGGAGTCGATCCTGGTCGCCGAGCGCTCCGACCCCCATGTCTTCGCGACCGTCACCTCGCTGGCCTTTCCGCCCGGCGGCGACCGCGTCCGCGTCATCCGGGCCGGTCACCCCGGGCTGCTGCTCCGGCACGGCACGGAGGTCGACTGGGTGGAGCCCGAGGGCGGGATGGCGCTCGGGCTGCTGCCGGGACACGGCCAGTGGTCGGTCACCGACGTGGCACTCGCGCCCGGCGCCGCCCTCGTCCTGTTCACCGACGGCCTCTTCGAGGGACGCACCGGACCCCACAGCCGGCTCGGCGAGGAGGGACTGCTCGGGATGGCCCGGGACAGGGCCCCGCTCGCCGCCCGCCCGTTCGTGGACGCACTGGTCGCGGGCGCCTCGGAGGCGGCGGCCCCGCACGGGGGTCTCGCCGACGACGTCGCCGTCCTGCACCTCGGCTGGAGAAGCACCCCGCATGAGCAGTGAGATAACCGACACCGCCGTACAGTCGGCCGGCAGGTGGGCGCGCCTGTCCGTGCAGAACTGGGTCCACCTGATCCTGGCCGCCTTCGTCCTCGTCGTCTGCGGCTGCGTGGTGGCGGGCGGCCTGGTGCTGGCCAGCATCTCGGACCGGACCACCGAGCTGGTCGACCGCATCCAGCCGGCCCGCTCGGCCTCCTTCGAGCTCCAGAACGCGCTCCTGAACCAGGAGACGGGGGTCCGGGGCTACGCGTTGACCGGTGACGCATCGTTCCTGGAGCCGTTCGCCTCCGGCAAGAAGGAGGAGACGGACCGGCTGGCCCGGGTGCGCTCCGCGATGGACGGCGAGCAGCCGTACGACCGCGACCTGGACCGGATCGCCGCCGCCGCCGCTGAGTGGCGCCGCGCGCACGCCGACCCGCTGATCGCCGCCGTCCGGCGCGACGGCCCCGGGGCGCGCTCGTCCGCCAGGACCGCCGAGAGCAAGGCCGCCTTCGACGAGCTGCGGCAGCTGTACGGCACCCAGCAGGCGCATCTCGACGCCGCCCGGGACCGGGTACGCGGTCAGCTGGACGACGCCCGCCACACCCGCGACCGGGTCCTCGCCGCCCTGCTGATCGTCTTCGCGCTCTGCGTGATCGCCCTGAGCGTGCTGCTCCAGCGCACCGTGGGGCGACCGCTGAACGCGCTCGCCGAGGCGTCCCGGCGGGTCCGCTCCAGCACCTTCCGCCGGCAGCGGATCGAGGTGCGCGGGCCCGCCGACGTACGGGCGGTGGCCGCCGCGGTCGAGGAGATGCGGGGCAGGCTGGTGGCCGAGCTCGACGCGGTGCAGGAGCGGGAGGACGTGCTGGCGCAGCAGACCGTGGAGCTGCGCAGGTCCAACTCGGAGCTGGAGCAGTTCGCGTACGTGGCCTCGCACGACCTCCAGGAGCCGCTGCGGAAGGTCGCCTCGTTCTGCCAGCTGCTGGACAAGCGGTACGGGAACGAGCTGGACGGCCGCGGCAAGCAGTACATCGACTTCGCGGTCGACGGCGCCAAGCGCATGCAGGTGCTCATCAACGATCTGCTGACGTTCTCCCGGGTCGGACGGGTCCACGACAGCTGGACGCCCGTGGAGCTCGACCGGTCCCTGGACCGGGCACTCACCAACCTGGCGATGGTGATCGAGGAGTCCGGGACCGAGGTCGTCCGCGAGAACCCGCTTCCGTCGGTCACCGGCGATCCCACGACGCTCGCGATGATCTGGCAGAACCTGATCGGGAACGCCGTGAAGTTCCGCCGGCCCGACGAGCCGTGCGTGATCACGGTCGGCTGCGAGCGGGACGGGGACGACTGGCACTTCACGGTCGCCGACAACGGGATCGGCATCGCGCCGGAGTTCGCGGAGAAGGTCTTCGTCATCTTCCAGCGCCTGCACGGCCGTGACGAGTACGACGGGACCGGCATCGGCCTCGCCCTGTGCCGCAAGATCATCGAGTTCCACGGGGGCAGGATCTGGCTCGATCCCGATTCCCGTCAGGGGGCGCGGGTCCACTTCTCGCTGCCCGCCGACCCCGACCCCGCGCCCGCGGAGCCGGACGACACCGCACTGCCGGCCGAGACCTCCGGAGAGAACACGTGAACACCCCCGTAGAACCCATCGAGGTCCTGCTGGTCGAGGACGACCCGGGCGACGAGCTGATGACCCGCGAGGCGTTCGAGGACAACAAGATCCGCAACACGCTGCACGTGGTCCGCGACGGCGAGGAGGCGCTCGACTTCCTCTACCGCCGCGGCGCGCACGCCGAGGCGCCGCGGCCGGATCTGATCCTGCTCGACCTGAACCTGCCGAAGTACGACGGCCGCCAGGTGCTGGAGCAGATCAAGCAGGACCCGGAGCTCGCGCTGATCCCCGTCGTCGTGCTCACGACCTCCTCCGCCGAGGAGGACATCCTGCGCAGCTACAAACTGCACGCCAACGCCTATGTCACCAAGCCGGTCGACCTGGACCAGTTCATCGCGGCGGTCCGGCAGATCGACGACTTCTTCGTCACCGTGGTGCGGCTTCCCGGCCGCGCGTAATATTCGCTGTCGACGCAGGGGAGTGGGATCTCCCGACGCGGGTACACGATCACAAGAAAGAGGTCTGCGACCTCCCCGCTGCGCCCTGGCTGGAGCACATGAACGAACAGGCGATCTCCCCGCCGGACGACTCCCCCGGGAGCTGTCCGCCCACGGAGGCGTTGCACAGCGCCGAAGTGTTCGCCGGCGAGCCCGGGTGCATCTCCCAGGCGCGGGCGCTGGCAGACCGCTTTCTCGGCAGGCTGGTGTCCGAGTGGATGGCCGTGCTCGGCACGCACACCCGTAACGACCTGATGCTGGCCGTCAGCGAGCTGGTCACCAACGCGGAGCGCTACAGCCACGGCCCGTATCTGCTGGAGCTGGAGGGCACGGCGGAGCGGATCAGCATCACGGTGTACGACAGCAGCAGCGCGCTGCCCGTCTTCTACGCCCCCGACCCGAGCCGCCTGGGCGGCCACGGCATGGAGATCGTGGTGGCCCTGTGCGACCGCGTCACGGCCGAGCGGGTGCCGGTCGGCAAGCGCATCCGGGCCGAGTTCACGCTGAGCAGCTGAGCGGGCCGGGAAGCGCCGGGCCGGCGCCGTCCCGGCCGGGGCTCAGTCCCCGGCGCCGGGCCGGCCGAACCAGTCGATGCACATGACCAGGGCGTCGTCCAGCGTGTCCGACGCCCGGTGTTCCGCCAGTTCCCGCAGGACCGCGCCGGGGACGGCGGCCGCCGGCAGCAGCCGGGTGGCGAGGACGGCCCTGGGCAGGCCGCGTTCCGCGAACATCTCGCCGAGCGGTGAGACCGCGTCGTAGACCCCGTCGCTGACGAGCAGCAGCCGGTCGCCGGGGCGGGCCTGGAGGTGCTGGACGGCGTACTGCGACTCCTCGAACATGCCCAGCGGGAGCTGGGCGTCCAGCGCGACCCGGGTGACCGTGCGGCCGCGCAGGCGCCACAGCTGCGGGGAGCCCGCGTCCACCGCCTCGACCGATCCGGTGGGCAGGTCGAAGCGGAGCAGCAGGGTGGAGACGTGGGCGGCGCCGCGGTGCTGCTCGTAGATGGCCTGGTCGGCCAGGGCCGCCTGGTCCGCGATGCCGATGCCGGCCCTTCGGGCGTTGCGCAGCGCGTTGACGGCGAGATTGGTGAGGAGGGAGGCGCGGATGCCCTCCCCCATGCCGTTGGTCACGGCCACGCTGAGCTGGTCGCCTTCGGCCGCCCAGTCGAAGTTGTCGCCGTGGATGGCGTAGGCGGGTTCGAGCTGGGCGCCTATGGCGTATTCGGCGGAGGTGAACGACCTGGCCGGAAGCAGCTGCCACTGCATCTCGGCGGCGAGGGTGAGGCGGGTGGTGCGCCGGGCCCGCTGGTAATGGTCGGTGTCCCGTTCGGCGACGACGATCTCGTGGCCGAGGAGGTCCGCGACATGGGCCAGGTCGTCCGTGTTCTGCGGGGTGGCGCGCACGGAGGGCAGCCGGACGGTGAGGATGCCGAGGCGTTCGCCCCGGACGGTGACCGGGAAGTGGTGGTCGGCCGCGTCGTCGGGGCCGGTGCGGCCCTGGTGCGGGCGCTGGCTGCCGAAGGCGCGGCCCTGGGGGCTGTTGTTCAGGGAGAGCGGCTGGCCGGGACCGTCGCCGGCGTCGACCGGGTTGAGCACGGTCATTCCGTAATCCGCCAGGAGGAGCTGCACCGAGAGGGCACCGTACGACTTCGCGAGGATCTCGCGCACCGTCGCCACCAGGGCATACGGCGGCGCGGCGCGGAGCGCTCGTTCGATGTGCGTGGGGGCATTCACGCTGCTTCGCCCATTCTTCGGTGGGTGGTGGGAGCGGAGCGAGGCTGACAGGAGCACGCTACGGGTGACAGAGTGGAAGAATGCCCCACCGCACCGGCCTCCCTCACCGCCCTGAACAGGTGTCCGAGGACGTCTGTGCCGCGTCCGAACTTCTGGAGGTGTTGTGGGGGCGTGGCCAGGAGGCCGCCGCCCGGGGTGTGGTCTCCCCCTCCCAGCTTCGCGCGCTCCTCGTCATCGAGCAGCAGGAGGGGAGCAACCTGCGCTCGCTCGGGGAGGCGCTCGGCTCGCGGGCGCCCTCGGTGAGCCGGCTGTGCGACCGGATGGAGGCCATGGGACTGGTCCAGCGCGACCCGAGCCCGACGAGCCGCCGGGAGGTCGAGCTCCGGCTGACCCTGCAGGGCCGGGAGCTGCTGGAGGAGTACCGGGCGATCCGCACGCGGGAGCTGACCGCCGTGCTGGAGCGGATGCAGCCTTCCGAGGTGGCGGCTCTGGCCGTGGGGCTCTCCGCCTTCCGCTCGGCGGCATCGCAGCGGCTCACCGGCGGGCGGAGTACCGCCGCCCGGCTTCGCGACGATGTCGCGGACAGCGCCTAGCTTCATGCACGCCCCTGCTTCCGCGTTCCGAAGGCGCCGTCGGACGGGCGCTCACGTTGATCGTTCGGTACAGATTGTTGCCCCACGAAGAATGTTGTCAAATGGCAACTGTTACTTTTATCGTTGAGCATTCCCGCCGCGAACAGGGACGGAGCAGAATCGAACTGCCCGTCCGATCGCGGCGTTACCCCCGCCGCCCAGTGCAACACGAGGTGAACGTGCTTCCACCGCCCAGTGCCGGCCGCGCCATGCAGATCGTCCCACGGCACGAACGTGGGGCGTTGGTGCTCGCGGTAACCGGTGACCTCGACATCGACAACGTGGCGCCCCTGGGCACCGCGCTGGAGAACGCGTCGCGGGAGGGTGCCGGGCCGGTCGTCGTCGACCTCTCGGACGTGAGTTTCGCCGACTCCACGACGGTGAACGTGCTGCTGCAGGGACAGACGGCCCTCGGTCCCCGGCTGCGGCTCGCCGCACCCTCGGTCTTCATGGAGCGGCTGATCTCCGTTCTGGGCCTCGACAGCGCGGTCCCGGTCTTCCCGAGCGTCGCCGAGGCGATCGACCCACCGCTTCCCGCGTAACGAAGAGGCAGACACCGAGCGCCCTTCTCCCCGCCGACGGGGAGAAGGGCGCTCGGTCGTGCGGTCGCCGGGTCAGCCCAGGGCGGGCGGGGCGTCCTCGGGCGAGGTGCCCCACGCCGACGGCTCGTCGCCCACCGTGAAGGAGAGCGAGCGGGCCGAGCGGATGTCGTCCGTGGTCAGGTAGGTGCGCGACTGCGCCGTGCCGTCGAGCCGGGCGGACTGGATGTAGCGGTCGGCGTCCGAGGTTCCGGGGGCGCTGACGGTCAGCGCGCCGCGCGGGTAGTAGCGCCGGTCGAGCTCGATGTCGACGCGTTCGAACGCGGGCGTGGACAGGCCCCAGGTGTCGGTGCCCGGCTGGACCGGGAAGACGCCGATCGACGAGAGCACCATCCAGGCGGACATCGTGCCGAGGTCGTCGTTGCCGGTCATGCCGGTCGGGCCGTTGGTGAAGAGCGTCAGGGCCGCGTGCACCACGTCCGTCGTCTTCCACGGCCGGCCGGTGGACAGGTAGGTGTACGGGGCGACGAGGTCGGGCTCGTTCTGCGGGTTGTACTTGTCGGCGTTGTAGTACGCGTACGGGCCGTTCACCCACACCTCGCGGGCGGTCTTCGCCGGGTCGGCGAGGAGCTTGTCGTATGCGAAGAAGGAGTCGAGCCGCTCGTTGGCGGCGTCCTTCCCGCCGATGAGGCCGACCATGCCGGGGATGTCCTGCGGGACCATCCACTGGTACTGCCAGGACGTGCCCTCGTGGAAGCCCTCGCTCTCGGCCGGGTCGGCGGGGCCGGTGAACGCGCCGGCGGCGTCGCGGGCGCGGAAGAAGCCGGTCGAGGGGTCGAAGATCTTCCGGTAGTTCTGGGCGCGGGCCGCGTAGCGGGCCGCGTCGGCGTCGTGGCCGAGGTCGCGGGCCATCTCGGCGAGCATGCCGTCGGCGAGGGCGTACTCCAGGGTCGCGGAGGCGCCGTGGTCGAAGTCGGAGTCACCGGGCTTCGCGTGCGGCCTGCCCTTGATGTACGGGGCGAAGCCGTCCTTCAGGTACTGGGCGTTGGCCTCGCGGCCCACGGGCGCGGAGTCGGTGGGCGGCACCCCGTCCGCGTTCTTCTTCAGGGCGCGGTACGCCTCCTCCTCGTACCCCTTCAGCAGTCCCTGCTGGTAGGCGTTGGTGAGGAAGGGGGTGACCGGGTCGCCGGTCATGATGTTGGTCTCGACCGTGCCGTAGCCCCACTTGGGCAGCCAGCCGCTCTCCGCGTCGATGCGCAGGACGGATATGGCCATGTCGCGGGATTCGCGCGGGGCGAGCAGCGAGAGCAGCTGGGCCTGGGTGCGGTAGGTGTCCCAGAGCGACCAGTTCTGGTAGTACGTGAACGTCCCGTGCGAGTCGACAGCCTTGTGCTTCTTCTGGTCCCAGCCGGTGTAGCGGCCGTCCACGTCGCTGCCCACGTTGGGTGCGAGGAAGGAGCGGTACAGCGAGGAGTAGAAGGTCCGGCGCAGCTCGTCGCTGCCGCCCTTGGCCTTCACGCCTTCCAGGCGGTGCTCCCAGGTGCGTTCGGCGGCGCGGAGGACGTGGTCGAAGCCGTGGCCGCCCTCGGCGCGGAGGTTGAGGGCGGCGCCCCTGGCGTCGACGTAGCTGAGGGCCGTGGTGGCCTCGACGGTCCGGTCCTCCGTGGTGTCGAAGCGCAGCCAGGCCCCGTTGCGGGCGTCGGTGGCCCTGGACTTCTTCGCCTCGGTGACGGTGTCGCCGTTCCAGGTGCCGGACGTGGTGAAGGGGCGGTCGAAGCGGGTGATCGTGTAGACCGTGTACGGCTTGGTGTCCTGGCAGAAGCCGCTGCCGGTGATGGCCGTCCGCACGGTCCGGTTGTCCAGGATCTCCACGTCGGAGGCGAGGGTCCGGTGCAGCGACTGGCCCGCGTTGAGCAGCACGTTGGCCTTGTCGGTGGCCGGGAACGTGTAGCGCTGGACGCCGGTGCGCTCGGTGGCGGTCAGCTCGGCCTCGATGCCGGTCTTCAGCCCGACCCGGTAGTAGCCGGGGCTCGCCTCCTCGTCGTCGTGGCTGAACTCCGCCGCGTACTTCGCGTAGTCGGTCTCGGTGACGTCGCCGGTGGTGGGCAGCGTCGGCAGGTCGCCGCCGAGGCCGCAGCCGACGCCCGAGAGGTGGACGGAGGAGAAGCCGCGGATGTGGTTCTCGCCGTAGTCGTACCCGGTGTTGTGGCCGGTGTCCGGCGACAACTGCACCATGCCGAAGGGCACGGAGGCGCCGGGGTAGGTGTTGCCCTCGTTCTGGGTGCCGATGAACGGGTTGACCAGATCGGTCAGCCGGCCGTCACTCCGGGGGCGGCCTCGGCCGTGGCCCCGGGGAGGAGGACACCGCCCAGGAGCGCGGCGGCGGCGAGTACGGCCGCCGGGCCGCGCAGTCCCGGCCGTGGGGTCCAATGCATGGGGAAACTCCTTAGGACAACGTTGTCAGAGCGCGATCATTCTTGGATTCCGCCGTGACCGCGTCAAGGGGTCGGACGGATACCCGGCGTGTCGGTCCCGTGAAGGCGGCCGCCCCGCAAGATCCTTCTGACGTCCGCCGGGAGGAGGACTACCGTCAGGAGGAGGACACCCGGACCACTGCCGTACTACCAAAGCAGTACGCCGGATCGCCGCCTCAGGGACGACGACGCGGCGGCTGGAAAAGGGGATCGTGGTGTACATGAGTTCCCTTGCGCTGTCCGTGCTCCTGTCACTGGTCTCCGCGGTCGCCTACGCGGCCGGGGCGATCGTCCAGGAACGCGTGGCCACCGCCTCCGACGGCCGCTCCCTCGCACCGCTGCGCAACCGGGTCTGGTGGGCGGCCGTCGTCCTCAACGGGCTGGGCGCCGTGCTGCACGTCGTGGCGCTGGCGTACGGGCCGCTGAGCCTCGTACAGCCGCTCGGGGCGCTCACGATCGTCTTCGCGCTGCCGATGGCCGCGCTGTTCGTACGCCGCAGGGCCGGGGCCACGGCCTGGCGCGGTGCGGTCATGGCGACGGTGGGTCTGGCCGGGCTGCTCGCGCTGACCGGCAGCTCCGACGCGCACGGCCTGGGCGCCCCGCAGCAGCTGATGCTGGCCGTGGTGACCTTCGGCGCGGTGGCCGCCCTGGTCCTTCTCTCCCGGGCGATGCGCCGCCCGGTGATGCGGAGCGTGGCGCTGGCCGGGGCGGCTGGCGTCGCGTTCGGCATCGCGTCGGTCTACACGAAGACCGTGGCCATGGAGTGGACGGCGGGCGCCGTGAAGTCCGGGCTGCTCCCGCTGCTGGTGATCGCGGCGCTGGCGGGCGCCGGTCTGCTGCTGTCCCAGGCGGCCTACCGAGGTGCGGGTCTGACGGCCCCGCTGGCCACGGTGACCGTGGTGAATCCGGTGGTGGCCGCCGCGGTGGGGATCACGCTGTTCGGTGAGCAGTTCCGGCACGGGGTCACGGGCACGGTGCTGGCCCTGCTGTGCGGGGCGGTCGCGGCCGGCGGGCTGATCATGCTGACCACGGAACGGATGAGCGCGGAGCGGTCGGCGTCGGCGACCGCGGGAGACGCGGCCGAGCCCGCGGATTTCGCCGAGCCCGCCGGGCCGCCGGCCTCGACGGGCATCCTCTCCCGCGCCGTGGAGCCGGCTCCGGCCCCCGCGGCCGGTCCCGGGCCGGTGGGTCCGCGGACCCCTCCCCCGGCGCTGCCCGTGCGGATGCCGCTGGAGGGCCTGCCCGGCCGGGTCGGGTTCGGTCCGCCCCCGGGCGCCGGACGGAGCGCCGCCGGGGAGGCCGGTGACGGGGGCGTTCAGACCTTGACGCCGCCCGCCCTGAGGTAGGCCAGCGGGTCGATGTCGGAGCCGTAGTCGGGGCCGGTGCGGACCTCGAAGTGCAGGTGCGGCCCGGTGACGTTGCCGGTGGCGCCGGAGCGGGCGATCCGCTGGCCGCCGCCGACGTGCTGCCCACCGCGCACGAGCAGCGAGGACAGGTGGGCGTACTGGCTGTACTTGCCGTCTCCGTGCCGGATGACGACCTGGTAGCCGTACGGTCCCGCCCAGCCCGCCGACACGACGGTGCCCGCCGCCATCGCCTTCACCGAGGTGCCGGTGGGAACGGGGAAGTCGACGCCCGTGTGGTAGCCGCTGGACCAGGAACCGGCCTGGTGGTACGGGGTGCCGGTGCGGGCCGCGACGGGGGCGGTGAGCCCGCTGTGCTTCTGCGCGTGCTCCGTCTTGTGCGTCTGGGTCTTCTTGGGCTGCGGCTTGGTCTGCTGCTTCCGCTGCGGCTCGGGCTTCGGGGCGGGTTTCGGCGCCGTCTTCGTCGTCGCCCTGGGCGTGGCCCCGGGTGCCCGCTTCGGTTCGGCCTTGGTCGCCGTCCTCGGCGTCGGCTTCGGTTCGGCCTTGGTCGCCGTCCTCGGCGCCGGCTTCGTGGCCGTCCCGGGCGTTCCGGTCAGGGTCAGCCGCTGGCCGGGGAAGATGAGGTCCGGGTCGTCGCCGACGACGGTGCGGTTCGCCGCGTAGAGCCGCTGCCAGCCGCCCTGGAGGTGTTGGTCGGACGCGATCCCGGAGAGCGAGTCGCCGGGCGTCACGGTGTACGACTCGCGCTTGCCCGGCACCGTGGTCGGCGTGGCCGCGGGCGTGGTCCGCCCGGTCTGCGTACGGGGGGACGACGCCGACGCGTCGCCCGGCTTCTTCGGGGTCGCGACGCTCGCCGTGCGCTCGCTCTGCGGGCTGACGTCGGGCGTGCTGCCGCCCCGGGTCAGGCCCGCCTTTCCGGAGCAGACCGGCCAGGCGCCGGGTCCCTGGCCCGCCAGGACCTTCTCCGCGATGGCGATCTGCTGGTCCCTGGTCGCGAGGTCGGCGCGTGCCGCGTACTCCGTGCCGCCGTACGCCGCCCAGGTCGAGCGGGTGAACTGGAGGCCGCCGAAGTAGCCGTTGCCGCTGTTGATGTGCCAGTCGCCGGTGGACTCGCAGGCGGCGACCTTCTCCCAGACGTCCGTCGACGCGGCGCCCGCCGAAGCGGCCGTGAGGAGCGGCAGGGCGAGACCGGCCCCTCCCGCCGTGACGGTGAGCGAAGCCCGGTTGATGCGGCTCGGCTGGTATCTGCGGTGCCGTCCGTTCGCGGCCATGACTTGGCTCCCCCACTGGCTGTAGGACACGTCGCAAGCGGTCAACTTATGTGCAAACAGCGGGTGATGACAAGACCACGGTGCGTTTCGGCCACCGCCCGCCCCGGGCGCGCCGCCGGGTCCGGCCGCTCCCACCGGCCCGCGACCGGTCCCCATTGACACGGTCGGCGGCGACCGGGGACGCTGGGCGCGACAGCTGGGAGAGCGCTCTCCGATGCCCGTGGGAGCGCGGCGCACGAAGGAGCATGGCCGCATGACGGACGAAGAGACCGAACCGCTGCTCGACAAGCTGGACTCGGCACAGAAGGTCCGTCTGCTCACCGGAGCCAGCACCTGGCGCACGCACGCGGAACCGGCCGCCGGGCTGCGCGCGCTCACCCTCTCCGACGGACCGGCCGGCGTCCGGGGCGAGACCTGGGACGAACGCGAGACCTCGCTCGTCCTCCCCTCCCCCACGGCGCTCGCCGCCTCCTGGGACGAACGGCTGCTGACGGACCTCGGCGCGCTGCTCGCCTCGGAGGCGAGACGCAAGGGCGTCGACGTACTCCTGGCCCCCACCCTCAACCTGCACCGTTCCCCGCTGGGCGGCCGGCACTTCGAGTGCTTCTCCGAGGACCCGCTGCTCACCGGCCGCACCGGCGCGGCGCTCATCCGGGGCATCCAGTCGGGCGGAGTGGCCGCCACCGCGAAGCACTTCGTCGGCAACGACGCCGAGACGGAGCGGCTGACCGTCGACGTCCGCGTGGACGAACGCACCCTCCACGAGGTCTATCTGGCCCCGTTCGAGGAAGCCGTCGCGGCCGGGGTCTGGGCCGTCATGTCCGCGTACAACAAGGTCGGCGGCGTCACCATGTCCGCATCACCGCTCCTGGAGAACCCGCTCAAGGACGCCTGGGGTTTCGACGGTCTCGTGGTCTCCGACTGGGGAGGGGTGCGCACGCTCCTCGATGCCGCCCGCTCCGGCCAGGACCTGGCGATGCCGGGCCCGGACGGCCCCTGGGCGGCCGGTCTGCTCGCGGCGCTCGAAGCGGGCCTGGTCCCCGCCGGCGCAGTGGACGACAAGGTACGCAGGCTGCTGCGGCTGGCCCGGCGGGTGGGCGCGCTCGGACCGGACCGCCCGGCGCGCCGGGCCGTCACGTCTCCGGAGGCCGGCCGCGCCCTGTTGCGCCGGGCCGTGTCCGCCGGCGCGGTGCTCCTCCGCAACGAGGGCGGACTGCTGCCCCTCGACGCGTCGGCGCTGAAGTCCGTGGCCGTGATCGGCCCGCACGCCACCGCCGTACGCATCCAGGGCGGCGGCAGCGCGGAGGTGTTCCCGGAGCACGTGGTGACCCCGCTGGCCGGGATCGAGCGGGAGTTGGCCGGGCTGGCGGCGGTGACGTACCGGCCGGGTCTTCCCGGGTCCGGCCGCCCCGAACCGCTCGGGCGCGACCGGGCACGTGATCCGCGCGACGGCGAGCCCGGGGTGCTCGTACGGCTGCTCGACGCGCGGGGCGCCGAACTCCACGCGGAGCACCGGCTGTCCGGGCGGATCGTGGAGCCGTCGGTCCGGGCCGAGGGCGCCGCCGCGGTGGAGGTCCGGGCCCTGTTCCGGCCCGCCGAGAGCGGCGCGTGGACCTGGGCGGTGGGCGGCTGGGGCGACATCTCGCTCTCCGTCGACGGGCACGAGGTGCTGTCCGGCACCTTCCCGCTGGACAGCGACGACCCGACCCGGGTGCATGTCGCCCCGCCGCTGCACACGGCCCGCGTGGAACTGACGGCGGGCCGCGAGGTGGAGGTCGTCGCGCTCCGCTCGCTCGCCCAGGGATCGGGGGTCGCGACGGTCCTCGCCGCGGCCCCGCCCGCCGGCGACGCGGACGCCGCGCGCGCCGAAGCGGTCGCCGCCGCGCGCGCGGCCGATGTCGCGGTGGTGGTCGTGGGCACGACGGAGCAGAGCGAGTCCGAGGGGCACGACCGGGAGAGCCTGGACCTGCCGGATGGCCAGGACGCGCTGGTGCGGGCGGTGGTGCGGGCCAACCCGCGCACCGTCGTGGTGGTCAACGCCGGTGGCCCGGTCGCCCTGCCCTGGCACACCCGGGTGCCCGCGCTGCTGCTCGCCTGGTTCCCGGGCCAGGAGGCCGGGGACGGTCTGGCCGACGTGCTGTTCGGGCGCGCCGAGCCCGGCGGCCGGCTGCCGACGACCTGGGCCGCCGCCCAGGCCGACGTGCCGGTGCTCGGGACCGCGCCCGGTGCGGACGGGCGGCTGCACTACGCGGAGGGCCCGCACATCGGATACCGGGCGTGGCTGCGGTCGGGGGCCGTTCCGGCGTACTGGTTCGGCCACGGGCTCGGATACACCGGCTGGGCGTATGAAGAACTGACGGCCCCGGCGGCGGTGCGGGCCGGCGAGCCGTTCGCCGTGCGGGTGCGGGTGCGGAACACCGGACGGCGGCGCGGACGGGAGGTGGTGCAGGTCTACCTCGCGCGCGGTGGGTCCGCCGTGGAGCGGCCGGTGCGCAAGCTCATCGGTTACGCGGCGGTCGAGGCAGAGCCCGGGGAGAGCGTGGTCGCCGTGGTCCGGGTGGACGGGCGGGCGCTGGCCCACTGGTCGCCCGGAGGGCGCGGGTGGGAGACGGAGGCGGGTGCGTTCACGCTGCTCGGGGGCCGTTCGGCGGGCGATCTGCCGCTCACCGCGGGGGTCGTGGCGCGGCCGGGCGCGGACTCGGCCGGGAAAGGATCGGGTAACGGTTCGGAGCACGATGGAGAGCGCTCTCCGCTGATGCTATAAATGCGCTCATGACGGATGATCTGCGACCGGCCGGAACACCCACCCTTGAGGACGTGGCGAGGGCGGCCGGTGTTTCCCGCGCCACCGTCTCCCGGGTGATCAACGGCGTACGGAATGTCGACCCGGTGATCCAGGAGGCGGTGCGCCGCGCGGTCGCCTCCACCGGCTACGCGCCCAACCGCGCGGCGCGTTCGCTGGTGACCCGGCGCACCGACGCCATCGCGCTGGTGGTGTCCGGCGCGGGCGTCGAGCCGGAGGCGGAGGAGGACGCGCCGGCGGACGAGGCGGACGGGGGCGCGGGGGCGTCGTTCACGGGGCAGGTCTTCGCCGACCCGTTCTTCGGGCGGGTGGTGACCGGTGTCGTCAACTACCTGCGGCCGCGCGGGATGCACCCGGTCCTGATGTTCGCCGAGACGTCGCGGGCGCGGGAGGATGTGGTGGCGTTCCTGCGCCAGGGCAGCGCCGACGGCGCGCTGGTCGTCTCGACGCACGCGGAGGACCCGCTGCCGGGCATGCTGACGGACGCGGGGCTGCCCGCCGTGCTGTACGCGCGCCCGGCGCGGGCGGCCCGGATCAGCTATGTCGACGTCGCCCATCAGGACGGCGCGCGGCTGGCCGCCGAGCATCTGCTGGCCCGGGGCTGCCGGCGGATCGCGACCATCACCGGCCCGCTCGACGTGCCGGCGGTCCAGGAACGGCTGGCCGGCTTCCGGGACACCATGACGCAGAACGGGCACCCCTACATCGCGATCGCCGAGGGGCGGTTCACCCAGGAGAGCGGCGAGACCGCGATGGAGCGGCTGCTGGCCGAACACCCGGACCTGGACGGAGTGTTCGCGGCCAACGACCTGATGGCCACGGGCGCCTGCCACGTCCTGCGGGAGCACGGCAAGCGGGTCCCGGAGGACGTCGCGGTGATCGGCTTCGACGACAGCAGCGCGGCCCTGGCCTGCCGTCCGCCGCTGACCACGGTCCGCCAGCCGGTGGAGGCGATGGCCGCCGAGATGGCCCGGCTGCTGATCGAGCGGCTGGGCAAGCCGGAGGGCGCCGCGACGTCCGTGATCTTCGAACCGTCGCTGGTGGTGCGGGACTCGGCGTAGGAGGCCCGGCCCACCGGCGGCCCTGCCGAGATCCCGCTCACCCGGCCGCGCCCGGACCCGCCCTCGGAGCCCCGGCCCACCGGCGGCCCTGCCGAGATCCCGCTCACCCGGCCGTGCCCTGCCTCGTCCCGGGCCGTTCCCGGCTGCGCACGGCGTCCGCCGGGGTCCGGAGCGCCGGTGCCTCGGCTCCCGTCCGGGCCGGGGGCGAGGGCCGGCTGCCGCCGCGGGCCAGGAAGTCGGCCAGCGGCAGGGTCGCCGCGCCGACCGTGACCGCGTCCGGGCCGAGGCGGCCCATCTCGATGGTGGTCCGGGCCGCGGCGTGCTTCAACGCGTACTCCTGGGCGTACCGCCGGATGTCGGGCAGCAGATGCGGGCCGATGAGGAGGCCCGCCCAGCCGCCGAGCAGGATGCGCTCGGGCAGGAAGAGGTTGATCAGGTCGCCCAGCGCGGCGCCCAGGCACTCGGCGGTCTCGTCGAGCAGCGCCACCGCGACCGGGTCGGGTTCGGCCCCGGGTGGCGGGTAGGCGGCGGCGAGCAGCGCGGCGAGCGCGGTCTCGTCGTCGGCGTCGGCGGGCAGCGGGCCGCCCGCCTCGTGCCAGCGCTCGCGCATCGCCTCGGCGCCCGCGTACGCCTCCAGGCAGCCGATCGAGCCGCAGCGGCAGCGCCGGCCGCGCAGCTGCACGGTGCTGTGGCCCCACTCCAGGGCCTGGCTGCCGCGGTCCTCGTCCAGCAGGTCGCCGTGGTTGACGCAGGCGCCGACGCCGGAACCGATGAGGGCGATCGCGGAGGCGCCCGCGCCCCGCCCGCCGCCGAACCACATCTCGGCCTGGCCGAGCGTCTTGGCGCCGTTGTCGATGAAGAACGGGACCTCGGGCGGCACCCGCACCGCGTCCCTGAGCAGCCGTTCGAAGGGGACGGCGCTCCAGTCGATGGTCTGGCCGTGGACGACGGAGCCCACGTCGCCGACGACACCGTCCGGCGCGTGCCGCTCGATGATGCCGGGGACGCCGATCCCGATGCCGAGCAGCCGGTGCGGGTCGGCGCCGGCGTCCCGGAGCACGTCGGCGACGCCGCTGCGGACATGGCCGACGATGCGGTCCACGTCGTAGCCGTGCTGGGCGAGCAGCCGCTCGGTGCGGGCGAGTTCGGTCAGGGAGAGGTCGAAGAGCTCCACCCTGATCCGGGTCTCACCGATGTCGATGCCGATGAGGAGGCCGCCGCCGGGGGCGACGCGCAGCAGGGTGCGGGGCCGGCCGCCGTCGGAGTCCACGACACCGGCCTCCTCCAGCAGGTTCTCCGCGGAGAGCTCCGCGACGACGTTGCTGATGGAACCCGAACTCAGCCCGGTCGCCGGACCGAGCTCCTGGCGGCTCAGCGGGCCGTCGAAATACAACCGTTGCAATACCCGCGACCGGTTGCCGCGTCGCAGGTCACGCACGGTCCGTCTGTTGCGCTCAGCCATGTGGCTCCTTCCCTGGCGGAAACATACCGCGACCCCGGGACTTGACGCGACCTTCTCTCACCTCTTAAATCACGTCATAAATTAAGTCCTGAAGGTTGCTCGACTCCGAACACGGCCTTCCTCCCCGGAAAGGGGCCATCCCGTATGCGCACCATCAGAGCCGCGGCAGCCGTCACCCTCGCGATCTCCATAGCCGCTGGTGTCACCGGCTGCGGAGGCGGCACGTCCGCGGGCGGCAGCAACGATTCGCCGAAGACCCTCACGTACTGGGCCTCCAACCAGGGCGCCAGCATCGAGGCCGACAAGAAGATCCTGACTCCCGAGCTGAAGAAGTTCGAGAAGCAGACCGGCATCAAGGTCAAGCTGGAGGTCGTGCCGTGGGCCGACCTGCTCAACCGGATTCTCGCCGCCACCACGTCCGGCCAGGGCCCGGACGTCCTGAACATCGGCAACACCTGGTCGGCATCGCTCCAAGCGACCGGCGCGCTGCTCCCCTGGAACGAGGAGAACTTCGACGCGATCGGCGGCCGTGACCGGTTCGTGGACTCGGCCGTCGCCTCGGCCGGTGCGGAGGGCAAGGACCCCGCCGCGGTCCCGCTGTACTCACTCGCGTACGCCCTCTACTACAACAAGAAGAGCTTCGCCGAGGCCGGCATCGACAAGCCCCCGGCCACCTGGGACGAGCTGGTCGCGGACGGCAAGAAGCTCTCCAAGAACGGCAAGTGGGGACTGGGCGCCGAGGGCTCCAACCTCTCCAACAACATCCACCAGACGTTCGTCCTGGGCCGGCAGCACGGCGCCGACTTCTTCGACGCCGAGGGCAAGCCGACCTTCACCTCGGACGGCGCGGTCGCGGCCGTCAAGCAGTACATCGACTTCATGGCCAAGGACAAGATCATCGCCCCGGGCAACGCGGAGTACGCCCAGAACCAGTCCCTGACGGACTTCGCCAAGGGCAAGACCGCGATGGTGCTGTGGCAGGCCGCCGCCTCCACCTTCGCCTCGCAGGGCATGAAGCCCGAGGACTGGGGCGCGCGCCCGTCCCCGTCCCCTCCGGCACGCCCGGCGCGGGCAAGAACGTCAACTCCATGGTCGCCGGCATCAACATGGCGGTGTTCAAGAACACCAAGAACCTCGACGGCGCCAAGAAGTTCGTGAAGTTCATGACGAGCGACGCCGAGCAGAAGCTGCTGAACAAGACCTACGGGTCGATCCCGCCGGTCAAGGCCGCCCAGGCGGACGAGGCGTTCTCGGCGCCCGACCTCGCGATCCTGCGCGACACGCTGGCCAAGAGCGCCGCCCCGCTGCCGCAGGTCCCCAACGAGTCGCAGTTCGAGACCGCCGTCGGCACCGCGGTCAAGGAGCTGTGGGCCGACGCGGCGGCCGGCCACCCCGTGACCACCCAATCCGTCAAGGCGCGCCTGGAAAAGGCCCAGCAGACGATGCAGCAGTAAGGCTCCCTCCATGACCGCCACCGTGACCACCGACAGCCTGACGGAAAAGTCGGACCGGGTGACGAGCCGGGGCAGCGGGGGTGCGCGCAGGAGACTGCCGCGCATCCCCGACCGAATCCGCCAGGGCGGACTGCCTTATCTCCTGCTCCTGCCGGCCGTCCTGCTCGAACTCCTCGTCCACGTGGTCCCGATGATCATCGGGATCGTGATGAGCTTCCGCCAGTTCACGCAGTTCTACATCAACAACTGGGGCGGGGCGCCCTGGAGTGGCTTCGACAACTACAAGATCGCCGTCGACGTCAACGCCCCGATCGGCGAGGCACTGCTCCACTCGTTCTTCGTCACCTGTGTCTTCACGTTCTTCGCCGTCGGCCTGGCGTGGCTGTTCGGGGTCGCGGCGGCGATCATGCTGCAGGAGAACTTCCGCGGCAGGGGCTTCCTGCGGGCGATCTTCCTCGTCCCGTACGCCCTGCCGGTCTACGCGGCCGTGATCACCTGGGCCTTCATGTTCCAGCGCGACAACGGCCTGGTCAACCACGTGCTCCACGACCAGCTCGGCCTCACCGACCAGCCGTCGTTCTGGCTGATCGGCGACAACAGCATCTACGCGCTGATCATCGTCTCGGTCTGGAAGGGCTGGCCCTTCGCCTTCCTGATCGTCATGGCCGGGCTCCAGAACATCCCCCGCGAGCTGTACGAGGCCGCCTCGATCGACGGCGCCGGCATCTGGCAGCAGATCCGCAAGATCACGCTGCCCTCGCTGCGCCCGGTCAACCAGGTCCTGGTGCTCGTCCTCTTCCTGTGGACGTTCAACGACTTCAACACCCCGTACGTGCTGTTCGGGAAGGCCGCCCCTTCGAGTGCGGACCTGATCTCGATCCACATCTACCAGTCCTCCTTCGTCACCTGGAACTTCGGCACCGGCTCCGCGATGTCCGTGCTGCTGCTGCTGTTCCTGCTGGTCGTGACGGCCGTCTACCTGTTCATCACCTCACGCGGAAGGAAGGGTGCCGATGCCTAGCCAAGCCCAGCCGTCCGTGCTGCCGGCGAAGACGGGGGCGCGTCGGCGGCCCCGTTCCCCGATGGCCGCGCCGCAGTCCTTCCTGTGGGCCCGCCGGGCCGTCCTGACCTTCCTGGCCGCCTTCGCCCTGCTGCCCGTCTACGTGATGATCAGCAGCTCGCTCAAGCCGCTCCAGGACGTGTCGGGGAAGTTCCACTGGATTCCGTCGGGGCTGACCGTGCAGCCCTACTTCGACATCTGGGAGACCGTCCCGCTCGCCCGGTACTTCGTGAACTCGCTGATCGTGGCGGGCGCGGCGACGGTCCTCTCGGTGATCATCGCGGTGTTCTCGGCGTACGCGGTGAGCCGCTACACGTTCCGCGGCAAGCGCGTCTTCACCGTGACCGTGCTCTCCACCCAGATGTTCCCGGGCATCCTCTTCCTGCTGCCGCTGTTCCTGATCTTCGTGAACATCGGCAACAGCACGGGCGTCGCTCTGTACGGCTCGCGCGGCGGTCTGATCCTCACCTATCTGACGTTCTCGCTGCCGTTCTCCATCTGGATGCTCATCGGCTACTTCGACTCGATCCCCCGGGATCTGGACGAGGCCGCGCTCGTCGACGGCTGCGGGCCGATCCGCGCCCTGTTCAAGGTCGTGGTGCCTGCCGCGGTGCCGGGCATCGTGGCCGTCGCCGTGTACGCGTTCATGACGGCCTGGGGCGAGGTCCTCTTCGCCTCCGTCATGACCAACGACACCACCCGCACGCTGGCCGTCGGCCTCCAGGGCTACGCCACCCAGAACGACGTGTACTGGAACCAGGTCATGGCCGCCTCGCTCGTCGTCAGTGTGCCGATCGTCGCCGGCTTCCTGCTCCTCCAGCGCTACCTGGTGGCCGGCCTGACCGCGGGAGCCGTCAAGTGACCGCTCCGGAAAGGAAGTCCGTGAACGACCTCAGCGCCCTGCCGGCCGGCTTCACCTGGGGCGTCGCCACCGCCGCGTACCAGATCGAGGGAGCCGTGGCCGAGGACGGCCGCGCCCCCTCCATCTGGGACACCTTCTCGCACACCCCGGGCAAGGTGGCCGGCGGCGACACCGGTGACGTGGCCTGCGACCACTACCACCGGGTCCCGGAGGACATCGGCCTGATCAAGGAGGTGGGGGCGGACGCGTACCGCTTCTCGCTCGCCTGGCCGCGCATCGTGCCCGGCGGCGACGGACCGGTCAACGCGGCCGGCCTCGACTTCTACGACCGGCTGGTGGACGGGCTGTTGGAGGCCGGGATCACCCCGTTCGCCACGCTCTACCACTGGGACCTGCCGCAGGCCCTCCAGGACCGGGGCGGCTGGACCGTACGGGAGACCGCGGAGCACTTCGCCGCGTACGCCTCGGTCGTCGTGGAACGCCTCGGGGACCGCGTCAAGGACTGGGCGACCCTCAACGAGCCCCTGTGCTCGGCGTGGATCGGCCATCTGGAGGGGACGATGGCACCGGGTCTCACCGACCTGACCGCCGCCGTCCGGGCCTCCTACCACCTGCATCTGGGCCACGGCCTCGCGGTCCGGGCGATCCGCGGCATCTCCCCCGACGCCCGGGTCGGCATCGTCAACAACCTCAGCCCGGTGGAGGCGGCCACCGACCGCGAGGCGGACCGGGCGGCGGCGGTGCGCGGCGACGGGCACACCAACCGCTGGTGGCTCGACCCGATCCTCGGGCGCGGCTACCCGCAGGACATGGTCGACCTGTACGGCGTCGAACTCCCGGTGCGGGAGGGCGACATGGAGCTGATCTCCGCACCGCTGGACTGGCTGGGCGTGAACTACTACTTCCGCCAGGTCGTCACCGCCGACCCGTCCGGCCCGGTCCCGCACGCCAAGCAGGTCTACCTGCCCGGTTCCCGCCACACCCACATGGACTGGGAGGTGCACGCCCAGGGCCTGGAGCAGCTGCTGCTGCGCCTGACCGAGGAGTACGGCGTCGAGCGCCTCTACGTCACGGAGAACGGCTCGGCCTACCAGGACGTCGTACTCCCCGACGGGTCCGTGCACGACCCCGAGCGCACGCAGTACCTGGAGGAACACCTCGCCGCCTGCGCCCGCGCCGTCCGCAAGGGCGCACCGCTGGCCGGCTACTTCGCCTGGTCGCTCCTCGACAACTTCGAGTGGGCCTACGGCTACGACAAGCGGTTCGGCCTGGTGCACGTCGACTACGCGACCCAGCGCCGCACGGTCAAGACCAGCGGCCGCCGCTACGCGGAGCTGATCCGCGCATCGCGCGCCGGCCGCTCGGGCAGGGCCGCCTGACCGGAGGTCGGGCACCGGGACAGCCCCCGGCCGCGGCGGATCACCGCCGCCGCCGGGGGTTTCGCGCTGCCTCGGCTGGCCATCCCCGTGCGGGCGTGCGATCTTCCGGCCCGTCCCCGGCTTCCGTCCCGCGTCACCCGTTCGGCGGACCCGCCGCGCGGGAGCCGGACGGCGCTCGTAGCGTCGGGCCCGGGCGGGCTCCGCCGCGTAGCACCTGGGAGAAGCCGATGACGGATGAGTCGATGGAGAAGCGGGCCACGGAAGCCTGGCTCTACGGGTACCCGCTGGTGACCGCAGCCGTGACCAAGGCCGCCATGACGGCGGTCCCGGCACGGGACGACGGACGCCGGAAGGCCCCGGTCAACCAGTTCTGCTACATGCGCGCGACCCCGGACGCCTCCTTCACCGAGGTCGTCTCGCCGAACGCCGACACCCTGTACTCCAGTGCCTGGCTCGATCTGTCCGAGCAGCCCCTGGTGCTGACCCTGCCTGATTTCGGCGACCGGTTCTGGATGGTTCCGATCCTGGACGCCTGGTCCGATGTCTGCGCCGTCGTCGGCCGGCGCACGAACGGCAGTTCCGCTGGCCCGTTCCTGATCGCCGGACCTTCCTGGTCCCAACCGGCCCCGTCCGGTCTCACCCTGCTGAAGTCGCCCACGGCCGTGAACTGGATCATCGCCCGTTACGCCACCAGCGGACCGGAGGACTTCCCGGCCGTCAACCGCCTCCAGGACGCCACCCGGCTGATCCCGCTGTCGGAGTGGACGGGCGACCCCGACGACTACTCCCCGCCCGGCGACGTCCCCGTGCCCGCCGGCGTCGACACCACGACGTCGCCCGTCGACCAGGTCCACGCCCTCAGCGGCCGTGACTACTTCGGCCTGCTCAACCGGATGATGGTGGACAACCCGCCGGACCCGGCCGACGCACCGGTCCTGGGCCGCCTCGCCGAACTCGGCATCGGGCCCGGCGCGAGCACGGACGGCCTGTCCGCCGAGACGCTCGCCGCTCTGGACGCCGGCGCGCGGCGCGGCCCGGAGACCCTGCACGACCTGTTCGCCCGGGCGGAGTCCGCGAGCACCGGCGGCTGGGCCGTGCACCGGGGCCTGGGCGACTACGGCACCGACTACACCAAACGTGCGGTCATCACCCGGTTCGGCTACGGGGCCAACCTCGACGCGGACGCCCTCTATCCGCACGCCACGACCGACGCCGACGGCCGGCCCCTCGACGGCGCCCACACCTACGTACTGCACTTCGAAGCCGGGCAGACCCCGCCCGTGGAGGGCTTCTGGTCGCTCACGATGATGAACGAGCGCCAGTTCTTCGCGGACAACCCGCTGAACCGGTACGCGATCGGCGACCGCAGCGGCATGCGCGACAACCCCGACGGGTCGCTGGACATCTACGTCCAGCACGAGAACCCGGGGCCCGGCCGCGAGAGCAACTGGCTCCCCGCCCCCGCCGGCAGCTTCAACGTCTTCCTCCGCCTGTACTGGCCCCGACAGGCCGCCCTCACCGGCGACTGGACCCCGCCGGCGCTGCGACGCACCGGCTGACGGGGCCGTCCGCGTCAGGCACTCAGCTCATAGGCGCTCGCGGCCGTCAGCCAGAGACCGGTGAGCAGGGAGAGGTGTGCAAGGGGCCCAGAGTGATGGCGGTACCGATCACCACCAGGTCGAGGACCACCGGACCAGTCACTCCTGAGCATCCGGGCCGTGCGCGGCCCGTGGGCGGGGCCGGCCGGCGAGGGGAGGCGGCGGCGCTGCCGCTTCCCGACTGTGCGGGGGCGGCCGGGCCCGGTCAAGCGAGCCACGCCCACGAAGCCCCGCCGGGGACGCACGCCGTCCCGCCAGGACCGGTCTGACCATTCCCGTCGTCCGCCCGGAGAGCGGGCCGGGCGGCGTCGGGCGGGAATGGTCGGACAGGCCCTAGGTTCCGGTGTCCCCGGTCGCCGCGGACCAGTTCGACAGCAGGAAGTGCAGCGCCTCGACCGCGTGCTCCCAGGAGGTCTGCACCGGGCGCGCCGCCTCGAAGCCGCCCTCGGCCTCCAGGTCGGTGAAGCCGTGGAAGGTGCTGCGCAGCAGGCGTACCGCGTCGGTAAGGTCCGGATCGGTCAGGCCGTACGCGCGCAGCATCGCGGAGGTGGTGCGGATGGTGCGGTGGTACGCGGGTGCCTCGGCGACGATCGCGGGGTCGACGCGGTAGCGCGTGGCGGCGTACCGGCCGGGGCACTCCAGCGCGAAGGTGCGGTAGGCGTCGGCGAACGCGACCAGCGCGTCCTTCCCGGCCCGGCCGGCCACCGCCGCCTCGATGCGGTCGATGAACTCCTCGGCGGCCAGCAGTGCGACGCGGGTGCGCAGGTCGCCCAGGTTCCTGACATGGGAGTAGAGGCTCGCGTCCTTGACGCCGAAGCCCCGGGCCAGTGCGGAGATGGTGACCTTGTCGAAGCCGGCCGAGTCCGCCAGATCGGCCGCAGCCGCCACGACCCGGTCGGTCGTGAGCCCCGCGCGCACCATGTCCACCCCTGCCGACGTGTTTCCTAGACCCCTTAGCTTTACGCCTCGCCGAATATACACAGAAGCCCGCGGTGGTCACGGCGGGCCGTGACCACCGCGGGCCTCCGTACCCGCGCCGACAGCGGGGAGTGGGTCGACACGGTGGCCGGGGGCACTCGGAGAGCGCTCTCCGAGGTGCGCCCAGTGTCTCGCCGCCGTCGACGGGGTGTCTAGGACCGGCCGGTGGACACACGGATGCGGGGGCCCCGGCCGCGCCGGAGCCCCCGCATCGCACGGATCAGCTGGTGGGGAAGTTGTCCGGGGTGCTGATCCGGGACTTGAGCAGCGCACCCGACTCGGTCAGGACACCGCTGCTGCTGTAGTCGCCGCCGTCGCAGGTGCCGGGCTTGAAGGCGGCACTGCTCTCATTGGCGTCCGAGTAGGTCCAGTTCGCGTAGCTGATCTTCAGCTGGTCGAGCAGGTCCAGCCAGGCGGTGGTGCTCGACCGGTCCAGCGTGCCGCCACCGGTGGCGCTCACCGTGCCGAACTCCGTTACGAAGAGCGGGAGTTGCGAGGCGGCCCGGCTCACCGTCGCCCGGTAGTTGTCCTTGTGGCTGGCGGCGTAGAAGTGGAACGCGTACATGATGTTGGTGGCGTTGACGGGGCTGTTGACGACCTCGCTCTCGTTGGAGCCGTCCGAGACGCCGAGGGACGACCAGCCGCGGGTGCCGACGATGACGACCGCGTCCGGGTCGGCGGCCCGGATGACCGGGATGACCTGCTCGGCGTAGTTCTTGATGCCGGCCCAGCTCACGCCGTTGGGCTCGTTGGCGATCTCGTAGATGACGTTCTTCTTCGAGGCGTTACGGGCGGCGACGGACGCGAAGAAGGTCTTGGCGCGCTGCAGGTTGTAGTTCGGGTCGCCCGGCGTGAGGGTGTGGAAGTCGATCAGGGCGTACATGCCACGGGCCTCGGCCATGTCGACCAGGCTGTTGACCTTGCTGGTGAAGCCCGCCGGGTCGGTCTCGTAGCCGTCCTCCTGCACATACATGGCGGTGCGCAGCAGGTCCGCCTTCCAGTCGTTCGCCAGCGCGTCCAGCGACGCGTTGTTGTAGCACTGGCTGAACCACTGGAGGCCGTGCGTGCTCATGCCGCGCAGCTGGATGGGGCGGTTGTACTGGTTGCACAGGTGCACACCGCACACACGGAGCTGGCCGTTGGTCTCCACCGGGGTGCCGTCACCCGTGGTGGGCGGCGGGTCGTCGTCGTCGCCCCCGCCGCCGACGGCGCCCGTACAGGCGACGCCGTTGAGCGTGAAGTCCGTGGGCGCCGGGTTGGAGCCCGAGAAGGCGCCGACGAAGCCCAGGTCCGCCGTGGCGCCGGTGGCCAGGGTGCGGTTCCAGTCGACAGGGGCGGCGGTGACCGTGGAGCCGGACTGCGACCAGGTGGCGTTCCAGCCCTGGACCACCTTCTGGCCCGAGCCGGGCAGCGTCAACTTGAGCTGCCAGCCGCTGACGGAGTCACCCAGGTTGGTGACCTTCACCCCGCCCTGGAAGCCGCCCTCCCACTGGCTGGCGACCGTGTAGTCCACCTTGCATCCGGTGGCGGCCGCCGCCGGGGGACCGGCCAGGACCGCCAGGCCCGTGGCCGTGGCACCGGCCGCCAGTAGAGCCAAGAAGCGTTTCACAGCATTTCTCCTCGTTCGAAGGGGAACAACTGAGGAACAACTGGATGGGAGCGCTCCCAGAACCCATCGGCCCGAGACCGTACACGCCCTGGGGCCCCACGCATAGCCATCTGACGCTGTCATGCACAAATAAACTTGGGAGCGCTCCCAGATAGGTGACCCGATCGCGCCGTCAATTGATCCGACTCCTTCGGCCGCCTGCCCTCCGGGCCGTAGGATCGGTGGTTCTTGGGGGTGGTCCATGCTGAACAGGGATTCCGGCACGCCGACGCTGGAAGAGGTGGCGGCGCTCGCCGGGGTGGGCCGGGGCACGGTCTCCCGAGTGATCAACAACGCGGCCGGCGTCCGGGAGTCCACCCGCCGCGCCGTGCAGCGCGCCATCGACGAACTCGGCTACGTGCCCAACCTGGCCGCGCGCTCCCTGGCCGGCCAGCGCGCGGGCGCCGTCGCCCTGGTGATGACGAAGACGGACTGGCGGCTGTTCGGGGAGCCGTTCTTCTCGGAGATCGTGCGCGCGGTCGGGGACGCGCTGGACGAGCGGGGCGTGCAACTGCTGCTCACCCTCGTCCGCACGGACACCGAACGGCAGCGACTCCTGGAGTACGTGCGCGGCGGCCGGGTCGACGGGGTGCTGCTGATGTCGGTGAGCGCCGAGGACCGGCTGCCCGACATGCTCGCGGACGCCGGAGTGCCGACGGTGCTGCTCGGCCGGCGCTCGGGCGACGAGCGGGTCACCTACGTGGACGCCGACAACGTTGGCGGCGCGCGGGACGCGGTCGGCCACCTGGTGCGCGGCGGGCGCGGGACCATCGCCGCGATCGCCGGTCCGCCCGAGATGTACGTCGCCCAGTGCCGGCTGCGCGGCTACCGGGAGGCCCTGCGCGAGGCGGGCTGCGCCGAGCCGCCGTCCCTGGTCGCCCAGGGCGACTTCACCGAGGCGAGCGGGCGGCGCGCGATGGCCCGCCTGCTCGAGCGGCACCCGGAGGTCGACGCGGTGTTCGCCGCGTCGGACAGCATGGCGGCCGGGGCGCTGGCCGCGCTGCACGCGGCGGGACGGCGGGTGCCCGAGGACGTGGCGGTGGTCGGCTTCGACGACTTCGAGCTCGCCGAGCAGACCGACCCGCCGCTGACGACGGTCCGCCAGCCGATGGAGGAGATCGGCCGGGCGATGGTGCGACTGCTGCTGGAGGAGATGAGCCGGCCGAAGGTCGCCTGGCACCACGTCATCCTGCGAACGCGACTGATGGTACGTCAGTCCGGTTGATCAGTACGGCAGTTGCCTGACCGCGCCGGACGCGTGCGCGCACCGCGACCCGAATCGACCGATGCCGTCCACGGGGTTGTCAGGGACACGACTCTGTCCTACAGTCCCCTACCAACGAATGCATGGGAGCGCTCCCATCCGTACGCACCCCCGCACCCCCTCCGCGGCCCGCCCATCCCCGCCTCCCCCACCCACGGGGCCCCGGAGGATCACCCCCGCACGCCCTCGTACGCCCGGCGCCACCTTCACGTACGACACACGGCCCCCGCAGAAGGAGACACCATGGCACGACGCAGAACACAACTCGCCTCCCTGGCGGCGGTGCTGGCGACACTGCTCGGCGGCATCGCCTTCACCCTGCTGGGCCAGGGCAGCGCGCAGGCCCACGGCGTCACCATGACGCCGGGCTCGCGCACCTACCTCTGCTGGCTGGACTCCAAGTCGAGCACCGGAGCCCTGGACCCGACCAACCCCGCGTGCAAGGCCGCCCTCGCGGAGAGCGGCGCGAGCTCCCTGTACAACTGGTTCGCCGTGCTCGACTCCAACGCGGGCGGGCGGGGCGAGGGTTACGTCCCGGACGGCACGCTGTGCAGCGCCGGCGACCGCTCCCCGTACAACTTCACCGGCTACAACGCGCCGCGCGACGACTGGCCCCGTACGCACCTCACCTCGGGTGCCACGATCGAGGTCGACCACAGCAACTGGGCCGCCCACCCCGGTTCCTTCCGGGTGTACATGTCCAAGCCGGGATACTCGCCCTCGACCGAACTTGGCTGGGACGACCTTGAGTTGATCCAGACCGTGACCAACCCGCCCCAGGTGGGCTCGCCGGGCACCGACGGCGGTCACTACTACTGGGACCTGACCCTGCCCTCGGGTCGCTCGGGTGACGCGGTGATGTTCATCCAGTGGGTGCGCTCGGACAGCCAGGAGAACTTCTTCTCCTGCTCCGACATCGTCTTCGACGGCGGAAACGGCGAGGTCACCGGCATCCGCGGCTCGGGCAGCACGCCCGACCCGGACCCCACCGACCCGGCCCCGGACCCGACGGACCCGACGCCGGACCCCACCGACCCGACCGACCCGCACGCCGGGTGCATGGCCGTCTACAACGTGACCAACTCCTGGAGCGGTGGCTTCCAGGGCTCCGTCGAGGTCATGAACCACAACACGACGGCGCTCGACGGCTGGGCCGTGCAGTGGAAGCCCGGCACCGGCACCAAGGTCAGCAGCGTGTGGAGCGGGGTGCTGAGCACCGCGTCCGACGGCACACTGACCGTACGGAACGCCGACTACAACCGGTCGATCCCGCCGGACGGCAGCGTCACCTTCGGCTTCACGGCGACCTCGACGGGCAATGACTTCCCCGTCGGCTCGATCGGCTGCGTCAACCCGTAGCCCCTGACGCGGACGGCGGCGGTTCCCGAGCGGGAGCCGCCGCCTTCTTGCCGCTCCTTGACCCGTGACCGCCCCGCCACGCACCCGCCGGCCCCGATTGGCCGGGTACGGTGGACTCTGTCCGATCATGTTCCGCCGGACGGGTACGGAGGCTGCGTGGCTCTCGACATCAACGAACCGTTCGGTCAGAACTGGACGCACGCGGCGCAGTTCGGCATCGCCTTCGTCCTGTCGTGCGCGATCGGCATCGAGCGCGAGATCCGCCAGAAGGCGGCCGGTCTGCGCACCTACACGATCGTCGGGCTCGGGGCCGCGCTCTTCACGCTGGTCAGCAAGTTCGGCTTCTCCGACGTCGTGGTGACCGGCCAGGTGGAGCTGGACCCGTCGCGGGTCGCGGCCCAGATCGTCTCCGGGCTCGGCTTCATCGGCGGCGGTGTCATCTTCGTCCACCGGGGCTCGGTGCGGGGCCTGACGACGGCGGCCTCCATCTGGCTCACCGCCGCCGTGGGCTGCGCGGCCGGCGCCGGACTGCCCGTGCTCGCGGCGCTGGCCACGCTCGCGTACTTCCTGGTGTCGTACGGGGTACGCCCCCTCGCCCACCGGCTCCCCGCCCTGCGCAACGCGTCGATCGGCTACCGCGTCACCTACACCGAGGGCGTCGGAGCCCTGCGCGAGCTGGTCAACCACTGCACGGAGACCGGGTTCGCCGTCTCCGAGCTGACCACGCTCTCCGGCTCCGGCAGATACCGGCGGCGGCGCTCGCAGGACACCGAGGGGACCGTCGAGATCGCGCTGAGCGTCCAGGGGCGGGGCGACCCCGACGCGCTGACGGCGCGCCTTGCGGGCACGGCCGGGGTCCTGGCGTGCAGCCGGAGCGACCTCAACGACGAGTGAGGCCCGGCCCCGCGCGCCCGGGTACTCGTATGCTCGGCTGCCATGACGAGCCGTGCCGCCCTCCCGCCGGAGCCGTCCGTCGCCCTGCGCGAGCTCCTCGCCTTCGACGACGGGGGCAGCCTGCGGCTGCTGCTCGCGCCCTCGGGCCGTGACGTCGGGGTGCGCGGGGTGGCCGTGGGCGACGAGGGCCCGGCCCGTTCGCTGGACGGCTGCCTGGTCCTGCTGACCGGTGCGCCCGCCTCGTCCCCCCAAGCCGCGGCCCCGGTCCGGGACGCGGCGCGGCGCGGCGCGTCCGGCGTGGTGCTGCGCGCCGTGGAGGGGGTGGCCGCCGCGCCGCAGGTGCTGGCCGCCGCCGAGGAGGCGGGGGTCGCCCTGCTCACCCGCGCCGAGTGGGCCGACTGGACGGACGCCGCCGCGCTGCTGCGTTCCGCGCTGGCCTGCGCCCGGGCGGGCGCCGACGACGGGGCGGCGGGGCGCATGACGGCCGGGGGCCCGGAGAGCCTGAGCGCGCTCGCGGCGGCCGTCGCCGAGTACACCGGCGGGTCGATCACCATCGAGGACACCCGGCTGCGGGTCCTGGCCCACTCCGCCACCGGCCCCGACGCCGACGCGCTGCGCCGGTCCACCATCCTGGGCGGCCGGGTACCGGAGTGGCGGGTCGCGGAGCTGCGGCGCAGCGGGATGCTCCGGACGCTGTGGACGTCCCGGGACGTGATCCACCGGGCGGCCGACGCCGAGGGGCCCGAGCGCCTGATCATCGCGGTCCGCAGCGGCCCGGAGGTCCTGGGCTCGATCTGGGTGGCCGGCGACGGCCGGCCGCTGCGCCCGGACGCACCGGACGCCCTGCGCCGGGCCGCCGAGGTCGCCGCTCCCCTGCTGGTGCGGCACCGGCTGCGGGAGAGCGGCGCCGCCCGCCGCAGCGAACTCGCCCTGCGCGGACTGCTGTACGGGGACGGGGACGCCCGTACGCACGCCTGGTCGCTCGGCCTCTCCCCCGACGCCGCCTGCGCGGTCGTGGTCGCCGTACCCCTCACCGCCACGCCCGGCCCCGGGGACCGCACGCTGGATGTGGCCGCGCTCCAGGCGGCGACGTACCGCCCGTCCGTGCGCGTGCTGCGTGACGGCGACCGGCTGCTGGTGCTGCTGCCCGTGGACACCGGGACGGACCGGGGCGCGGCGGCGCTGGCCCGGGAGCTGGCGGGCCAGGCGCAGGACGCCGGGGTGCTGGCGGGGGCCGGGCCGGTGGCCGGCGGGGCGGCCGGGGTGCGGGACTCGTGCGACGAGGCCCTGCTGGTCGTGCGGGTGCTGCGCGAACGGGCGGCGGCGGGGGACGCCCGGCGGTCGGCGGACGCGGCGGGCGTGGGGCCCTCGCTGGACGTCGCCAGGATGCTGGACGCCGTCCGGCCGGTCTGGGAGGCGGGGCGGGGGCCCGTGCACGAGCTGGTCCGGGCGGATCTGGCGGCCGGGGGCGAGCTGGTCCGCTCGCTGGCCGCCTATCTCGACGCGTCGGGGGACGTCGCGCGGGCGGCGGCGCGCCTGGTCGTCCACCCGAACACGCTGCGCTACCGGCTGCGGCGCGCGCGGGAGCGGTTCGGGGTGGATCTGGACGACCCCGACACCAGGCTTCTGGTCACGCTCGCGGTGCGGCTCAGCGGGTAGGTTGCCGTCTGTTCGTCCGGCTGCGGACCTGCTCGTGGCTTGGCCGGACCGACAACCAAGCGCAGCGTTCTTGGCCGCCCGGACAGAGACCTGGGGGCACCCATCGCCGATTCTGGCTCCATGAGCCTCTCTTCGCCTTCCTCCGCCCTGTCCCCCTCGCTTCCGGCGGGTTCCGCGCGGGTCGCGGCCGTGGTCCGCCACGCCGTGGCCGCCGGCCTGCTCGGTGAGGCGAGCCCGGTCGCCGGTTTCATCGACACGGACGGCGTCCGCGATTCGGTCGCCGCACTGCACGAGGCGTTCCCCGGGGTGCCCGCCGTGCTGCACACCTTCGCCGCGAAGGCGTCCTCACTGGTCCCCGTGTTGCGGCTGCTCGCCCGGTGCGGGATGGGCTGCGAGGTCGCGAGCCCGGGTGAGCTGCGGCTCGCGCTGGACGCCGGGTTCGCGCCGTCGAAGATCGTGCTGGACTCCCCCGCCAAGACCCGGGACGAGATCCGGCGCGCCCTGGCCGTGGGCGTGGCGATCAACGCCGACAACCTGGACGAGGTGGACCGGATCGCCTCGCTGCGCCCGGCGGACGCGGTGTCCGACATCGGCCTCCGGGTCAACCCGCAGGTCGGTGGCGGTTCGATCGGCGCGATGAGCACGGCCACGGCCACCTCGAAGTTCGGCGTGGCGCTGCGCGACCCCGGCGCGCGCGAACAGGTGGTGAAGGCGTTCGCCGCGCACCCGTGGCTGACCCGGCTGCACGCCCATGTCGGTTCGCAGGGCTGTTCGCTGGAGCTGATCGCGGCCGGGATCGCCGAGACGTACCGGCTGGCGGAGGAGATCAACGGGACGCTGGGCCGCCGTCAGGTCACCGGGCTGGACATCGGCGGCGGCCTCCCGGTCAACTTCGCCGACGACGAGGTGCGGCCCACCTTCGCGGCGTACGCGGCGGCGCTGCGGGCGGCCGTGCCCGGGCTCTTCGAGGGGCGGTACGAGCTGGTCACCGAGTTCGGGCGGTCCCTGCTCGCGAAGAACGGCTTCATCGGCGCGCTGGTCGAGTACACGAAGGACGCCGGTGGCCGCCGTATCGCGCTGACCCACGCGGGGGCGCAGACCGCCACCCGTACGGTCTTCATGCCGGAGGCCTGGCCCCTGCGGGTCGGCGCCTTCGACACCGAAGGACGGCCGAAGGACGGGCCCCTGGTGGTTCAGGACATCGCGGGGCCGTGCTGCTTCGCCGGGGACGTCGTCGCGCACGCCCGGGAACTGCCCGAGCTGCGGGCGGGCGACTACGTGGTGCTGTACGACACGGGCGCGTACTACTTCTCCACCCCGTGGTCGTACAACAGCCTGCCGCGTCCGGCGGTGTACGGATTCGAGCTCGCCGGTACGAGCGGCCGCGAGGAGCCCGTGGTGCGCTTCGCGCCGGTGCGCGACGCCCAGTCGCTGGACTCGGTCTCCGCCGAGAGCGGCCTCGCGCACGCCGACGCGCTGCTGGATCTGCGGGACTGAGCCGAGGGCCACCGGGCCACGCCCTGAGCTCGCGGAATTTAGTAGCCATGGACATAGTATCCATGTACAGTATCTGTCATGAGCAACGCGATCGAGGGCGCGACCCCGGGTTTCCTGGTCTGGCGCCTGTCCATGAAGTGGCGGGTGGCCATCGACCGGGCGCTGACACCGCTGGGCCTCACGCACGCGCAGTATTCGCTGGTCGCCTCCCTCCAGGGCATGGAGCACGCGGGGCTGCGGCCGAGTCAGCGCGCGCTGGCGGACCACACCGGGCTCGAAGCGCTCTACGTCTCGAAACTGGCCCGCGCCCTGGAGGCGGCGAGCCTGGTCGAACGGACCACCGATCCCTCGGACAGCAGGGCCGTCCGGCTCGCACTGACCGAGGAGGGACGCGCGACGACCGGCCGCGCGGTCACGGTGGTGCGGGAGCTCGTCGACGGGCTGCTCGCACCTCTCGGCGGTCTCGGCGGCGAGGGCACCGAGGCGTTCACCGACGCCCTGACGGCGCTGCTCGACGTGCCGGTCCCCCCAGTCACCCCTTCCCGCGAGGAGACATCATGACCACCGCACCCGCTGTCAACGGCCAGGTCATCGGCATGGCCCACTACGCCACCCGCGCCGTCGCCGAACGGCTGCTGACGCAGGGCACCACCTTCCACCAGTCCCTGGCGCTCAACGCGGCCGACGCCAAGGGCGGGATCATCGAGCGCGACCGGCTGGTCGAGCGCCTGACCGGCGCGGCCAAGCTGGACGTGGCCGCGGTGGACCGGACCATCGCCGAGCTGACGGCCGCCGGGCTCCTGGAGGAGCGGCACGGCGACCGGCCCCTGCTGGCGCTGACCGACGCCGGTGAGGCGCTGGTACGCACCCACAGGGCCGCCCTCACCGAGGTCACGGCCGAGCTCTACGGCGACCTGCCGGCCGAGGACCTGGCCACGACGGGCCGGGTACTGGCCGAGGTCACCGCCCGGGCCGACGCGATGCTGGCCGCCGGCTGACCGCGGACCGCGCCCGCCGGTCCCCAGGTCCCTCGGTCCGCCGGCTCAGACCGGTGACGGCTCGGGCTCGGGCGGCGGCACCGGGTCCGGGTTCGGCGAGGGCGGCTGCGGGATCGGGTCGGGCGCGGGCCCCGGCGGTGTGGGCGCGGGCGGAGCGGGCGGCGTCGGTGCCGGCGGTGTGGGCACGGGCGGGGTCGGCGCCGGTGGCGTCGGCTCCGGCAGCGGACCCGGGGTCGGCGCCGGAGGGACGGGGTCGGGGAACGGATGAGTCATCTCGGGCCTCCGAACGGTCGGGGGTGGACCTCTTCCACCGTCTCCCGGAGCGGCTGCCCGCGCCCGGCGAGCCCATACGTACGGACGCGGAACACTGCTGCGTACGGACGACGCGCGCGGCCCCGCCCGGTCACCGCCCCGCGGCCACCACCGCCGCGGCCAGGCCGGTGCGCGGGCTGGACAGGACCGGGATTCCGGTGGTCGTCCGCTCGGCCGCGCCGGCCATGGAGCCCTGGGCAAGCACGATGACGTCCGCGTCGCGCACCGCGTCGGCCGCAGCCGCCACCAGGTCCAGGAAGCCGTCGTGGTCCCCCGCCGTGAAGCGCTCCCAGGCGCCGCCCACCAGCACGGTGCGCACATCCGCCCCCGGCAGCCCGGCGCCGGCCGCCTCCTCGGTGAGCAGTGCGCGGGTCGGCTCCAGGGTGGAGGCGAGGGCGGCGAGAACGGTGACCCGGCCCGCCCGGACGGCCGCCGCCGCCATGGGCCGGTCGACGCGCAGGACCGGGGCGCCGACCACGATCCCCGCGGCCTCCGCGACGGCCCCGATGGTCGAGCAGGTGCAGAGCACGGCGCCCGCGCCTCCGGCCACCAGGTCCGCAACCACCGCCGCCACCTCGTCCGCCACTGCCTCGGGCCCCAGCGCCGCCGCCGTGGTCAGCAGTTCTTCCCGTACGACGTGGCGCAGGACCGTTCCCGGGTGGTCGGCGTCTCGCAGGGCGTCGAAGACCGGGACGTGGACGGGCGAGGTGTGCAGCAGCGCGAGCGTCATGCCCGGCCCGCTCCTTCCGGTTCAGTACAGCTCGGGGTGCGAGGCGAGCTGCGTCTTCGCGCGCTCCACCAGCCCTTCCGGCGCCTCGGGGGCCTCGTCGGGATGGCGCGAGGCCCACTTGGCGGCGTACGGGCACAGCGGCACGACGGGCACGCCCTCGCGCCCCGCCATCGCATAGAACTCCCTGACCAGGGCGCCGCCGATGCCCTTGCCCTCGTGCCCCGACCCGACGACCGTGTGGACGGCGACGAGCCCGGCGGGCTCACCGTCCAGCACGAAGTACGCGATGACGCCGACGGCCTCGCCGTCCTCGTACGCGGACAGCTTGCCGGCCGCCCGGTCGTCACGGATCTCGGGCCCGGTCTGCTCTGCCATGGCGGAATGCCCCTCGTTCGACGAGCCGCCTCAGCGCGCCGCGGGCACCGCGTGCGGGCTGCGCTCGGTGTCGCTGCCCGGCACGGGCGCGGAGGCGTCGGCACCGAGTGCGACGATGCGGTTGTCCGCGTCGACGTGCACGATACGCGGGACGAAGGCACGCGCCTCGGCATCCTCGACCTGGGCGTAGCTGATGAGGATGACCAGATCACCCGGGTGCACCAGGTGCGCGGCGGCCCCGTTGATCCCGATCACCCCGGAACCGCGCTCGCCCTCGATGACGTAGGTCTCCAGACGGGCCCCGTTGTCGATGTCCACGATGTGCACGAGCTCACCGGGCAGCAGATCCGCCGCCTCCATGAGCTCGGCGTCCACGGTGACGGAACCCACGTAGTGCAGGTCGGCCTGGGTGACGGTGGCACGGTGGATCTTGGACTTGAACAGAGTACGCAGCACGGGGGACTCCTCCGAGATGGCTCCCTGCCTGCTCTTTGCAGGTCAAGGGCGGCCACCACTCTACACCGGCACACACCGAACGATGCGTGCGAGGAACGTCACTCCGGGCAGGTCCACAGGCTTCCCACCTGGGTCTTCCCCTCGCTCAGGCACCTGCTGGGACGATCGCCCCCGCGTGCGCGGGAACGTGTGCTGACCGGATGCCGACACGGACGCCGTCCGGCCGCACACCACCGAACTGTCGGGCACCGGCATTGCCCCGGTTCACGGAAAGCGAAGGGCCGGGCACTTTCCTCACCATCGTCGGCATAGCGGCAGTCCTCATCAACTGCCACTGACGCTGTTGGCGCAGTGAAGCTCAAGCTTCCCTCAAACGCAGCTTCTCCTGTTCGGTGAAGTGGCAGCCTGCGACAGGAAGCGGGAGTTTCGCATCACGAAGCGAGGAGCGGTCATGATCGGGGCTGTATTCCGGACCGACGATGTGCCGGCTGCAGAAAGGTTCGAGTACTGGCGTGGGATCTTGGAGCGCACCAGGCCAAGCACCATGAGCAGCCCTCATGCCGAGCACTTCCGTGCGGAACTCCTCCTTATGGAGCTGGGGGCGGTGAAGGTCTGGCCGGCGTCCTTCCTGCCCACTCGTTATCGGCTGGACGCACAGCAGGCTCGCCAAGTGGACGCCGAGTACTATCACTTAACGCTTCTACTCGAAGGGGAACTGGGCTTGGAGCGCGCCGGCAAATTGAGCTCCTTCGGCTCACGCGATCTCTTCATGATCGATGATTCGGAGCCGTATGACCTCCAGTCGGTCGGCAACGGGCCGGACGAGCCCGTCACGGGCGTGGGTATCGACATCCCCAAAACGCTGCTTCCATGGCCGGAGCACCGGGTGCGGCCTCTGCTGGGCCGCCGTTTTTCCGGACGCGAGGGCATGGGCGTCGTACTGACGGACTTTCTCAGCGGCCTGACCCACCAGACGAAGGTACTCGCGCCGAATGATGCCTCACCGTTGGGGGCGGTTGTCGTCGAGCTCGTTTCGGCCTGGCTCGCCCAGGCGTCGAGGGTGGGCGCGTCGCTGTCTCCGGAAACGCGCCATACGGCCCTGCTTCGGCAGATCGAGGCGTTCATCGGTCAGAATCTGCACCATCCTGACCTGACGCCCCGAATGGTTGCCGCGGCACATCATATTTCTGTCAGCCATTTGCACCGTATCTATGAGCTACGGAAACACGGTGAGACGGTGGCCGCACAGATCAGGCGAAAGCGCCTGGAAGGTGCGCGGCGCGATCTCGAGAGCGAATGTGCACGCACGACACCCATCTACAAGATTGGAGAGAAATGGGGATTCTTCCGGGCCAGTGAATTCAGTCGCGCTTTCAAAGTGACCTACGGCATTTCTCCGCGGGAGCATCGAGCGGCGAAGCTGGATGAGCGCTCCTGATCATTTCCCGCAAGATGCCCTCCGAGATCTCCGTCCACTCATCCGCTTGTCCGCAGAAAAGAGGAAAGACCCGCCGAGAAGATCGGCGGGCCTTGTCAGCCGTTCACCTACGCGGTGAGGCGGGATGACCTCTGTCAGCTCGCGCCGGCCGTGGAGAGCGGGGTCATTCCGAGAATGTGTACCACTTCGAGCACCGCACCGGCGAGGTGTCTTCGATCCCGTCGAAGGTGCACACCTTCATCCGGTAGTTGAACTTCGATACCACGTCCCGCGAGAACTCGGTGTACTTCCCCGCCCCCTTACCGTTGTAGGAGGTGTGCAGCTGGGTCCAGCTGCCGTTGATGTCGAGTACCTGCAAGTAGCCGCGGACGCCGTGGCCGTCGGCGTGGAAGTCGTAGACGCGGAACTTGTCGCCGTTGTCCACGTGGTACATGGACGCCGAGATACCCACCGGGGAACCCGAATCCACCAGGTCCACCCACTGATCCCCGCTGTAGGCGAACGCGGAGGAACTCGCGCCCAGCACCAGGAAAGGCGCCGCCACGACGGATGCAATACGAAGGAGCTTGGTCTTGGTCACTCGAATCCCATCTCTGCACTTCGGCTAGTGATGTGCTGGCGCAGCTGTCCCGTGAAAGCGATGGGCATGCAGCTGCATTTCTGAGCTACTCCGAGAACGTGTAGTAGGAGGAGCACCTGACCGGCGTGGAGTCTTCGATCCCGTCGACGGTGCACACCTTCATCCGGTACTGCTTGGTTGACACCACGTCGTACGAGAACTCGGTGTACTTGCCCGCCCCCTTCCCGTTGTAGGAGGAGTGGATCGGCTGCCAGCCACCGAGACGCGGGTCCATCACCTGGAGATGGCCCCGCACTCCGTGGCCGTCGGCGTGGAAGTCGTAGACGCGGAACTTGTCGCCGTTGTCCACGTGGTACATGGACGCCGAGATACCCACCGGGGAACCCGAATCCACCAGGTCCACCCACTGATCCCCGCTGTAGGCGAACGCGGAGGAACTCGCACCCAGCACCAGGAATGGCGCCGCCACGACGGATGCGATACGAAGAAACTTCACCTTGGACACGTTGACCTCTCACCTTGCGAACTCTTGTGGCCCGCACGCATATCGGCGGACAGAACGCGAACAACGAGCCTGCTGATTAAGCAATAGCCTCAGTGTGTTCGCTGCTGAGCATGCCTCACCGGCTGCCGCCTATGTTGGGGCTGCGTCCACAGTTCCTTCGCAACGCGTCGCCAAGGCCGTAGCCGGTTTCGCATAGCGACCCAATGCCCTGCGACTCCTCTCCCGCGGTGCTGTGGAGTGCTCAGCCCTGCTCCGCGGAGGCGGCGATGCCCTCTTCGCCGAGCCCGAGCAGGCGGTCGTCGCTCCACCACTCGGGCGTCTCGTCATCGACCGGGGTGAGTTCCAGGAGCGTCACCTCGTGCGCGCTCAGGACGAGGTGCACCTCGGCACGTCCGTCGACGACGGGTACGTTGCCGTGCGCGTGGGCCGGTTCGGCGGCCTCGCGCAGGGCGTCGAGCTGACGCTGGCCGGGCGCGAGCGGCCGCCCCATCTCGCACCAGGCGGCCCAGGGGTTGCCCGCCTCCTCGCTCACGGAGCGGCGACGGAGATAGGCGGAGGTGCGCGCGTCCGGGGCTCCGACGGGCAGCGAAAGCCGGAGGGAGTGCCCGTTCACGGGAGTGCCGCCTGCCGGGTCGGCCGGTGCCCAGGCCAGCACCGTGACCCGGCCGTCGTCGTGCCGTGTCACCAGGTGGTCGTCGCCCCGGGCGAGGACCTGCTCACCCATCTCCGCCATGAACGCGTACAAGTGGTAGGTGGGCTTCTTGATCTGGCGGTGTGTCAGGAGGCCGAAGCCGCCGTGGAACGGTGCCGTGGGTATGCCCACCTCCTCGAAGACGTCGCTGAAGGTCCAGTACGAGAAGGAGTCCGCGAGGTCACCTCCGTTCGCGAGTACCGGAGCCAGGTACGCCGCGTGGAACGCGGTGTCGTGAATCGGATTGTCCGGCCGGTAGGAGGAGTTGAACTCCGTGATGTGCAGCGGGAGTTCCGCGAGTCCGGTGCCTGCCAGCTGTCGCCGCGGGGCCCCGAACTGCTCCAGCAGCGCCGAGGCCGGCATGAGGCTCTGGTGAGCGCCGAACGGCACGGGCTGGACGGGGCCGGACGAGTAGGCGTGGCGGCTGACGAAGTCGATGGGCAGGTCGCGAGCGTCCACGAACTCCGCGAAGCGCTGTATCCACTCGTCCTGGTAGCCCGGCGCCAGCGACGGGCCGCCGACCTGGAGCCCGGCGTCGACCTCCTTGACGGCCAGCGAGGTCACCTCGTACAAGCGGTGGTAGCCGTCCTGGTCGGAGGCCCAGAACGGGGCCAGGTTCGGCTCGTTCCACACCTCGACCGGCCACCGGCGCACCTGGTCGGCCCCGTAGCGGTCGATCAGGTGCTCCATGACGGCCCGGACGAGGTCCGCCCACTCCCTCTCATCACGAGGAGGGGTGATGTTGCCCTTCCACCAGAACACCGCGTCGTCGCCGGAGGCCAGCCCCGAGGGCATGAATCCGAGTTCGAGGAAGGGCGCGATGCCCACCTCCAGGTAGGCGTCGACCACTTGGTCGAGGTACGTGAAGGCGTGACGTACGCGGCGCTCACCGGCGTGGTGGTAGGGGTGGTGGATGCCCATCCCGTCGCTGAGGAGGCCGTGCCCCCGGATGTGCCGGAAACCGATGTCGCGCTGAACGAGGGCAAGCGATTCCTGGTAGTCGCGCCGGAGCGCGAGATCGAGGCGGCCGGTGCCGACGCAGTGACGCCAGGCATCGGAGAGTCGGGTTGTCGGCTGTCGGGGGACGACGATCCGCATGGTGGGGTTCCTCTGCTGCGGTGCGGCGCGAGGCGCGCCTGGACGGGCGGGCGGAAGGCCGGCGCTCGCTCAATGTGCTGCGCACCGTAGGGAGATCGGGAAAGCGGTGTCAAGACGTCGGGCGGACCGTCCGGTGATCTTCGGGCGCCCTCTCGCGGCCCACCGCCACGGCGATCGAAACGATCGATAACGATCCCGCAACTTGCGAAAACTAATGGTTGCTCAGCGTTCATTTCAGGCGGTACACCTTGCACCTACCTCACGGGTGGCTCATTAATTTGCGCAAAAAACCCGGCAGTTGGACCACCGGCAACAGATCAGGAGTTCCCACGATGACGAGGAGAATCCGCAGCACGACCGGTGCCGCGATCGGCTTGTGCGTCGCACTCGCCGCTGCCGGCTGCGCGGGCGGCGGCGACGACGGCAGCGGTACGTCCGACGGGCACGCCACGGTGACCGTCTGGACGAATGCCATGGAGGGCCGGGGGGCCAAGTACTGGAAGGACGCCGCGAAGGCGTACCAGGCCCTGCACAAGGACGTGACGGTCAAGATCCAGTCGGTCCAGAACGAGGACCTCGACGGCAAGCTGCAGAACGCGCTGAACTCGAACTCCGCGCCGAGCATCTTCCTCCAGCGCGGCGGCGGGAAGATGCAGGCCATGGTCGACGCCGGGCAGATCCGGGCCCTGGACCTGACGGACGCCGACCGGGCGAATGTGGGCGAGGCGGCCCTGCAAGGCGTATCGATCGACGGCAAGGTCTACGCGATGCCGCTCGACACGCAGCCCGAAGGCATCTACTACAGCAAGGACCTGTTCAAGAAGGCCGGCATCACCGCGCCGCCCACGACGATGGACGAGCTCACGGACGCCATCGCCAAGCTGAAGACGGTCAAGGTCGCGCCGATCGCCGTCGGCGCCAAGGACGCCTGGCCGGCCGCCCACTGGTACTACAACTTCGTTCTGCGTGAGTGCAGCCAGGAGACCATGCAGGAGGCCGCCAAGTCGCTCACGTTCGACGACCCGTGCTGGAACAAGGCCGGCGAGGACCTGGCAGGTCTGCTGGGGCACGCCCCCTTCCAAAAGGGCTTCCTGACGGCGACGTCGCAGCAGGGAGCCGGATCGTCGGCCGGCATGCTCGCCAACCGCAAGGCCGCCATGGAGCTCATGGGCAACTGGGACCCCGGTGTGATCGCCGACCTGACGCCCGACAAGAAGCAGCTGCCCGATCTGGGATGGTTCCCCTTCCCCTCGGTCCCCGGCGGCAAGGGCGACCCGACCGCCATCATGGGCGGCGCCGGGGGCTACTCCCTCGCCAAGAACGCGCCGAAGGCGGCAGCGGACTTCCTCCGGTTCGTCGTGACCAAGGAGCAGCAGGAAGCGTACGGGAAGGCGTTCGACACCATTCCGGTGAACAAGGCCGCCCAGGGGGTCGTCACCGAGACGTACAACATCTCGGCGCTGCAGGCGTTCAACAAGGCGGCGTACTCCATGCAGTTCCTCGACACCGTGTACGGCCAGAACGTCGGCAACGCCATGAACATCGCCGTCGTGAACCTGATGGCGGGCAAGGGCACGGCCGACGACATCGTGAAGGACGTCAAAGCCGCCGCCGAGAAGGGCTGAGTAAGCAGACATGAGCGACACCCTGGGCGCTGACCCGGCCCACGGCCGGCAGTCGCAGGGCTCGCGAGGAGCCAGGGGTGTGGCGAAGTCCGCGACCCCGGCTCCGCCGCGAGCGGCTGCCCGCCGCCGAGGCCGTGCCAGGATGCGACTGGAGATCACGGTCCTGTCCGCGCCGGCGATCATCATGTTCCTGGCGTTCGTGATCTTCCCGATCGTGCTCGCCGCGTACTACGGGTTCTACCGGTGGAAGGGCTACGGAGACCCCACCGACTGGGTCGGCATGGGCAACTACAAGCTGATCCTCACCGATCCCGCGTTCCACGACGTCCTGTGGCACAACGGTCTGCTGCTCGTCCTGTCCCTGGTCATCCAGGGCCCGATAGCGATCGCCCTCGCGCTGCTGCTCAACCAGAAGATCCGCGGCCGCTCGGCGATCCGCGTCCTGATCTTCGTGCCCTACATCGTGTCCGAGATCATCGTCGGCATCGGCTGGGGCCTGATCCTGCAGAGCAACGGAGCCGCCAACGGCCTGCTGGAACGGATCGGCCTGGGCTCCCTGGCGGCCGACTGGATCGCCGACCCGGACCTGGCCATCTGGACGCTGATCGCCATCATCACGTGGAAGTACATCGGGTTCGCGGTGATCCTGATGCTGGCCGGCCTCCAGTCGATCCCCGAGGAGATCTTCGAGGCCGCACAGATCGACGGTGCCACCTACTGGCAGATCCAACGCCGCATCACGCTGCCGCTGCTGGGGCCGACGATCCGCATCTGGGCCTTCCTGTCGATCATCGGCTCACTGCAGTTGTTCGACCTCGTCTACATCATCTGGGGTCCGTACGTCTCGGGCACGACCGGCACCTCGACGATGGCGATCTACATGCTCGCCCAGGGCCGCAACGCGGGCAACTACGGCTACGGCAGCGCCGTCGCGGTGGTCATGTTCGTCATCTCGCTCGTCGTCGCCCTGATCTACCAGCGCTTCGTCCTGCGCCGCGACCTCCGGGGCGCCGTCACCGAAGGGACCGTGTGATGAGCGTGACGACCACCGTCTCCCGGACGTCCTCCGCGCCGGAGCCGGCGGCACCCGCCGGCCGCCGCGACGCCCCGCAGAAGTGGGGCAGCCCCGTCGTCTACTTCGTCGCACTGCTCTTCGTCGGCGTCTGCGTCGCACCGGTGCTCTACATCGTGCTGGGCGGATTCCGCTCCAACTCGCAGATCACCACGGACCCGGCCGGCCTGCCGAACCCCTGGGTGATCGGCAACTACACCGGCATCCTCACGTCGAACGTCTTCTGGGGCGAGTTCGCCAACTCCCTCATCGTCGCGATCGCCAGCACCGTCGGCATCGTCGCCGCGGGGATGATGGTGAGCTTCGTCATCGCCCGCTACGACTTCAAGCTCAAGGGGGCGATGTACTCCCTGTTCGCCGCCGGCTTGATGTTCCCCATGGTCATCGCGATCACTCCGCTGTACCTCGTCATCAAGGACCTCGGACTCGTCGACAGCCTGCTCGGCGTGATCATCCCGCAGATCGCCTTCGGCCTGCCGACGACCGTCATCATCCTCGTGCCGTTCCTCAGGGCCATCCCCAACGAGATCGAGGAGGCCGCCGCGATCGACGGGCTGGGCCGGCTCGGTTTCTTCTTCCGCATGGTGCTGCCGCTCTCGCTGCCCGGGGTGGTGACCGTCGGCATCCTCGGATTCGTCGGCAGCTGGAACAACTACATCCTGCCCCTGTACATCCTCAACACGCAGGCGAACTACACCCTGCCGCTCGGCGTCCAGGTCTTCACCTCCCAGTACTCCACGGACACCGCGAAGGTCCTCGCCTTCACCTCACTCGCCATGCTGCCCGCACTGATCTTCTTCTCGGTATTCGAGAGGCGCATCGTCGGTGGCCTCACCGGCGCCGTGAAGGGCTGACGCGGGCATCCGGCACGCCGGACCCTCCCCCTGCCCTGCCCCTGCCGCACATCCCGGCGGGGGCGGGCCGCTGCCCGATGCCGACGCCCGGCACGCGCCATCACCGCGAAAGGACCGCCGCATTGCCCCGCGCCCACATCGAACTCGACAGGCAGGCCGTCGTCGCCCCTGTCCAGCGCCGCACCTTCGGCTCGTTCGTCGAGCACCTCGGCCGTTGTGTGTACACCGGTCTCTACGAACCGGGTCACCCGAGCGCGAACGCGGACGGGTTCCGCATGGACGTCGTCGATCTCGTCCGGGAACTCGGCAGCACGACCATCCGCTACCCGGGCGGCAACTTCGTCTCCGGGTTCCGCTGGGAGGACTCGGTCGGCCCGCGCGAGAAGCGGCCGGTGCGCCGCGACCTGGCCTGGCGTTCACTCGAATCCAACCAGGTGGGTCTGGACGAGTTCGCCCGATGGCTCAGGCTCACCGGCTCCGAGCTGATGCTGGCGGTCAACGTCGCCACCCGGGGCATCCTGCCCGCACTCGACCTGCTGGAGTACGCCAACCACCCGTCCGGCACGACGTTGTCGGACCTGCGCGTCGCCCATGGCACTCCGGAACCGCACGGCGTACGCATGTGGTGCCTCGGCAACGAGATGGACGGGCCCTGGCAGACCGGGTTCATGACGGCGGACGACTACGGCAAGCTGGCCGCCCGCACCGCCGCCGCCATGAAGCGGGCCGACAAGGACCTCGAACTCGTCGTCTGCGGCTCCTCCGGATCGGCCATGCCGACCTTCGGCGACTGGGAGCGCACCGTACTGGAGCACGCCTACGACCACGTCGACTACGTCTCCTGCCACGCGTACTACCAGGAGCACGACGGCGACCTCGGCTCCTTCCTCGCCTCGGCGACCGACATGGACTACTTCATCGACACCGTCGTCGCGACCGCCGACCACGTGGGGCACAAGAAGCGCTCGTCCAAGAAGATCGGCGTGTCCTTCGACGAGTGGAACGTCTGGTACCTCAAGGAGCACCAGGAATCCGACAGGATCCAGGAGGAGTGGCAGCACGCACCCCGTCTCCTGGAGGACACCTACACCGTGGCGGACGCCGTGGTCGTCGGCAACCTGCTGATGACACTTCTGCGCCGCAGCGACCGCGTCACCTCGGCGTCCCTGGCCCAGCTCGTCAACGTGATCGCACCGATCATGACGGAACCCGGCGGCCCGGCCTGGCGGCAGACCACCTTCTATCCGTTCTCGATCACGAGCCGGCTGGCCACCGGCGAGGTGCTCCGCCCCCTGATCGACGCGCCGACGTACGAAACGGCCCGCTACGGTGAGGCGCCCGTCGTCGACGCCGTCGCGACCGCCGGCGAGGACCGGGCCGCGATCTTCCTCGTCAACCGCGACATCGCGGAGGCGGCCCAGGTCACGGTGAACGTGCGCGGCCTCGGCCACTCACGCGTCACCGAGGCGGTGACCCTCGCCGACTCCGACGTGTACGCGAGGAACACGCTCGCCCACCCGGACCGCGTGACCCCGGTCGCGAACACCGGCGCGGCGCTCGCCGACGGCCTGCTCACCATCGAGCTGCCGCCGACCTCCTGGACGGCGGTCGCCCTGCGGTGAGCGACGGCACGAGCGCGGCTCGGGGGCGGACCGGTCCCCGGGACAGCGGCCCCGCGGACGAGCCGGCGGGCCGGATCGCCGAACGCCGCGAGACGACTTGCACGTTGCGCGACGGGACGCGTCTGCGCACCCTGCTGCTCGTCCCGCACGGACCTGGGCCGTGGCCCGCTCTGCTGACCCGTCACCCGTACGACGTCGGCCGCGAGGAACGCGACGGAATGCTCGACGTCGGGCGACTCGTCGCGGCCGGATACCTCGTGGCGCTCCAGGACGTCCGGGGCCGCTTCGGCTCCGAGGGGGTGTTCGTCCCCTGTGCGCAGGAGGTGGACGACGGCGCGGACGCCGTGGCGTGGCTCGCGGCGCTTCCCGAATGCGACGGCACCGTCGGGATGTGGGGCGCCTCCTACGCCTCGGACACCCAGTTCGCCGCCCTGCTCGGCGGCGCACCGGCGCTGCGGGCGGTCGCCCCGGCCATGACACCGGCGCTGTCGGCGCTCGACGGTTTCCGGTTCCGCGGCGGGGTGCCGGAGATCGGCAGCACCCTGGCGTGGACCCACTACGCGATCGCCCCGGACCTGATCGCGCGCATCGGTTCCGTACCGGAGCGGGCAGCCGAGACCGAGCGGTGGGAGGCCACCGAGCGGGCGCTCACGGACCGTTCGGCGTTCCGGGCCGGGGCCCCGCACGCCGGGCAGGACGCCGAGGCGATCGTCGCGTGGGGCCTGGAGCTGCTGCGGGAGCCGCTCGGGTCGGAGCGTCATCGGGAGGGGAAGGTCGTCGACCGGATCGACGCGGTCGACGTACCGGTCCTCCTGATCGGCGGATGGTTCGACGTCTTCCTCGGCCCGACCCTCGAACTCCACCGGCGCCTGCTGCGCCGCGCGAAGGACACCGGCGGGCCGGCCCCCCGCCTGCTGGTCGGCCCCTGGACGCACGACGACTTCTCGGGCCGGGCCGCCGGAGCGGACTTCGGACCGGGGGCGTCCGCCGACGATCTCGGCGGCCACGGGGACCTCACCACCCAGCACGTGCTGTGGTTCGACGCCACTCTGCGCGCTGCCACGGCGGACGTGCCGCCGGTGCGGGTGTTCCTCATGGGCACGAACCGGTGGATCGGGCTGGAGGAGTTCCCTCCGCCCGGCACCCGGACGCTGGAGCTGTACCTGAACGCGGAAGGCACGCTGACGACGGAGGCGGCGGCCGGGTCCGGCGAACGGCGGCTGACGAGCGACCCGGCGTCCCCCGTGCCCACGTGCGGCGGACCGGTGCTCCTCTTCGGGCCGTTCGGAGCCGGGCCCGCCGATCAGACGGCGATCGAGGCGCGGGAGGACGTGCTCTCCTGGCGCACCGCACCGCTCACCGGAGAGCTCACCGTGATGGGCGCGGTCCGCGCCGTCGTGCACCTCACGACCACGGGGAATGACGCGGACGTGGTCGTACGACTGTGCGACGAGGGCCCGGACGGGGTCAGCCGCGTCGTCGCCGACGGGGTGCAGCGCGGGTCGGCACGGTCCGTGGACCCGGTCACGGGCGTGGGCGAGAGACGGCCGTTGGAGCCGGGCCGGGATCACGAGTTCGTCATCGATCTCTGGTCCACGGCGCACACGTTCTCGCCGGGCCACCGGGTGCGCGTCGATGTCGCACCGAGTTCGTCACCGCGCTGGGGCGTCGGAGGAAACGTCTTCGATCCGGCCGGGCGGGCGGAGCCCGTCGTCGCGGTGTACACGATCCGTCATGGCGCGGCCCGTCCGAGCCGCCTCGTCCTCCAGGTCGTGCTGCCTGCACCGTCCTGAGCGGACGGGGACGTGGACGGGGACGCGCGCCGGACCCGGCTGCCCGTCCGGGTCAGCGGGGCGACGGCGCGACGGCCGGGACGGGACCGGTGGAGGCCCGGACGACCAGCTCCGTGGCCAGCTCCATGCGTGCCGGTGATCGCGCGCCCCCGTCCTCGCCCCGGGAGAGCTCGATGAGCAGCTTCACGGCTGCGGCGCCCAATGCGGTACTCGGCTGCCGGACGGTCGTCAGGCCCGGGGTGATGTACTGCGCCTCGGGCAGGTCGTCGAAGCCGATGACGCTGATGTCCTCCGGGATGCGCAGACCACGGGCCGCCAGTGCGTCGTAGACGCCGAGTGCCATGGAGTCGGCGCAGGCGAAGATCCCGGTGATCCCCGGGTCGCCGTCGAGCAGGGCATGGGTGGCGGTCGCCGCCTTCGCCCGGTTCCACGCACCGTGGGCCACCGAGACCGTGGCACTGCCGGCGGTGGTGGTGTCGGCGGCGGCGCGGAAACCGTCGACGCGCGCCCTGCTGAAGAGATGGCGGGCATGGCCGGCGACCACGCCCATCCGCTCGTGCCCGAGCGACAGGAGGTGTTCGCCCGCCATGCGGCCACCTTCCCAGTTGGCCACTCCGACACTCGCCACCCCGGAGGGGGGTGTGCTCATGGGATCGATCAGTACGACCGGAACGCCTGCGGCGAAGAGTGCGCCGAACTGCTGGGACGCGGGGTCGACCAGCGTCCCGATCACTCCGATGGTGCGCCTTCGCAGCAGCCGTGACACCCAGTCGCCCTGCGGCTGCGCGAGGGTCAGGACGACGTCGAGCCCCGCTGCCGCCGCCTCCCGTCCGACACCGGCGATCAGCAGGTTCGCCCACGATCCCTCGAAGTGGGTGACCACCAGGTCGAGTACGTGGGACAGACCGCCGCTGTCGTCCCGCCCCTTCTCGCTCTTGGACCCGGCCCGGCGGGTGTAGCCGACGGCCCGCACGGCCTCCATGACCTTCGCGCGGGTCTCCGCCGAGACGTCCGTGCCGCCTCGCAGCACCTTGGACACCGTCGGGACGCTCGTACCGGCGGTCTTGGCCACCGAGGCCAGGGTGGGGCGCGATCCGGCTGGTCGAGGCGGCATGGGAAAAGGTTAGCCCAACCCGCCCGGGGGTCCTCGGCGGGCCGAAGGCCGCTGCGGGCGGCGCGCGGGGCTCATGCGGACGGCGGCGGGTCCGGGACGTACTCGTACCAGTCGAAGGCGACCGAGCCCCGGGTGGCGTACATGCCGATCACCCGGCCGGTGAAACCGCAGGCGACCTCGGTGGACAGGTAGCGCCCGTCCAGTTCGGCGAGCGGCCGGGCGTCCGGCGCTTCGGGATCGCCGAGCCAGAAGGCGATGGTGTCGGGGCCCGTGGTGCCGCCGTCCGTGAGGTGGGGCGACGCGGGAACGAGGTCGTGGGTACGGATCGTCACGGTGAGGGGCAGTGGCCCGGCGGCGGGCCTGCGGGCCAGGGTCTGGCGCAGGGGTCCGATGCGGGCGATGACGGAGACCTCGCCGTCGCCGGCCTCCACCTCGTAGTGGTGGGCCTCGTCCAGGCGCACGCAGAGACCGCCACGGCCGGTGCCGGGGTCGATCAGGGCGGTGACCCGGCAGTCGTGGTGCTGCTGGCGACGGCCCACGAAGGTGTACCCGGGGCGGTCGAGGGTGGGGCCGGTGGCCCTGAGGACGAGCAGGCCGGGGCGCTCGGCGAGGGACCAGGACGCCTGGGGGCGGGCGAACGGCGAGATCCAGTGGGGTGCCAGAGCGGGCCCGTCGAAGTCGTCGCGGGCGGGCGGGGGCGGGACGGGGTGCCAGGCGCCGGCCGGGGCCGCGTGGCTCTCCGGGACGGGGGCGACCACGGGCCAGCCCTCGTCGTCCCACTCCACGGGCGTCAGGTACGTCTCGCGGCCGAGCACGTGCACGTCGGGGGTGAAGCCACGTGGGCGGACGCCGAGCAGCACCATCCACCAACTGCCGTCCGGAGCCTCCACCAGGTCCCCGTGGCCGGTGTTCTGAATGGCGCGGGCGGTCCCGCTGTGGGACAGCAGCGGGTTGGCGGGTGCGCCCTCCCAGGGGCCGCGCGGCGAGCGGCTGCGGGCGACGGACACGCTGTGGCCGCGTTCCGTGCCGCCTTCCGCGATCAGCAGGTACCACCAGTCGCCGATGCGGTAGAGGTGCGGTGCCTCGGGGAACTTGAGCCCGCTGCCCGACCAGGTGGGGAAGGGCCCCTCCAGCACCTCGCCCGTGACCGGGTCGACGCGGGCCATGTTGATGCCCCCGGCGGGGCCGGAGAAGGCGCACCAGCAGGTGCCGTCCTCCTCCCACGCGAGGTCGGGGTCGATCCCGGTCAGGTCCATCCACACCGGGTCGCTCCACGGCCCCTCGGGCCGCTGCGCGGAGACGACGAAGTTGCCGCCGCCGTCGATGTTGGTGTTGACGACCCAGTAGCGGCCCCCGTGGTGCCGGATGGTGGGGGCGTACAGGCCGCCGGACGCCTTGGCTCCGGGGAGGGGCAACGGGAGTTGACCGGGCCGGTCGAGGACGTTGCCGATGTGCTCCCAGTGCACCAGGTCCTTGCTGTGGTGGAGCGGCAGCCCGGGGAAGTACTCGAAGCTGGAACACACCAGGTAGTAGTCGTCGCCGACCCGGCAGACGCTCGGATCGGGGTGGAACCCGCTGATGACCGGGTTGTGGTACGTGTGCACGTGCGAGGTCTTCCCTTCGACCGCTCCGGAGCCGTGCGCGGGCCGCCGCCGAGACGGCGGCGGCCCTCTGGACGGTCAGCGCTGTCCCGGCCGGGGAGGAGGACAGCGGCGGACCGGGTCAGGACGACAGCGTCCAGCGCTGGTTGCTGCCGTTCGCGCAGGAGTAGAGCTGGAGCTGCGTACCGTTGGCGGTGCCGGCGCCCACGGCGTCGAGGCAGAGTCCGGACTGCACGCCGACGATGGTCCCGTCGGAGTTGAGGCGCCACTTCTGGTTGTCGCCGCCCCAGCAGCTGTAGATCTGGATCTTGGCACCGTTGCCGCTGCCCGCGGCGTCCAGGCACTTGTTGCCGTAGACCCGCAGCTCACCGGCGGAGGTGCGCTCCCACTTCTGGTTGGTGGCGTTGTGGCAGTCGTAGAGCTGGACCGTGGTGCCGTCCGACGTACTGGAGTTGGGCACGTCCACGCAGCGGCCGGAGCCGACGCCCTTGAGCTGTCCGCTCTGCCCGCCCTCTTCGCCGCCGTCACCGTCGCCGTCGCCGTCACCGGGGTCGGTGGACGAGCCGCTGTTGAGTGCGTTCAGGACGGAGGTGTAGGCGGCCTTCTTGCTGCCGTCGTTGTTGAACAGCAGCGGGGTGTCGCCGGACCGCCAGGAGTCGCTGTCGCGTACGCCCCAGACGGTGATGCCGAGGCAGCGCGAGACGGCCAGGCAGTCGTTGACGACGCTGGCGTAGGTCGAACCCGAGGCTCCCTGGATGTCGAGTTCGGTGATGGCGACGTCCACGCCGAGGGCGGCGAAGTTCTGCAGGGTGGTGCGGAAGTTGCTGTTGTACGGGCTGCCGCTGTTGAAGTGCGACTGGAAGCCGACGCAGTCGATCGGCACGCCGCGCTGCTTGAAGTCCTTGACCATGTTGTACATCGCCTGGGTCTTCGCCCAGGTCCAGTTCTCGACGTTGTAGTCGTTGTAACAGAGCTTGGCGCTCGGGTCGGCGGCGCGCGCGGCGCGGAAGGCCACCTCGATCCAGTCGTTGCCGGTGCGCTGGAGGTTGGAGTCCCGGCGGGCGCCCGAACTGCCGTCGGCGAACGCCTCGTTCACGACGTCCCACTGGGCGATCTTGCCCTTGTAGTGGCCCATCACACCGTTGATGTGGTCGACCATCGCCTGGCGCAGGGTGCTGCCGCTGAGGCTCTGCATCCAGCCGGGCTGCTGGGAGTGCCAGGCCAGGGTGTGGCCGCGCACCTTCTTGCCGTTCTGCACCGCCCAGTTGTACACGCGGTCGGCCGAGCTGAAGTTGAACTGACCCCGCTGGGGCTCGGTCGCGTCGATCTTCATCTCGTTCTCGGCGGTCACCATGTTGAACTCGCGGGAGGCGATGGAGGTGTACGCCGAGTCGCCGAGCTTGCCCGAGGCGATGGCGGTGCCGAAGTAGCGCCCGCTCTGCGCAGCGGCGGCACCGAGCGTGTTCTCGGCGGCGTGCGCGTCCGACGGTGCGACCAGCGCGGCGGACGCGCCCAGGACGCCGACGAGCAGTGCCGGGAGCAGTGCGCGGAGTGGCCGGCTGAGAGCGGATCTCGGAAGGGCGTAGGAGCCCATGGCTGTGCCTCCTCGGTAGGGGAAACGCGGAAGGACCGGAGCGCGGCGGACCGCATGGCCCGCTCAGGAACGGATGATTGAGGGTTTGACAGTGGATCGTCAATACCTCGCACCAAGAATGTTTCTGAGGAACGATCGAAATATTTCGAAAGCGACGAAGTCGATTTCCTGGCGAGAGAATCCGCCGAACACCTTGACTGTGAGCGTTAACATTTCTAGCTTGTGGCACCACGCACAGGGCCATGTTCGAAATGTTTCGGCGCTGCCCTGCGCTCTCGCATCCCTGCTCCCAGGAGGTCCCCCAGATGCGGTTCCGCCTTCCCTTCCCCTTCCGTCGAGGACGCCTCCTGGCCGTCCTGGCACCCTTGTTGCTCGTCGCCACCTTCATCGGCGCCGAGCCGGCGGCCGCCGCGACCGTCGACTCCAACGCCTCGTACGTCCTGGTCAACCGCAACAGCGGCAAGGCCCTGGACGTGTACAACCTGGCGACCGGCGACGGTGCGCGCATCACCCAGTGGTCCCGGAACGACCAGGCCCAGCAGCAGTGGCAGTTCGTCGATTCCGGCGACGGCTACTACCGCGTCAGGTCCCGCCACTCGGGCAAGGTGCTGGACGTCTACAACTGGTCGACCGCGAACGGCGGCTCGATCGTCCAGTGGTCGGACCTGAACGCCGCCAACCAGCAGTGGCGGCTGGCCGACAGCAGTGACGGCTACGTGCGGCTGATCTCGCGCCACAGCGGCAAGGCCCTCGAAGTGCAGGGCGCCTCCACCGCGGACGGCGCGAACATCGTGCAGTACGACGACTGGGGCGGCGCCAACCAGCAGTGGAAGCTGGTGAAGGTCGGCGACGAGAACCCCGGCACCGGTACCTGTGAGCTCCCGTCCTCGTACCGCTGGAGCTCCACGGGCGCACTGGCGCAGCCCCGGTCGGGCTGGGCCTCGCTGAAGGACTTCACCGTCGTCCCGTACAACGGCAAGCAGCTCGTCTACGCGACCACGCACGACCTGGGGTCGAGCTGGGGGTCCATGAACTTCAGCCTGTTCGACGACTGGCCGGACATGGCGTCGGCCGGGCAGAACGCGATGTCCTCCGCGACCGTCGCGCCCACGCTCTTCTACTTCGCGCCGAAGAACATCTGGGTGCTCACCTACCAGTGGGGCGCGACCGCCTTCTCGTACCGGACGTCGAACGACCCCGCCAACGCCAACGGCTGGTCGGCCCCGCAGACGCTCTTCTCCGGGAGCATCAGCGGCTCCGGAACGGGACCCATCGACCAGACGCTCATCGGTGACGGGTCGAACATGTACCTGTTCTTCGCCGGTGACAACGGGAAGATCTACCGGGCGAGCATGCCGATCGGGAACTTCCCGGGCAGCTTCGGCTCGTCGTCGACCGTGATCATGAGCGACTCGACGAACAACCTGTTCGAGGCCCCGCAGGTGTACAAGCTGAAGGGCCAGAACCGCTACCTCATGATCGTCGAGGCGATCGGCTCCCAGGGCCGCTACTTCCGTTCGTTCACGGCCACCAGCCTCAACGGCACGTGGACTCCGCAGGCCGCGACCGAGAGCAACCCCTTCGCCGGCAAGGCCAACAGCGGTGCCACCTGGACCAACGACATCAGTCACGGCGAACTGATCCGCACCGGCCCCGACCAGACCATGACCGTCGACCCCTGCAACCTGCAACTGCTCTACCAGGGCCGCAGCCCCCAGTCCGGCGGTGACTACGGCCTCCTGCCCTACCGCCCCGGCCTGCTGACGCTGAGGCGCTGAGCCGTACGGCAACGGACCGGCCCTCCCGCGGCGGACTCGCGGGAGGGCCGGTGGCGTCAGCGGGTGACGACGTGGCGTTCGTCGGGGACGCAGTGGGTCATGGTCAGACCGGTGACGTCGCGCGGCGGGTTGTCGCCGAGGCGGGAGAGGCGCAGCCGGTCCTCGTCGGTGAGGGTCTGGCCGGGCAGCGGCTCCAGGCCCTTGACGTCGGCGGGAGTGATGCGGAGACCTTCGCCGATCTTGAGGCCGAGTTCGTTCTCCACGAGCAGGAAGTGCCAGACCATCCGCTCCTGGACCGGCCGGTCGCACTGCGAGAGCAGGTTGACGAGGTTGTGCACGAGGTCGTCGCGCTCCCACTGCTCCATCAGGAGGTAGCGCTGCCCGGCCTGGAGGTAGTCGTTGGTCCGGGGGATGCGCTTGCGGGTGAGCCGGCCGCGCACCTCGGGCCCCACCTCGTCGTGCGTGGGGTACTGCGCCTCCCGCAGACCGCCCGTGATGGACGGCTCGTAGTTGACGATCGGGTTCCCGCCGCCGCCGTCCACGTGGTAGGTCATCAGACCGTCGCGCTGGTTGGTGCGCACGGGGGCGTTCTTGGCCTGGTTGACCGGCAGTTGCAGGTAGTTGGGGCCGACGCGGTAGCGCTGGGTGTCGCTGTACGAGAAGGTCCGGCCCACCAGCATCTTGTCGTCGGAGAAGTCGAGCCCGTCCACCAGCACACCGGTGCCGAAGGAGATCTGGTCGTTCTCGGCGAAGTAGTTCTCCGGCATCCGGTCGAGGACCATCCGGCCGACCGCCTTGGGCGGGAAGTCCTGCTCGGGCCAGGTCTTGGTGTCGTCCAGCGGGTCGAAGTCCAGCTCCGGATGGTCGTGGTCGTCCATCAGCTGGACGAGCAGCTCCCACTCCGGATGGGCGCCGCGCCCCACCGCCTCGTACAGGTCCTTCGTGGCGTGGCCGAGGCTGTCGGCCTGTACATTGGCCGCGTCCTCCTCGGTCATGCTGCGCACGCCCGCCTTGGGCATCCAGTGGTACTTCACGAGGAACGACTCGCCGGACTCGTTGACCCACTTGTACGTGTTGACCCCGAAGCCCTGCATGTGGCGGTAGTCCGCCGGGATGCCGCGCGGGCTGAACAGGTTGACCAGCATGTGCATGGACTCGGGCGTCTGCGACATGAAGTCGAAGATGCGCCGCGGCTGCTGCTCGAACGTGACGGGGTCCGGCTTGAGCGCGTGGATCACGTCCGGGAACTTGATCGCGTCCCGGATGAAGAAGATCCCCAGGTTGTTGCCGACGAGATCCCAGTTGCCGTCTTCGGTGTAGAACTTCACCGCGAAACCGCGCGGGTCGCGCGCCGCCTCGGAGGAGTCCCGGCCGCCGATGACGGTGGAGAAGCGCACCGCGACATCCGTGCGCTTGCCGCGCTCCTGGAAGAGCCTGGCGCGGGTGAAGCGGGCGATGGGCTCGTCGCCGAAGGCGCCGTACGCCTCGAAGTATCCGTACGCGGTCACGCCCCGGGCGTGCACGACGCGCTCGGGAATCCGCTCGCGGTCGAAGTGGCTGATCTTCTCCAGGAACTGGTAGTTCTCCAGCGTGGCCGGGCCGCGGGCGCCGACGGTGCGCTGGTTCTGGTTGTCGTGGACGGGATGGCCCTGCCGGTTGGTGAGCGTCTCCCGCCCGTCCCCGGCAGCGGGGCCCCTGCTCGATACGTCCGTCACGTGCGTCGACTCCTTCGGAACGTGTACGTATGCGCCTTTTCACCAAGTTATGCGAGGTTTGCGCACCCGGCAGGGCGGGCCGCCGGTGCGGGCGCACGGACACGGCCTCCCCGCTCCGCGCGGGTTCGGCCGTTCGGGTCGCCCCTCCCCCGGGCGTTCGGGTCGCCCCTCCCCCGGGCGTTCGGGTCGCCCCTCCCCCGGCCGTTCGGGTCGCCCCTCCCCCGGGTCAGAGCAGCAGGATGATGGCGTACACCAGGAAGAACGCCGCGATGAGGAGCGTCACGCCGATGATCAGGGCCATCGGGACCTTGGCCCAGCCCTTCGGCGGGTTGTAGGTGGTGTCCTGGGGCCCCGCCCCCGACAGGCCGCTCTCGGCGGGCGGGGTCTCTCCGGGCGGCACTCCGCCGCCCGGTTCCAGTCCTGTGGTCTCACGGGGTTCCGGATCCGGGTCCGGGGTCTGCGAAGGAGTCATGTGATCCACGTTCCCCGATGACCGCCCGGTTCGCCCGCTCACGGCGGGCGCCGGTGGTCCGGCGCCCGCCGTCTCCCTCGCCGCGGCGCGGCGTCAGCCCGGCCAGCTGCCGGTGAGGCGGCGGGTGGTCACCGCGCCGGAACGCTCTATCGCCGCCTTGACCACGGCGAAGATCGCGCCCTGAACGGCCGCGGCGAGCAGGATCTCCCGCCACCGGCGGTCCTCGTCCATGGCGTCCGGGGCGTCGCCCTCGCCCTCGATGACCTTCCAGACCTGCTTGAACGCCATCCCCGCGAGCATGCCGCCGGCGGCGCCGAGCACGAGCGCGACGGGCTTGTACGCGATCTTGGCCGCGTTCACCGGCGGTGGCCCCGGCTGCGGCGGACCAGGAGGACGGCGGCGATCAGCGCACCGGCCGCGAGGAGCGGGGTGCGGTTGGCGCGGGCCGCGGTGGCCGCCTGGCCGGCGGTCTCCCGCAGGGGCTCGGGCGCCTTGTCCGCCGCGTACTGTCCGGCCTTGACCGCGCTCTCGCGTACCTGGGCGGCGGCCTGGAGCGTCTTCTCCAGGACGGGGTCCGGGGTGCGCTCCTTGAGCTGCTGGGCGACGAGTGCCGCCTTGTCGCGCACCTGGCCGGTGGCCAGGGCGGCCTTCTCCGCGGTCTGCTGCTTCACAGCGGCCGTCCTCTCCTTCGCCTGCGCCTTGACGTCGGCCTTGGCGGCCAGCGCCTCGACGGTCATCCCGAGTTCGTCACGGGTGTGCTCGACCTGCCTGCGCAGGTCGTCGGGGGTGGGGTTTTCGTTGTCGGTCCGGTGTGTGTCGCTCATCGGTGTGCCTTTTCCTTGATCTCTGCCACATCGGCCTTGACGCTGTCGATGGTCTGCTCGGGTGCCGGCGTCCCGGCCTCGGTGATCTGCCGCTTCCCTGCCAGGGCGGCGACGGCGGCCGCGGCCGCCAGCACCGCCGTGACGACGAGGGCCGCCGCCCACACCGGCAGCACCAGTGCGAGGGCGACGATGCACGTCGCCACCAGGGCCTGGGCCGTCAGGAAGCCCAGCAGGCCGGCTGCGCCGAAGAGGCCGCCGCCCTTGCCGTACCGCTTGCCCTTCTCGGTCATTTCCGCCCGGGCGAGCCGCATCTCCTCCCGGACCAGCTCCGAGATCTGCTGCGAGGCACGCGAGACCAGCACGTTCACCGACTCGTCGGTGCCGTGGGCCTGACGCTCCATGGTGCGCATACGAGGTCACCTTGCCTTCCTCGATCGTCCGAATCGCGGGCCGCGCCCATCCGTCCGGCGCAGCGGCGCGTGTGTCGGTCCCGGCACGCGTACCCGGTGATCGGCGGAACACCCCCGGTCAATCCTCCATCCGGCGGCGCTCCTCCTCGCTCCAGGCACGGGTGTCGCGGGGCGCCACGTACGGCTCCTCGTCCTCGGGCAGACCGCCGGCGATGGCGCGCCGGCGGGCCATCTCGGCGTCGAATTCCAGGCCGAGCAGGATCGCGAGGTTGGTGATCCACAGCCATACGAGGAACACGACGACGCCCGCAAGGGCGCCGTAGGTCCTGCTGTACGAGGCGAAGTTCGTGACGTAGAACGCGAAGCCGGCGGAGGCGGCCAGCCAGATGAGCATCGCCAGCAGACTGCCGGGGGTGATCCACCGGAAGCCGTGCCCCTTGGCGTTGGGGGCGGCCCAGTACAGGAGCGCGATCATGAGGATGACCAGAAGGACCAGGACCGGCCATTTGGCGATGGACCACACGGTCAGCGCGGTGTCGCCGATTCCGAGGGCGGTGCCCGCCTGCCGGGCGAGGGCACCCGAGAAGACGACGATGAGGGCGCTGGCGCAGGCGAGGACCATCAGCGTGACGGTGAGCGCGAGGCGCAGGGGCAGGATCTTCCAGACCGGCCGGCCCTCGGGCAGGTCGTAGACGGCGTTCGAGGTGCGGATGAACGCGGCGATGTAGCCGGAGGCGGACCAGACGGCCACCACCAGGCCGACGACGGCCATGACGGACCCGACTCCGGCGTGGTCCTGAAGCCGGCTCACCGCGTCGGTGAGGATGTCGCGGGCCGAGCCGGGCGCCAGTTCGCGGAGGTTGTCCAGGACCCGCCGGGTGGCGGACTCCCCCGCGATGCCCAGTAGGGACACCAGGACCAGCAGCGCCGGGAATTGCGACAGGACTCCGTAGTACGTGAGCGCGGCGGCCCGGTCGGCCAGTTCGTCGTCCTTGAACTCCCGCGCGGTGGCGCGCAGTACGGCGAGCCAGGACCGGCCGCTCAGCTGGCTGGGCTCGTCGGGGGCCCGCTCCTCCACCTCCTCGCCGGGGCCCGTCTCCGGTGCGGGTCCGTCGCCGCCGTGGTGGTGTTCTTCCCTGCCGGTGCCGGGGTGTGGTGTCCGTTTCATACGGTGCGGATTGCCCGCCGGGCGGTACTCATGTGTGGAGGGCCGGTCGGGGGAGGGTGTGCTCCCCGGACCGGCCCGGCTGTGCGGGAGGGGCCGCTATCCGGCGTACGTCTCGAACTCGGCGATCCTCGGAGTGCCGCTGGCCGAGGTGATCTCGAAGGTGATCTTGCGCAGCGAGGTGGCCGGGATGGCGATCGCACCGGCTCCGCTGCCGGTCTTGAGGACCGCGCCGGTGTCGGCGTCCAGCAGCCGCCAGGAACCGATGACGCCCTGGGCGCCCGCCGCCTCGCGGATGTCGACAGCGGAGACGGTGGTGGCCGAGCCCCACTTGATGGAGACGGAGCCGGTGGTGCCGGCGGGTGACCAGTAGGTGCTCAGGTCACCGTCGCGCACGTTGCCGTAGCTGGTTCCGCTCGCCTTGCTGGAGCCGTCCGAGCCCGCGCCGAGGCTGAGGTTGGTGCCGGTGGGCGTGGTCGGGTCGGTCGGGTCCGGCGTCGGGTCGGTCGGGTCCGGGGTGGGGTCGGTCGGGTCCGGCGTCGGGGTCGTGGTGGAGCAGTCGCCGTCCGAGACCTTGAGCCCCTTGCCGGCTCCGGCCGTGCTGGTCACGATGGCCGGCACGCAGGAGGAGTCGTCGAGGGTGTACGCGTAGGGGATGCTGATCGAGGTGTTGGACTGCGGGTTGGGGCCGGCCGGGTGGTTCTCCTCGCCGGGCTCGGACCAGGTGATGTTGTCGAAGGTGTTGCCGCTGACCTGCCAGTACCCGGCGGCGTCGGTGTAGAAGGTGCCCAGGACGTCCTTGGAGTCCTTGAAGTAGTTGTTGTCCACCTTGGCGTGGGCGCCGGCCCGGGAGTTGATCCCGGACTTGTTCAGCTTCACGTAGTAGTTGTTGTAGATGTGGGCGGTGCCGCCGCGCAGCAGCGGTGTGCGGGAGTCGACGTTCTCGTACAGGTTGTGGTGGAACGTGACGTAGCCGTTGTCGAGCTGGGTCTCGCTGGAACCGATGAGGCCGCCGCGGCCGGAGTTGCGCAGGGTGCTGTAGGACAGCGTCACGTACTGGGTGTTGTCCTTCATGTCGAAGAGGCCGTCGAACCCGTCGTCCTCGCCACCGGACGCCTCCAGGGTGGCGTGGTCGACCCAGACGTTGCGGACGTCGCTCTCCATGCCGATGGCGTCGCCGCCGTTGGACGTGGGCGAGCCGGACTTCTTGACGTTCTTGACGGTCACGTTCTGGATGATGATGTTGCTCGACTGGCGTATGTGGATGCCCAGTTGGTCGAAGACGGCCCCGCTTCCGACGCCGACGAGGGTGACGTTGCTGATCTGTTTGAGCTCGATGACGCCGGCCGCCGTGTTGCAGCTGTCGCCGGACACCTTGGCGGTGTTGGCGTGGTTGATGGTGCCCTCGACCTCGATGATGATCGGGTGCTGCTGCTGGCCCGGCCGCACAGGGCCTGGTGGATCTGGGTCCCGGTGGTGGCCCGGACGGTCTGCCCGCCCGCGCCGCCGGTGGTGCCGCCGTTCTGGCTCGCGTAGCCGGTGGCGCCGCCCGCGACGGCGGCGGATGCCTCGGGCATCGTCAGGACCGCTCCGGCCGCGGCCGCCAGGGCCATCGTGGACAGCGCCGCAGACAGTCTCAGTGCGACTGGTCGCCTCATGTTCGTTCCCATTCGTCGAAGAGAGATGGAAAGCGCTTTCTGGTTGGCGAGGATAGGGGCGCCAAGACTGCGAGTACAAGGATGTGAACGCGGAAAGACGACGCTTTCTTGATTTGGGCACGTCAACACTGGGGCGTTCCCGGCCCAATCGTGCCGTAACGGCCGGGAGGCCCTTCCCCGGCCGGGCAGCCAGCTGGACAAGGACCTCGGATGCGGACGGATGACGGGCGTTCACCCGCGCGCGGGCGGCTCAGAGCACCGCCGCGAGGACCCCCGCCGTCACCAGGGCGACGGCGCAGCCGGCCCCGATCACCAGTTCCCTGACCCGGCGGACCCCGAAGGAGGGCACTCGGGCGGTCGCGGACTCGGGCGCGCCGGCGGCGTAGTACACGGTCACGGCATCGCCCTCCGCGATGTCGATTCGGCTTCGATGCTCCTCGAAGACGACGGTCCGGCCGGCCTCCGTGCGGAACTCCAGGGTGGCGTACGAGAGGACGACCGGGGCCCCCTCGGCGTCCCGCGCCTCCTCCGTGCGCACCCCCGCGCACCGCCCCTCGGCGGTGCGCCCGGCCCACGCGGCCCTCAGCCGGGGCCCCTCCGCCTGCCGGTCGAGAGCCCTGGCGAAGACCACGGCCGCGATCGCGGCGGCGACGAAGTAGACGGCGGCGATGACCATGACGCTCCCCGAGGTCGGCGGGCCGGGGCGGCGGCGCCGGGCCGCGGCAGACCGCCATCGTCCCCCGGCCCCGATTCCCGGACAAGGCCCCGCGGCGTCCCGCGCCGGCCCCACGGGCGCGCCCGTCCCGTGGAGAGAACGCACATATTTCCTACGCGGGGGTAGTGAGCGCGCGCCTCTTGCTATACCTTCCGTCTAACAGCTTGCTAGACGCCGCGTCTAACAAGCGAGGGCGGCGTCCGAGGCCGGCGATCTCATCGGGCCGGTACGCGATGAGGGCCGGACGGCGCCGGGTCGATCTCTCAGTCAAGGAGCCGCAGCATGGCAAGCAGCACCGTTCGGCCGGAGGACCAGGACCGGGCCGCCGAGCAGGACGTCGCCCGGCGCCTGCTCGATTCGTCCGCGAAGCTCTCCTACGACCCCGCCACCGAGGTGGACTGGAACACCCCCCTGGACACGGACCACCACGGCGCGAGCCCCGAGTGGAGCACGCTCTACGGAACCGCATACTGGGGCGAGTTGACGGAAAGTCAGCGCAAGGCGCTGACCCGCCAGGAGGCCGCATCGGTCGCCAGCACCGGCATCTGGTTCGAGATGATCCTCCAGCAGATGGTGCTGCGCGACATGTACGCCAAGGACCCGACCGACCCGCGCTTCCAGTGGGCCCTGACCGAGGTCGCCGACGAGTGCCGGCACTCGATCATGTTCGCCCGGGGCGCGGCGAAGCTGGGCGCGCCGGCGTACCGGCCGCGCCGCCCGGTGCTCGAACTGGGCCGCGCCTTCAAGACCCTGGCCTTCGGCGAAGCGGCGTACGCGGCGATCCTCGTGGCGGAGGAGGTACTCGACGTGATGCAGCGCGACTGGATGCGCGACGAGCGCGTCGCGCCGTTCGTCCGCACGATCAACAACATCCACGTGGTGGAGGAGTCCCGCCACATGAAGTTCGCCCGCGACGAGACGCGCAAGCGCCTGCGCGACGCGGGCCCGGTGCGCCGCCACCTCAACGCGCTCGTCGTCGCCATCGCCTCGTACTACATCGTCACCAGCATGGTGAACCGGGACGTCTACGTGAACGCCGGCCTGGACGGCGCCCGGGCGCGGGCCGAGGCGAAGACCAACGAGCACCACAAGTCCCTGATGCGGTCGAGCTGTTCGGGACTGATGGAGTTCCTGTCGTCGGCCCGTCTGCTGACGAAGCCGGCCCTGTTCTTCTACCAGCGCGCCCACCTGATCTGACCCGAGCCGAGAGCCCGAGCCGACCATGACCTACGCCATCACCCAGACCTGCTGCAACGACGCCACCTGTGTCGCCGTGTGCCCCGTCAACTGCATCCACCCGACGCCGGAGGAACCGGACTTCGGCCGTACGGAGATGCTGTACGTCGATCCGGAGACCTGCATCGACTGCGGGGCGTGCGCCGACGCCTGCCCGGTGGACGCGATCTTCCCGGTGGACAGCCTCTTCGGGGCGCGCCAGGAGTACGCCGCCATCAACGCGGCCTACTATGCCGACCGGCGACCGGAGGCCGCCACCGGGCCCAACTTCCATGCCTGGGGCGCTCCTTCGTTCACGCGCAGCCTGCCGTCCGACTTCGCCCCGATCCGGGTCGCGGTCGTCGGCACCGGGCCCGCCGGGATGTACGCGGCGGAGGACCTGCTGCTGCACACCAACGCCGAGGTGACCCTGATCGACCGGCTTCCGGTGGCCGGCGGGCTCGTCCGGTACGGCGTGGCGCCGGACCACCCGGGGACGAAGGGGGTCGGCGAGACCTTCGCACGGTTCCACGCCCACCCCAGGGTGCGGATGCACCTCAACGTCGAGGTCGGCACGCACATCTCCGCCGAGGAGCTGGCCGCGCACCACGACGCGGTGATCTACGCGGTCGGGGCCGGCGCCGACCGCCGGCTCTCGGTCCCCGGCGAGGACCTGCCGTCGAGCATCGCGGCGACCTCGTTCGTCGCCTGGTACAACGCGCACCCCGAAGTGGCGCCGGACGCCGTGGACCTGTCCCGGGCCGAGCGGGTGGTCGTCGCGGGGAACGGCAACGTGGCGCTCGACGTGGCGCGCGTCCTCGTCGCGGACCCGGCGGAGCTCGCGGGCACCGACATCGCCGACCACGCCCTGGCCGCGCTGCGCGGCTCCGGGGTGCGCGAGGTCGTGCTGCTCGGGCGGCGCGGTCCTGAGGACGCCGCGTGCACGTCGTCCGAACTGCTCGCGCTCAGACATCTGCCGGGGGTGGAGCTGGTGGTCGACGACCACGATCCACGCATCGGCCCGGCGATCGAGGATGCCGGGTCCGGCAGCGCGGCCGCCGTGCTGCGGGGGGTCCGCCGCGAGCGCGTGGACTGGTCGGGCCCGCCCGCCGAGGGGCGGCGCATCGTGCTCCGCTTCCACTCGGCGCCCGTGGAGGTGACCGGCCGCGACGACGTGACGGGCGTCCGGGTCACGGCGGACGACGGCGAATCCGCGATACCGGCGCAGCTGTTCCTGCGGGCCATCGGCTACCGGGGCCTGGCCCTCCCCGGTCTGCCCTTCGACGAGGCGAGCGGCACGGTGCCGCACGAGGCCGGCCGGGTGACGGGAATGCCCGGCACCTATGTCGTCGGCTGGATCAAGCGGGGGCCCTCCGGGGGCATCGGCGCCAACCGCACCTGCGCCGCCGAGACGGTCGGCACGCTGCTCGCGGACGCGGTCGCCGGCGCTCTCCCGTCCCCCGTCCACCCGGCGCGGGCGTTCGGCCGCCTGGTCCGGGGCCGCGCCCGCCAGGTGGTCGACGCCCGGGGCCTGGCCGCGATCGACCGCGCCGAGCGGGCCCGGGGGCGGGACGGCGGACGCCCCCGGGTGAAGTTCGGCACGGTCCCGGAACTGGTCGCGGCGTCGAAGGGGCGCCGCTGAGGGGCACTCCTCAGAACTCCTCCGGCTCCGGCACCTGTGCCCGGGCGCGGCGTCCCACCACCGCCGCGGCCGCCGCCGCGCTGCCCGCGAACGCCAGGGCAACCATCCACGGCTGGTTGAACGCGTGCCCGGTCGCGTGGTCGACGGAGTAGCGGCCGGGGCCGGTCAGGCCGATCGCGGCGGCGGCGAAGCCGAGGAACGCCGGGTACTCGTAGCCGCCGCCCTGCGCGAAGAAGCCCGCGGGGGCATGGACGGCCACCGCGCCCGCCATCGCACCGGCCGCCGCCGCACCGGCGGCCGGGGTGGCCAGGCCCAGGGCGAGCAGTACGCCGCCGCCCGCCTCGCCGAGCCCGGCGGCGAGCGCGCTGTGCTTCGGCGGATGGAAGCCCATCGCCTCCATCGCGGCGGTGGTCCCCTCGATTCCCCCGCCGCCGAACCAGCCGAGGAGCTTCTGGGCTCCGTGCGCGGCGAGTACCGCGCCGGTGCCGGCGCGCAGGACGAGCAGACCGAGATCGTGACGGTTGACGCAGCAGCCCATGGGGGTCTCCGGTGGAGTTCCGGGCCCCGCCCGGACGGCGCGGGCCCCTCGTTTCCGTACGTCACTACTTTCCGCGTCCCACGGAGCACGCGGACCGTGCTGTTGCTCCATCCGGGCGAGTCACGTCGGGGCGTGAGCCGTGACACAGTGCGACGAACGCCATTGTGCAACTTGTTGCACAATGGCGCGGCGGTGGTTTAGAACTGGGGCGACGCCACAGCGAGGAGCCGCCGCATGAGCCCGTATCCGCACCTTCTGAGCCCGCTCGACCTCGGGTTCACCACCCTGCCGAACAGGGTCCTGATGGGGTCGATGCACGTCGGCCTGGAGGAGGTCGAGAACGGCTTCGAGCGCATGGCGGCCTTCTACGCCGAGCGCGCCCGGGGCGGCGTCGGCCTCATGGTCACCGGCGGCATCGCGCCCAACGAGCGCGGCTGCTCGTTCCCCGGCGGGGCGAAGATGACCACCGAGGCGGAGGCGGCGGAGCACGCCCGGGTGACCTCGGCGGTGCACGAGGCGGGTGGCCGGATAGCCCTGCAGATCCTGCATTTCGGCCGGTACGCGCACCACCCGGACTTGGTTGCGCCCAGCGCGCTCCAGGCGCCGATCAGCGCGTTCACCCCGCACGCCCTCACCGACGACGAGGTCGAGGCGACGATCGAGGACTTCGCGACGGCGGCGGCGCTGGCCCGGAGCGCGGGGTACGACGGCGTCGAGATCATGGGCTCCGAGGGCTATCTGATCAACGAGTTCATCGCCTCGGCGACCAATCACCGCGAGGACCGCTGGGGCGGCTCGTACGAGAACCGCATCCGCTTCCCCGTCGAGATCGTGCGCCGGGTCCGCGAGCGGGTCGGCGACGACTTCATCATCATCTACCGGCTCTCGATGCTGGACCTGGTGCCCGGCGGCTCGTCCCTGGAGGAGGTCGTGCACCTGGCCCGGGAGGTCGAGGCGGCCGGTGCGACGATCATCAACACGGGCATCGGCTGGCACGAGGCCCGCATCCCGACCATCGCGACCTCGGTGCCCCGGGCCGCGTTCACCTGGGTGACCGAGAAGGTGCGCGGGGCGGTCTCCGTACCGCTGGTGACGAGCAACCGCATCAACACCCCCGAGGTGGCCGAGCAGGTCCTCGCGTCGGGCCGTGCGGACATGGTGTCGATGGCCCGTCCGTTCCTCGCCGACCCCGATTTCGTCGCGAAGGCGGCGGCGGGCCGCGCGGACGCGATCAACACCTGCATCGGCTGCAACCAGGCGTGCCTGGACCACATCTTCAGCGGCAAGGTCACCTCCTGCCTGGTCAACCCGCGCGCCTGCCACGAGACCGAACTCGTCCTGTCGCCGACCCGCACCCGCAAGCGCGTCGCCGTCGTCGGCGCCGGACCCGCCGGACTCGCCTGCGCGGTCACGGCCGCCGAGCGCGGCCACGAGGTGACGCTCTTCGACGCGGCCGACGAGATCGGCGGTCAGCTGAACGTGGCCCGCCGGGTGCCCGGCAAGGAAGAGTTCGACGAGACGCTCCGCTACTTCCGCACCCGGCTCGCGGAGGAGAAGGTGGGCCTGCGGCTGGGCACTCCGGTGGGCGCCGGGGATCTCGACGGCTACGACGAGGTCGTGCTCGCCACCGGGGTCACCCCCCGGACCCCCGCGATCCCCGGCATCGACCACCCGAGCGTCGTCAGCTACCTCGACGTGCTGCGCCACGGCGCACCGGTCGGCGACCGGGTCGCGCTCGTCGGGGCGGGCGGGATCGGCTTCGACGTGGCGGAGTTCCTGACGGACGGCGGCGACGGGGCGAGCCTCGACCCGGAGGTGTTCTTCCGGCAGTGGGGCGTCGACACGGAGTACCGCGAGCGGGGCGGCCTCGCGGCCCCGGAGCGCCCGAAGACCACGCGCACCGTCCACCTCCTCCAGCGCAAGACGAGCAAGGTCGGCGCGGGCCTCGGCAAGACGACCGGCTGGATCCACCGCACCGAACTGCGCCACCGCGGGGTCACGATGACCGCGGGCGTCACGTACGACCGGATCGACGACGAGGGCCTGCACATCACGGTGGGCGAGGAGCGGCACGTACTGCCGGTCGACACGATCGTGCTCTGCGCCGGGCAGGACCCGCGCCGGGACCTGTACGAGGAACTGCGCGCCGCCGGCCGCGAGGCGCACCTGATCGGGGGCGCCGACGTCGCGGCCGAGCTGGACGCCAAGCGGGCGATCCGGCAGGGCACGGAGCTCGCGGCCGCCCTCTGAACCGGACGGCCGGGCCCGCCCGGCCGTCCCTAGGATGCACCTCATGTCACTGCCGCACGCGATCCTCACCGCCCTGCTGGAGAAACCCTCGTCCGGGCTCGAACTGACCCGCAGGTTCGACCGGTCGATCGGCTACTTCTGGTCGGCGACGCACCAGCAGATCTACCGCGAGCTGGGCAAGCTGGAGCAGGCCGGGCAGATCAGGGCGCTGGAGTCCGCGCAGCCGGCCAGGGGGCAGAAGAAGGAGTACGAGGTGCTGCCGGCCGGCCGCGAGGCGCTGTCCGCGTGGGTCGCCCGGCGGGAGGACCCCAAGCAGGTCCGCGATCCGCTGCTGCTGCGGATGCGGGCGGCGGCGGTCGTCGGGGCGCCCGGCCTCGACGCGGAGCTGCGCCGGCACCTCGCACTGCACCGGCGGCAGCTCGCGGAGTACCAGGAGATCGAGGTCCGGGACTTCCCGCCGGAGCGGGACGCCCCCGGGGACCGGCTGCGGCACCTGGTGCTGCGCGGCGGCATCGACCTGGAGAACTTCTGGATCGGGTGGCTGACCCGGGCACTGGAGGACTATCCGGAGCCGGTGTAGGGAGCAGCGCCACGGCTGAAGGCGCCCCGCGACTCGTACGGCGTACGGATTCGGTGACGCGGTGACTCGTACGGCGTACGGATTCAGTGGTGCCCCGCGCCGACCCGGCGGCGCTGCTCCCGGCGCGCGGCGCGGGGGCTGCTGATGACCACCCGCGAGGGGACGGCCGACGCGGCCCCGGCCACCGCGGGCGCGGTCTGCGCCTGGGCGCGGGTGAGCAGGACCACGCCCCGGACCGCCGCCACCGTGCCGAGCAGCGCCGGGACCAGTCCGGCCGGCCCGCCCTGGAACCGCTCCCCGAGCAGCGCCAGCCCGATGACCGCGGCGGCGACCGGGTTGGCCAGGGTGACGACGGCGAGCGGGGCGCCGAGCCCGCCCCGGTAGGCGGTCTGGGAGAGCAGCAGCCCGCCCATCGCGAAGGCGGAGACCAGCACGGCGACGACCACCAGGCGTGCGTCGAGCAGCGGCCCGGTGCGGTCGGTCACCGCGACGGTGAGGGTCTGGGTGAGCGCGGAGGCGACACCGGACGTGATGCCCGACGCCGCCGCGTGCCGCAGCCCGGGGCGGGCGCCGGGGCGGCTGAGCCCGGCGACGAGCGCCATCGTCCCGGCTCCCACGGCCAGCGCCTCGGTCATGGTCAGGGTCTCGTGCGGGGCGGCGCCGCCCGCCGTCACGAGCAGGGCGCCGAGGCCGAGCAGGGTGAGGAGCGTGCCGCGCCACTCGGTCACCGTGACCCGGCGGCCCGCGGCCCGGGCGCCGAGCGGGACGGCCGCGACCAGGGTCAGCGCGCCGAGCGGCTGGACCAGGGTGAGCGGGCCGTACTTCAGGGCGGCCACGTGCAGCAGCGCACCGCCCGCGTTCAGGCCGACCGCGCACCACCAGGCGCCACGCCCGAGGAGCCGGAGCGTGCCGGTGCCGGGTGCGGTGCGACCGGCCAGCCGGGCCTGGGCGACCGCCGCGGCGGCGTAGGCGGCGGCGGAGACGAGGGAGAGCGCGACGGCGGCGAGGGTGGCGTTCACCGGTGCGCCCCGGGGGCGGCGTACGCGGCGGCGTGCTCCCGCTGCCGTACGACGGACGGCCACGGCTGCGGCGGGCGGACCGGTTCGGCGCGCGGGAGGCGGAGCGCGGCGAGCGTCACGGAGAGCAGCGCGGCCACCACGATCGAGTCGAGCCAGTAGTGGTTGGCGGTGGCGACGATCACGAACAGGGTGATCGCCGGGTGCAGCAGCCACAGCCAGCGCCACCGGGAACGGGTGGCGACGACCAGGCCGACGCCGACCATGACGGCCCAGCCGAAGTGCAGCGAGGGCATCGCGGCGAACTGGTTGGCCATGGAGTCGGCGGCCGGCTGGGCACCGTACACCGAAGGGCCGTACACCCGGCCGGTGTCCACGAGGTGGGTGGCGGCGAGCAGACGCGGCGGGGCGAGCGGGAAGAGCAGGTGCAGGGCGAGCGCGGCGCCGGTGAGCGCGGCGAGGACCCGGCGCGCCCAGACGTAGTGGCGGGGGCTGCGCCAGTAGAGCCAGACCAGGAAGAGCAGCGTGGCCGGGAAGTGCACGGTCGCGTAGTAGGTGTTCGCCAGATGGATCAGCGTCTCGTCGTGCAGCAGCAGACCCTGGACGGCGCCTTCGCCGGGCAGGTGCGCGGCGCGCTCGGCGTCCCAGACGTGGCCCGCGTTGCGGAACGCCTCGTCCACATGGCCGTTGGCCGCCTGGCGGCCGAGCTTGTAGACCAGGAAGAGCCCGACGACGAGAAGAAGCTCGCGGACCAGGGGCGGGCGGGCGAAGGTGTCCGGCTTCCGATCGGCGGGCGTGTTGCCGGTGTCGTTCACCCGGTGCCCCTTTGCTGACGCGTTTCGGCGGACGCCCGCCCTCATCGATACGCCAGTGTACCGATACGGCGGCGTATCGGTACACACGCGTATCGGTACACTGGCGTATCGATGGACCTCGTCGCAGAGTCGCAGAGAGGGAAGGCACATGTCGCCGCAGCAGACCGAGCAGGAGCAGCCCCCCGCGCAGCGCCGGTCGAAGATCACGCCGGAGCGGGCCCAGGAGCTCTACACCGCCGTGCTCGACATGCTGAGGGAGAACGGCTACGAATCGCTGACCATGGAGGGGGTCGCCGCCCGGTCCCGCTGCGGCAAGTCCACGCTCTACCGCCAGTGGGGCTCGAAGCCCGAGCTGGTGGTGGCCGCCCTGCACGGCACCCGGCGCGGCGCCCTGCGCGAGATCGACACCGGTTCGCTGGCGGGTGACCTGGTGGAGGCGGCGCGGGCGATCGGCGAGGGCGCGGGCCGGGACACGCCGCTGATGCTGGCGCTGAGCCATGCGGCGCTGCAGAGCCCGGAGCTGCTGTGCGCCCTGCGCGAGTCGCTGATCCTGCCCGAGCTGGCCGCGATCGACGCGCTCGTCCGGCGGGGAGTGGAGCGCGGCGAGGTGGCGCCGGACAACCCGGCGGCGGAGTTCGTCGCCGCGCAGCTGCTCGGTGTGATGCGGGCCCGCCCGATGCTGGCGGGGGCGCATGCGGACGAGACCTATCTGGTCCGCTTCGTGCGGGGCGCGGTCCTGCCCGCACTCGGCCTGGACGCCCCGGCGCCCGGGTCCTGACAGACGTGGGCCGTCGTCCGAGCGGATGGCGGCGGCCTGCCCGCGCCGCACCGTGGGGACGGGGGCGGCGCGCAACCCGGCCGGCCGGTGACTTCTCCGAAGTCACCGGCCGTTCGTGTACCCGCACCCCCCTTTATTCGTCCTCTTGACGATAAGCCGGGACTCCATTATCGTCGTCATGACGAAAAAGAGATCAGGGGGTCCCCCATGGCCGACATCACCCGCCGCTTCGGCTGGCGCCATCTCCGCTCCGCGCCCACCGCGCACATCCGCCACCACAAGCGCGGCCGGCTCGCCCACGACGGCGCCGGACTGAGCTTCTGGTACCGGTCGCTGAGCGCCGCGCTCTCCGAGGTGCCGGTCAACGACCGCGAGCTGGCCATGGCGTTCCACGCGCGCACCTCCGACTTCCAGGACGTCACGGTCCAGGCCACCGTCACCTACCGCATCAGCGACCCGGCCGAGGCCGCCGCCCGCCTCGACTTCTCCGTCGACCCGGACACCGGCGCCTGGCGCGGCGCACCCCTCGAACAGATCGCCACCCTCCTCACCGAGACCGCCCAGCAGCACACCCTGGACGTGCTGGCCCGCACCCCGCTGGCGGGCGCCCTGGTGGACGGCGTCGCCGCCGTCCGCGAGCGTGTGGCGGCCGGTCTCGCCGCCGAACCGAGGCTGCCCGCCACCGGCATCGACGTGGTGGCCGTGCGCGTCGTCGCCATCCGCCCCGAGGCCGAGGTGGAGCGCGCCCTGCGCACCCCTGCCCGCGAGCAGATCCAGCAGGAGGCCGACCGGGCCACGTACGAACGGCGCGCCGTGGCCGTCGAGCGCGAGCGGACCATCGCCGAGAACGAGCTCGCCAGCCAGATCGAGCTCGCCCGGCGCGAGGAACAGCTGGTCGAGCAGCGCGGCACCAACGCCCGCCGCGAGGCCGAGGAGAGCGCCGCCGCCGACGGGGTGCGCGCCGAGGCGGAGGCCGCCCGCACGGTGCGGCTGGCGGGCGCCGAGGCCGAGGCGGCCCGGCAGGTGGGCGCGGCACGCGCCGAGGCCCAGGCGGCCTGGCTGCGGGCGCACGGCGAGGTGGAGGCCGCGACGCTGCACGCCCTGGCGGCCACCCGGCTCGCCGAGAACCTGCCGCACATCGACAGCCTCACCCTGTCACCGGACGTCCTCACGGGCCTGCTCAGCAAGCTGGGCCGGCCGGAGACCGGGGCATGAGCCTGGCCCCGCGGGCGGTCCTGGTCCACCGCACCACGGAGTACGAGGAGCTGCTCGCCCGCCACGGCACGCACGGTCAGGCCGCGTTCGTCCTGGCCGCGCGGGGCCGGTCCATCGAGGAGGTGGCCCGCCGGCACGAGCGGACCCGGCAGGCCCTGGCGGAGGTGGCGGCGGCCGTCCCGCTCACCTGGCGGCACTGCCGGGTGGAGCGGGCCGACCTGGACCGGTTCCTGTTCGCGCCCGAGGACGTGGTGGTGGTCGTCGGGCAGGACGGCCTCGTCGCCAACGCCGCGAAGTACCTCGCCGGTCAGCCGGTCATCGGCATCGACACCGATCCGGGCCGCAACCCCGGCGTCCTGGTGCGCCACCGGCCGGCCGACGCGGGGGCGCTGATGCGGGCGGCCGTGGCGCCGGACGGGCGGGCCGACGCGCTGACGATGGTGGAGGCGGTGGCCGACGACACACAGCGGCTGCTCGCCCTGAACGAGGTCTACCTCGGCCCGCCGGGCCACCAGACGGCCCGCTACCGGCTCGGGCCCGACACGGCGGACTCCCCCGCCGAGCCGCAGGCGTCCTCCGGCGTTCTCGTCGGCACCGGCACCGGGGCGACCGGCTGGCTGCGCTCGCTCTGGCAGGAGCGCCGCAGCACCCTCCCGCTGCCCGGGCCCGCCGATCCCCGGCTGCTCTGGTTCGTCCGGGAGGCGTGGCCCTCGCCGTCGACCGGTACGTCGTTCGTCTCGGGCGAGCTGGGGCCCGGGCAGGGGCTGCGGCTGACCGTGGAGTCGGACCGCGTGGTGGTGTTCGGCGACGGCATGGAGGCGGACGCGCTGGAGCTGACCTGGGGGCAGAGCGTACGGCTCGGCGTCTCGGAGACCGCGCTGCGGCTGGCGGTCTGAGCGCGGGGGCGGACGCGGCACCCCCGTAGGCTCGGACGCCCGAACGCCCTCCGGAGGAGCCTCATGACCGCCGAGAACCCGCTCGCCCCCTCCCGTAACACCCGGCCGCCCCAGGCCCAGGCCGCGCTGGGAGTCGGCGTCGTCGTACAGGACGCGCAGGGCCGGATTCTGCTCGGCCGGCACCACAGCGGCACCTGGGAACTGCCCGGCGGCAAGGTCGACCCGGTGCCGGAGTCCGTCGCGGCGGCGGCCGTGCGGGAACTGCGCGAGGAGACCGGGCTGGCCGTCCCCGAGGAGGAGGTCACCGTCTTCGCCATGCTCCACGACGCCCTCGGCGGGATCAACCGCGTGACGATGGCCGCCTTGGTGCGCGTGGACACCGGTACGGCGCGGGTGACCGAACCGCACCTGATCAGCACCTGGGAGTGGACCCCGCTCGACGCGCTCCCGTCGCCGCTCTTCGACCCGTCCGCGCAGATCCTCGCGACCTGGCGACCGGACCTCGGCATCCCGCACCCGCCCGTGCACCGGCTCCCCCTCGCGCCGAAGATCCCCAGGTGAGCACCTAACCGAATTAATCGTTTGCCTAGAGGGCATAGGCAGAGTTAGCTTCGTGGGCATGAAGGCCCTGACCGAGCAGGACATCCGCTCATCGTTCGTGAATTGCTCCAAGGGGGAAGCCAAGCGTCTGCCGCTCCCCCGCGACTTCGAGGAGCTGCCGTGGGACGACCTCGACTTCCTCGGCTGGCGCGACCTGTCCGCGCCGGGACGCAGCTACATCGTCACCGAGCACGCGGGCGAACCCGCCGGGATCTCACTGCGCTTCCCGTCCCAGCAGCGCGGCTTCCTGCACCGGAGCATGTGCTCGCTCTGCCTGACCACGCACCCGGGCAGCGGGGTCTCCCTGATGACCGCCCGCAAGACCGGCCCCGCCGGGCGTGACGGCAATTCGGTCGGCCTGTACATGTGCACCGACCTGGCCTGCTCGCTGTACGTGCGCGGGAAGAAGGCGGTGGCCTCGGGGGCTCGGTTCAAGGAGAGCCTGAGCACGGAGGAGCAGATCGCCCGCACGGTCGACAACCTCCACGCGTTCGTGACGAAGCTCTTCAGCTGAGCCGGACCGGCCCCCGCGACGACGACATCGCGCGGGCCGGCGCTATTCTGGCCGCCACACCGGACACGGGGTGCCCCGTACGAGGGCTGAGATCACACCCGTCGAACCTGAACCAGTTAGCACTGGCGGAGGGATGTCTCCATGTCGTTGCCGCATGCCCAGGACGAGCGCGCCGCTTTCGGCGGGCGCATGCCCACCGCCGCCGGCGATCTGCGCATCGAGGCGCATGGCATAGCCCCGGTCCCCGAGGACCGCCGTTACGGCCGGGCGGGCCGGCTGTTCACCGTCTGGTTCGCCCCCAACCTGACCATGACCGGAGTCTTCACCGGCACCGTCGGCATCGCGCTCGGCCTGGACTTCGCGACGGCCCTCGCCGCCGTCGTGCTGGGCACCCTCGTCGGGGCCGCGCCGACCGCGTATCTGGGCACCTGGGGCAGCCGCACCGGCTCCGGCCAGCTGCCGCTCGCCCGGCTGGCGTTCGGGCCGGGCGTGGTCCTGCCGGGCGCGCTGCAATGGCTGTCGTCCATCGCCTGGGACGCCCTGATCGGCCTGTTCGGCGGGGACGCGCTGGCGCAGCTGTGCGGCTGGCCGTTCTGGCTGGGTGTCCTGGTCATGATGGCCGCTCAGGGCGCGCTCGGGGTGCTGGGTTACGAGGTGATCCACCGGCTCCAGACCGTGATGACGTTCGCGCTGGCCACGGCCTTCGCGGTGCTCGCCACGAAGCTCCTGCGCGGGGTGGACCCGGTGACCACCTCGACCGCGCACGGCGCGGACCGGGCCGGGGCGTTCGTCCTGACCTGCACCATCGCCCTGAGTCTGGCGCTGTCCTGGGCGCCCTACGCGAGTGACTTCAGCCGCTACCTGCCGCGCGACACGTCCCGGGCGCGCATGTTCTGGTGCACGCTGGGCGGGGTCAGCACGTCCTTCGTGGCGGTCCAGACGATCGGGCTGTGGGGGGCCTCGGTCTTCACGGACCAGACCGCGCGCGGCGTGGACTCACTGCTCGGCGGGGGCGCGCTCGGGGCGTTCGGGCTGCTCGCGGTGGCGCTGGCCGCGCTGTGCAGCAACGCGATGAACGACTACAGCGGTTCGCTCGCGTTGCAGACGATGGGGGTGCGCCTGCCGCGCCCGGTGGCCGCCGCGCTCGCCGCCGCCCTGGGGTTCCCGCTGGTGCTGTGGATGCACGCGGCGGACACGACGGCCCGCTTCCAGAACGTGCTGCTTCTCGTCGGCTACTGGATTCCCGGCTTCGTGGCGATCGTGTCCGTGGACTGGCTGGTCCGCGCCCGGGCCCGGCGGGGCGCCCCCGTCGACCTCGCGGCCGAGCACGCCCGGCCGCGCCCGTGGTGGCCGGCGCTCGCCGCGTTCGCCGCGGCCTTCGCGGCGGCGGTGCCGTTCATGAGCACCGGCCTGTACGTGGGCCCGGTGGCCGAGGCGCTGCACGGGGCGGACCTGGCCTACGGGGTGGCGTTCCTCGCGGCGCTCGTGGTGTACGCCCCGCTGCGGACGCGCGGGGCGCGCTGACCCTCCCGCCGGTCCGCACCGGGCCTCAACCGCCTTGCCCGTCAGCGGTATTGACCCCGATGAAACACTTCAATAGTTTCAGTATCTTCGACTCACACGGTACTCCCGCGAAATGGGGCCCCGATGACCGACGACACTGCGACCGCCACTTTCACCACGCGCGCCCCGGCGACCGGCGAGCGCATCGCCGAGCATCCGGTGGACGGGCCGGGCCGGGTCGGCGGGGCCGTCGCCCGCGCACGGGAAGCACAGCGGTCCTGGGCCGCACTGCCCGCCGCCCGGCGCCGCGCCCATCTGCTCCGCTGGAAGAGGGAGATCGCGGCCGAGCTGGAGACGGTGGCCCGCGCCATCTCCGAGGAGACCGGGAAACCGGCCGGCGACGCGGCGCTGGAGGTGGTGCTCACGCTGGAGCACCTGGCCTGGGCCGCTCGCAACGCGGAACGCGTGCTGCGCCGGCGGAAGGTGGGCACCGGGGTGTTCACGGTGCACCAGCGGGCGACGCTGGCGCACCGGCCGCTCGGGGTGATCGGGGTCATCGGCCCCTGGAACTACCCCCTGTACACGCCGATGGGCTCCGTCGCCTACGCCCTGGCGGCCGGGAACGCGGTGGTCCTCAAGCCGTCCGAACTGACCCCGGGCACCGGTCTCCTGATGTCCCGGCTGTTCGACGCGGCCGTACCCGCCCATGCCGGGCTGCTCACCGTCGTCACCGGTCCGGGCTCCACCGGGGACGCCCTCGCCAGGTCCGGGGTGGACAAGCTGGCGTTCACCGGGTCGCCGGGGACGGCCCGGAAGGTGATGGCGGTCTGCGCGGAGACGCTGACGCCGTTCCTCGCCGAGTGCGGCGGGAAGGACGCGGTGATCGTGACGGCGGACGCCGATCTGGACGCCGCCGCCGGCGCCATCGTCTGGGGCGCCTTCAGCAACGCGGGGCAGACCTGCGCCGGGGTGGAGCGCGTGTACGCGGTGCGCGAGATCCACGCCGCGCTGTGCGAGCGCGTGGCCGAGCGGGCGGGGCGGCTGCGCCCGGGCGCCGGGGCGGAGGCGGCGTACGGACCGATGACCCTGCCGGGCCAGGTGGACGTCGTCGAACGGCATGTGGCCGGGGCGTTGGAGGCGGGTGCGCGGGCCGTGGCGGGCGGCCCGGAGTCGGTGCGCGCCCCGTTCATCGCGCCGGTCGTGCTGACGGGCGTACCGGAGGACGCGGCGGCGATGACGGAGGAGACGTTCGGGCCGGTGGTGGCGGTCAACGCGGTGTCCGGCGTGGACGAGGCGGTGGAGCGGGCCAACGCCTCGCGGTACGCGCTGGGCGCGGCGGTGTTCTGCGGCAGCGGGCGCTCCGGGGCGGCGATCGCGGCGCGGCTGCGGGCAGGGGCGGTGTCGGTGAACTCGGTGCTGGGCTTCGCCGCGGTGCCGGCGCTGCCGTTCGGCGGTTCGGCGGACTCCGGGTTCGGGCGCGTACACGGCGAGGAGGGGTTGCGCGCGTTCACCTCCGCCCAGTCGATGACGGTTCAGCGGTTCGCGCCCTTGATCGCGCTGACCTCGTTCGAGGTGCCGGCCGCCGCCCGGGAGCGCGCGGTCCGGCTGGCCCGGGCGCTGCACCGGCGCCGCTAGGGCCTGTCAGGCGTCCAGCAGCGGGGCCAGGTAGCGGCGGGCGAAGGCGCGGGCCTGGTCCTCGTCGTCCATCTCGATGCAGCCGGCGGGGTTGAGGAGGAAGGACACGGCGACGCGGACCATGAGTTCGGCGACGGGGCGCGGATCGTCGCCGGGCCGGCCCTCGGCCTGCTGGGCGCGGCGCAGATGGCCCGTCAGGTAGGTCACCGTGGCGGAGAGCGTGGAGCCCCCCCTTACGGTCATGTACGGGAGGACCACCTCGGGTTCGAGGCGCAGCAGGCCGCCGAAGAGCGGGTGGGCGCGGGTGTACCGGAGGGCCGCGACGAAGCCCTCGACGACCCGGTCCTCCATGGCGGGCAGCCCGGCCACCGCCGCGTCCAACTGCTGGAAGAACCGGCCGTGTTCCCGCAGCAGGGTGGCCATGACCAGCTTGTCCTTGGTCTGGAAGCGCCGGAACACGGTGACCCGGGAGACGCCGGCCCGCTTGGCCACGTCGTCCACGGAGGAGCGCCGCAGACCCAGCAGCGTGAACTGCTCCAGGGCGGCGTCGAGAATGCGCCTCGCGGTGGGGTCCTCCGTCTCCGACGCGGCGATGGCCCGGGTCAGCGCCGAGTCGTTCGTGTCAGTGCTCATGCCGCTCACGATACCGGCGCGACCCTCCCGGTGAAGCGATGAGACGGATAACATCACTTCGTATCAACTCTCCGACTCAGGGGGTCCTCCCGATGCGCAGTCGCCTCACCGAGGAACAGACCGGATTCGTCGCGGCCATCCGTGATTTCGCCCAGCGGGAGTGCGGTACCCGGGAGCAGCGCGACGCGCTGACCTCCGGCGGCCGCGAGGCCCACAACCCGGAGCTGTACGCCAGGCTCGCCGCCCTGGGCTGGCTCGGGGTGTGCCTGCCCGAGGAATACGGGGGCGCCGGCGGAGGGGTGGCCGACGCCTGCCTCTTCCTGGAGGAGACCTCGTACGGGATGGTCCCGGCCGGGGGCTTCATCACCACGGTCATCGCGGCGAAGGCGTACGAGTCCTTCGGCAGCGAGGAGCAGCGGCGGACGGTGCTGTCCGGCGTCGCGAACGGGGACGTGCTGTCGATCGCCATGTCGGAGCCGGACGCGGGGTCGGACGTGGGCGCGCTGCGCTGCCGGGCCCGGCGGGACGCGGGCGGCGACTGGGTGATCGACGGCCAGAAGACGTGGATCTCCAACGCGCACTGCGCCCGGCACATCCTTCTGGTGGCCCGCACCGGCGAGGACAAGCACGGCGGCCTGACCATGTTCCATCTGCCCGCCGGCACCGCGGGCGTGGAGATCCGGCGCATCGACACCATGGGCGGCCGCGAGGTCAACGACGTCTTCCTGACCGGGGTGCGGCTGCCGGCGGACGCGGTCGTCGGGCAGGTGGACGGCGGCTGGCGGCAGCTGATGGCCGGGCTGAACCACGAGCGGCTCTTCCTGGCGTCGAACATGCTCGGCCTGGCGCGCCGCGCCTTCGACGACGCGGTCGGATTCGTGCGCGAGCGCGAGCAGTTCGGCCGGCCCGTGGGTTCCTTCCAGGCGCTGCGGCACCGGATCGCGGACCTGGCCACCGAGATCGAGTGCACCCGGCTCCTGGTCCGCGAGGTGGCGCTGCGGTGCGACGAGCGGCCGGGCGAGCTGTTCCCGCGCGAGGCGTCCATGGCGAAGCTCAAGGCGACCGAGACCGCGAAGCGGACCGCCCTGGAGGGCATGCAGATGATGGGCGGGTACGGCTACACCACGGAGTTCGACATGGAACGGCATCTGCGGGCCGCGGTGGTCTCCACGGTCTACGGCGGCACGAGCGAGATCCAGCGGGACGTCATCGGCAGGACGTTCGGGCTCTGACGCGGCCCGGGGCGCGGCGGGCGAACGCCCTGCCGCGCTCCGGGCCCCGCTCAGTCCCGGTAGAGCCCGGAGAGCGCGTCGGCGTACCGGTCGCGGATGGCCCGGCGCCGCATCTTCAGCGAGGGCGTCAGCTCACCGGTCGCCGGCCCCCACTCCTCGGCGAGCAGCTCGTACCGCTTGACCTGTTCGCTGCGGTTGAGGCGCGTGTTGGCGGCGGCGACCGCCCGGTCCACTTCGGCCAGCACGGCGGGGTGCCGGGCCAGCTCCGCCGGTCCCCCGGCCGCCGGAACGCCGTTGGCCTCGGCCCAGGCGGGCGCGGCCTCCGCGTCGAGCACCAGCAGGGCGACCAGGTAGGAGCGGTTGTCACCGTGCACCATCGCCTGCCCGATCAGCGGGTGCTCCTTCAGCGCGTTCTCGACCAGGGCCGGTGACACGTTCTTGCCGGTGGAGGTGACGATCATCTCCTTCTTGCGGTCGGTCAGCCACAGGTAGCCGTCCTCGTCCATCCGGCCGATGTCGCCGGTGGCCAGCCAGCCGTCCGCGTCCACGGCGGGCAGCACCGAGCCGTCCGGCCGGAGGTAGCCCGAGCAGACGGACGCGCCGCGGACCAGGATCTCCCCGTCCTCGGCGACCCGGACCTCGACGGACCGCACCGGGCGTCCCACCGAACCGAGCCGGAAGCCGCCCCTGGGGCTGTTGCTGGTGGCGACACCGGTGGTCTCGGTCAGCCCCCAGGCGTCCATGATGACGATCCCGAAGCCGGCCCAGAACCTCACGACGTCCACGGACATCGGCGCCGACGCGCTCGCCGACCAGGTCACCCGGTCCAGGCCGCCCGCCGCCAGCATCGGCAGCAGCACCTCCTCGCGTGCCCGCGCGTACCGCTTCTCCAGCTCGGCGGGCGGCGCCTCCCCCCGCTCCCGGTGTCCGACGTGCTCGCGCCCCACCTCGAACGCCTCCTCGATGACCGCCCGCTGGTCGGCCGGCATCAGCGCGAGGATGCCGCGCACGGTGGCGGACAGCTTCTCCCAGATCCTCGGCACTCCGAAGAACTGCGCGGGGCGCACCTCGCGGACCACGGCGGCCACCCCCGCCGGGTCGGCGCAGAGGTAGACGTGCGAGGCGCGGTGGCAGGGCAGATAGATGCCGAGCATCCGTTCGGCGATGTGCGCGAAGGGCAGATAGCAGATGTGCTCGACGTGCGGGGGCAACTCCACCACGGCGTCGAGCGCGAGGGCGTTGGACAGCACCTGATGGTGGGTCAGGACGACCCCCTTGGGCTCGCCGCTGGTGCCGGACGTGTAGACGACGGTCAGGGTGTCCTCGGCGCGTGCCGCGTCCAGTTCACCGTCCAAGCCGTCCGGCATCGGCCCGGCGAGCAGCGCGGCGTACGGCGTGTGGCCCGCCTCCGCGCCCGGTTCGGCCACCACCAGGTGCTCCAGGGGGGTGCCGGCGTCGGTCAGCAGCGGCTCCCACACCGCCACCTCGGGTGCGCCGTGGACCACGGCGATCCGTGCCCGGCAGTTGCGGGCGATATGGGTGATCTGCTCGGGCGCGGCGGTGCCGTAGACGCTGACCGGGACGGCGCCGAGACGGACGAGCGCCAGGTCGGACAGCCAGTGCTCGGGGCGGTTGGGCATCATCAGCAGCACGCGGTCGCCGCGGCCCACCCCGCGGGCCCGGTAGCCGGCGGCGAGGATGCGGGTGTGCTCCTCGACCTCCGCCCAGGTGTACGTGGACCAGCCGCCGTCCTGCCCGGCCGGACGCCAGGAGAGCGCGGGGAGCGCACCGTACTGCTCTGCGTTGCGGGCCAGCAGGCGGGGCAGCGTGTCCTCGGCCGGAGCGTCACCTGTGGTGCGGATCATCGGGTCCTCCTTGCGAACGGCGGATGACGGACGGCGGACCCCGGGGGTTGCCGCGGCGCTCACAGCCAGTTCCTCACGCGCTCGATCAGCCGGGCGGGGTCGGGACCGACGGGGGTCACGTTGAGCATGGTCACGCCCGACTCGCGGAAGACCTCGACGCGGTCGCGGACATAGCCCTCGGGGCCGGCCAGGCACAGGCGTTCCAGCAGTTCGGCGGGGACGGCCGCCTCCGCCTCCTTCTTCCGGCCGGCGAGGTAGTGCTCCTGGACGGCCGCCGCCTCGGCCTCGTAGCCGTAGGAGCGGACAAGGTCGTGGTAGAAGTTGCGTCCGGGCGCGCCCATCCCGCCGACGTACAGGGCGACGGTGGGCCGCATGAGGTCACGGACGTCCTCGGCGCCGTCCCCGATGGCCAGCAGGCCGCCCGCCACGACCTGGAGCGGTCCGAGCGCGGGGTCGCGGATGGCGGCTCCCTCGGCCAGGGCGTCCCCCCAGACGTCGGCGGCCCGCTCGGGGACGTACAGGAACGGCAGCCAGCCGTCCGCGATCCCGGCCGTCATCCGGACGTTGGCCGGACCCAGTGCCGCGACGTAGACCGGGATGGTGGCGCGTACCGGGTGGTTCAACAGCTTGAGGGGCTTGCCGAGGGTGCCGCCCTTCTCGGGGGGCAGCGGCAGATCGGTGATTCCGTGGTGCTCGATGACCTCGCGCCGCCAGATCCGCCGGGACAGCTCGATCACCTCGCGGGTGCGGCCGAGCGGACGGTCGTAGCGGCGGCCGTGCCAGCCCTCCACGACCTGGGGGCCGGACGCTCCGACGCCGAGAAGGGCGCGGCCCCCGCTGACCGCGTCGAGACCGGCGGCGGTCTGGGCGATCAGGGCGGGGGTGCGCGAGTAGACGTTGACGATGGCCGAACCGATCCGCATCCGGTCGGTCTTCGCCGCCAGGTACCCCATGACGGTCGGGGAGTCGAAGCCGTACGCCTCCGCGACCCAGACGGCGTCGAGGCCCGCGGACTCCAGGGCGGCGGCCCGGTCGGCGGCGGCGCGCGGATCGCCCGCGTACGTCAGGGGTGAGGACAGTTCCATGGATTCCTCTCTCGGCGCGCGACGGCCCGCCTCCGCTCGATCACGTCCTACTGAGCGTTCGCTAAGAACCTAGAAGTGCTCCGTCGGACGGTCAACTCCCGTGCAGTGCAGACTTTTTCGCGCCTCTACCGGTGCACCGGGGCAGGAAGTACCCTGTCGGCGAGAGGCCCCTGAACGATCGCTAAGTGGCTGGACCGGGCGAGGGGCGTCGACCGCACCGAGGAGAGCAGTTGACCACGCACACCCGCCAGGACGCCGCGCCGCCGGTGGAGCACTGGCGCTCCTACGGGCCGCTTGGCCTCCATCCGATCCTGCTGCACGCCATGGAGGCGTTCAACGAGCACGGCTACCACGGCACTTCGGTCCGGGACATCGCCCGGCGGGTCGGCGTGACCGTACCCGCGCTCTACTACCACTACGCGAACAAGCAGGCACTGCTCGCCACGTTGCTGGAGACGTCCATCAAGGACGTGCTCGACCGCTGCCGTGCGGCCGCCGCCGAAGCCGGTGACGATCCGCCGGCCCGGTTCTGCCGGATGGTCGAGTCGATCGTGCTGTCCATGGCCCACCGGCGCCGACTGGCGTTCCTGGACACGGAAATCAGAAGCCTCGAACCGGAGAACCGGGCCCGTTACGTGGCGTTGCGCGACTACCTGGAGCACATGCTCCTGGACACGGTGGAGGCGGGGCGCGCCCAGGGCGTCTTCACCACGCCGATCCCCGCGGACGCGGTGCGCGCGGTGCTCATCATGTGCCAGGGGGTCGCCAACTGGTTCCGCGCCGACGGCCCGCTCACCGCCGAGGAGGTGGCCGAGCGGCACGTCCTGCTGAGCCTGGGCACGGTCGGCCACCGCCCGCCGGACACACCCGGAACGCCGCCCCGACGAGAGGACACCGTATGAACGCGCTCGAAGCCCGCGCCCGGTTCCAGGAGCTGCGCGAGCGGGACCGCCCGGTCCCGGCCGGCGAGCTGGACGCCATCTGGGCGGAACTGGACACCGTACGCCCGCAGGACATCCTCGGTGCGTGGAAGGGCGGCGAGTTCCGTACCGGCCATCCCCTGGAAGGGATGCTGGCCAAGGCCGGCTGGTACGGCAAGACGTTCGTGTCCGTGCACGACGCCAAGCCGCTGATCTGCCGCGACGCGGCGGGCGAGCTGTACTCCAACCAGGAGCTGGGCCAGGGCGAGGCCAGCCTGTGGACCGTCGAGTTCCGCGGCGAGGCGACCGCCACCATGGTCTACGACGGGCGCCCCGTCCTCGACCACTTCAAGCGGGTGGACGAGGTCACCCTCATGGGCATCATGAACGCCAAGGGAACCCCCGCGGAGGGCCCGTACTACTACTTCTTCCTGGAGCGGGCGCCGGAGGCCGGGCCGGCGGGCCGGCACGCGTGAGGCGGGTCCGCGCGGCGGTCGCCGAGGCCCCGGGCGCCCCGTTCACCGTCCGGGACGCGGTCCTCGACGACCCGCGCCACGACGAGGTGCTGGTACGGATGACGGCGGCCGGCCTGTGCCACACCGATCTCGGGATGCGCGACACCTGGCCCCGGCGGCGCACCCCGATGGTCTTCGGCCACGAGGGCGCCGGTGTCGTGGAGGCGGTGGGCGCGGACGTGACCGGTCTCACGGCGGGCGACCACGTCTGCCTCACCTTCGCCAGCTGCGGCGGCTGCGAACAGTGCGCGGCGGACCACCCGGCCTACTGCCTCGACGCACCCGTCCTGAACCTCTCCGGGGGCCGCGCGGACGGCACCACTCCCCTGTCCATGGGCGGCGCGCCCCTGTACGCCGGATTCTTCGGGCAGTCCAGCTTCGCCACGTACGCCGTCGTCAGGGCCCGCGGCGTGGTGAAGGTGCCTCCGGAGCTGCCGGCCACGGTCGCCGCCCCGCTCGGCTGCGGCGGCCAGACCGGGGCCGGCACGGTGCTGAACCGGCTGCGGCCCCCGGCGGGTTCGGCGCTCGTCGTCGTGGGCGCCGGCGGCGTCGGGCTGAGCGCGCTGATGGCCGCGGTGGCCGTCGGCTGCGACCCGGTGGTGGCCGTCGACCCGGTCGCCTCCCGCCTGGCCCTGGCCACGGAGCTCGGCGCGACGGCCGTCCTGGCCCCCGGGGACGGACTCGTGGGGACGCTGCGCGAGCTGACCGGTGGCGGCGCCCACCACGTCGTCGAGACCACCGGGCGGCCGGAGATGATCCGCCGGGCCGTGGGCGCGCTGCGCCCGCGCGGCGAGCTCGCGCTGCTCGGCCTCGGGGGCGAGGTGTCCTTCGACGTGAGAGGACTGCTCGCCAAGGGCGTCCGGGTGCACGGGGTGATCGAGGGCGACTCCGATCCCGGCCGCTTCATTCCCGAACTGGTCGCGCTGCACCAGCGGGGGCGCTTCCCGGTCGACCGGCTGGTCACCGCCTTCCCGTTCGAGGAGATCGGCGCGGCCGAGGCCGCCATGCGGAACGGGAGCGTGGTCAAGCCGGTGCTCGCCTTCGACTGACCGGCCCGGCCCGCTGACCCTGTGTGATTGACTGATCGGCATGGTCCCAGCCCCTCGCTCCGCCCGCCCGGCCGCGGCCGGGCGGGCCGCCGCGACCCGGCCGCGCAACCGCAGACAGCTCGTCGTCGAGGCGGCCGGGCGGGTCTTCAGCGAGCGCGGGTATTACGCGGCGTCCATGGAGGAGGTCGCCGCGAAGGTGGGCATCACCGCCGCCGCGCTCTACCGGCACTTCCCGAACAAGTACGCCCTGTTCGCCGAGTGCGCCGACGTCATGGTGGACGGGCTGGTCTCCGCGCTCGACGAGGTGCCGCCCGGGGCACCTCTGCCCGATGTGCTCCTGCCCCTCACCCGGATCACCGTCGCCCATCGCGCGTCGGGCGGTGTGTACCGCTGGGAGGCCCGCTATCTGCGCCGTGAGGACCGGCGGCGCCTCGCGGCCTCGTTCGGCCGCCTCGTCGCGCGGGTCGACGAAGCGGTGCGGCGCGAACACCCGCTGCCGGAGGCGCGGCTGCGGGCCGTGGCGGCGCTCGGCGCGATCGGCTCCATCACCATGCACCACACCTCCATCGCGCAGCGGCGCGCCGAGGACCTCCTGCTGACGTCGGCGCTCGGCGTCGCCGCCTGCGACCCGGCGGCCGGGCGGCGGGCCTCGCGCCCCGTCGAGCTGCCCGCCCATCCGGTGCCCCGCACCCGGCGCGCGGAGATCCTGGCGGCCGCCGTGCCGCTGTTCGCCCGGGACGGCTTCGCGCAGGTGACGAACGGAGACATCGCCCGGGCCGTGGGGCTCACGCCGTCCGCGCTGTACCGGCACTACCCCGGCAAGATCGACATCCTGGCCGCGGCGTGTCTCCAGGCCGCGGGACTGCTCGCCCAGGGGGTGGAACAGAACCTGCGCGGAGTGACCGACCCGCACGAGGCCGTCGTCACACTGGCGGCGACGTACGTGGCATACAGCTTCGAGCACACCGAGCTGAACAGCGTGGCGGAGGCGGAGGTCGTCGGCCAGCCGGCAGCCATGCGGCGTCCCCTCGCCCTCGCCCAGCGGGAGCACATCGCCGTCTGGGAGCAGCAGTTGCGGCTGGCGCGCCCGGAGTTGGACCCGCGGCAGGCCCGGGTCCTGGCGCACGCGGGCTTCGGGGTCGCGGTCGAGGCCGGGCGCGGACTGCGGTGGCGGGACAGCCCGGCTCACCGCGCGGCCGTGACCGCGCTGGTGGTGAGCGCCCTGGGCCTCTGACCGCCCGGGGCCTTCGGACTCCGCCCGGCGGTGTTCAGCCGGCCCGGTTGCCGGTGGGGATGGTGATGGGCGTGGTGGTCCCGGAGGAGCCCTTGTTGAGGAAGAGCATCGCGAGGCCGCGCACCATCTGGTCGATCGCGTAGAAGGTCCCCGGCATGACGGGCGAGAGCCCTTCGCGGAACAGGATGTAGGCGGGCCAGGCGGTACGGACCAGGGCCGCCGACACGTAGTCGCGTTTCAGGCCGAGCCAGTCACCGACGTCGTCGCTGAGGACGTAGCGCACGAACTCGTTGAGGAAGCCCCGGGTCACGCCCAGGTCGATCTGCGCGGTCAGGCCCAGCAGTTCCTCGGCCAGCGCGATGCCCTCGGTCGTCGGGGTGAGGATCGGGGTGAGCACCTGCGCCGACTGTGCCTCGGCCTGCGCCCAGCTCTGCGGGATGTGCTCGTCCGGTACGCCGAGGAGGTGGATGGCCACCTGCCACGAGTGCAGGAACGCCTCCTGGTCGGCGGCGGAGAAGGGGACCCTCCAGTCGAGCAGCTTGCGGTGCACGTAGGTGCCCAGGCTGTGGAAGGTGACCAGGATGTCGGCGGCACTGATCGGTACGGACTCGTCGGCGACGGCCCGCCAGTGCGGTGACTGCGGGAGCAGATGCCGCACCGCCGCGTGCACCACCCGCGTCTTGTTGGCGGTGACGACGAACTGCCCCTGCGGCCGGAACGCCCCGAGCTGGGCCAGGTCGTACCCGAAGGTGAACGTCTTGGCCGCCCGGTCCTGCATCTGGGCACCGCCCGCGGACCAGTAGACGCTGCGGGCTTCGCGCGGGATGACGGTGCTCATGATGCCGCTGCCGAGCCCGTACAGCATGAACAGATAGGTGTCCTTGCGGCGGTTGAAGTCGGCCGCCCGGTCCAGTGTGGTCTGGTCGGCCCAGGAGGGCAGCCGGTTCACCCGGCTCAGGTAGGCGCTGAACTCGGCGGGAAGCCCAAGGGGCAGCGGGTCGTTGTTGTCGACCCACGCGCCCCACGCGCGGTTGATGGCGGGGACGTGGCCGTTCTCCAGCATCTTCACCATCAGTGGGTCCGCCAGATCGTCCCAGATCCACTGCGGCCCGGTCCCGTCGGCGGCCGCGGCCGCCGGGCCCGTGGCCGCCCATGCCGGGGCCGGGACTGCCGCACCCGCGAGTCCGAGTGCCGCACCGAGCGTCAGTAGTTTGCGCCTGCTGAGATTCTCCATTGACTTACCTGCTTCCCTGATGGACCGGACGGTTTCAGGTGCCCTCGCGGACATGCTGTCCGAGCACCTGATGCGCTGCGGATCGCGTCGAGCAGAGGTGATGTCACATGTGATTTCCGATTAACATAGCGAGGCGCGACGCTGCCGACAATGGGGGTGACGGAAGCGGTTTGACGGTGCGTCGCGCGCACTGCCCTCCGGTCCGGGCGCGCTACGGCCGTCAGGACACCCCGCAACGCCGAGGGGCGGCTCCGGACCTTCCCGGAACCGCCCCTCGAAGACCCGTGGCGACGGGTCGGCGCGCGCTCAGTGGTGACCGTGGGCGGTGCTCGACGCACCGCTGAACAGCCGGGCGACGGCCCGGAACGGCAGCGTGACCACCGTGGCGATGGCGCTCCCGATGGAACGGAACACATCCGCGATCGCCTTCAGCATGGCTACTCCTCTGTTCGGTCGCACCCCTCCGCCGGAGTGCCGCGGTCCTCTGTCCGCGACCGCGTACCCGGGCTCACGGCGGAAAAACGTCGGGGTCCGGCGCCGGAGAACGACCGAGGGCCGGTTTCGGATGTCTCCGAAACCGGCCCTGATCTGCGACTGCATCCAGTCGGGACGACAGGATTTGAACCTGCGACCCCTTGACCCCCAGTCAAGTGCGCTACCAAGCTGCGCCACGTCCCGCTGCCCCATACCCGGTCCGGCCGGGTGGCGGCTGCAGGGAAAACATTACCTCACTCGGTGGACCGGATCGACGCGCGTGCCTGCTGGGCGCGGGCGGCCAGTCCTTCCGCGCCGCAGGCCGTGGCCAGTTTGTGGCCGCGGGCCAGTTCGCGGGGCGAGCGGGCGGCGATGCCGTAGTCGACGAGCGCCTGGGCGAACTCGTAGCCGGAGGGTGACGCCTCCAGGTGGCGGACCGCCTCGCCGAGGAGGTGTACGGACTCCTCCGGGCGTGCGAAGAGGGCCACGCAGCGCAGGGCCTCGCCGATGGCGGTGTCCGTGCCGAACCGCTCCGCGTGGACCCGCGCGGTGTTGGCGAGCTGGGCCGCCCGGCCCGGGTCCTCGTCGGCGAGGGCGCGGGCCAGGTCGCCGGCCCAGGGGCCCCAGATGCCGTTGAACCGGCCGCGCGGTTCCAGCGAGCGGCCGGCCGCCTCCAGCTCGGTCACCGCTTCCTTCGTACGGCCTTCGGCCAGCAGCAGGCGGCCCCGGACGCACGGGGCGTCCGGCAGCACCATGGCACTGGGGTAGGGCAGACCGAAGTCGTACTGGTCGGCGACCTTGCGGGCCTCGGGGACCTTGCCCCGGGCGAGCAGGGTGTCGATGAGCAGGCAGGCCGCGTCCCAGTGGACGGGGAGCCCGCTGCCGACGCGGTCCGCGAGGCGCAGTCCCTCGCGCAGGAAGCCCTCCGCCTCGGCCAGGCGGCCCCGGCGGCGGTGGACCAGGCCGAGCAGGGTGTGCGCGAAGGCCAGGTGGGCGCCGCTCCAGCCGGAGATCTCGAAGGCCCGGACCGCCTCGCCGAACAGCTCCTCGGCGCGGTCGAGCCGGTCCGTGAAGGCATAGGTGATCCCGACCATGGCGGGGAGCTCGAAGCCCCACTCGGAATCGGTCCAGCCGAGTCCGCGTGCGGGGTGGCCGTTCACGAGGGCGCGCTCGCAGAAGTCGACGATGATCTCGGCGTTCTCGCCGCGCAGCATGGCGTCGAAGGCGCGGAGGGTGAGCAGGGCGCGTTCGGCGTTGTCCCGGCCGGTGAGGTGGTCGGCGTTGGCCGCGAGCCGGCGTGAGCGGCCGGGGCCGTCCTCCTCGGTGGCCTGCATCCCCTCCCAGAGGAAGTGGGCGGCCTGGAGCCGCATCAGGCCGGGACCGGGTGCCGTGCGCTCGGCCTCGGCGGCCAGGGCGAGGGCCGCCTCCTTGAGCTGGTTGTTGTGCGACAGCGCGGCGGCGAGCCGGAACGTGGCGTCCACCCGCAGCTCGTCCACGAGGCCGGGCATGTCCAGGGCGGCCCGCAGGTGCTGCACGGTGGTGGCCGGGGAGCTGAGCAGCGTCGCGCAGCCCAGCTCGTAGAGCAGGGTGGCGCGTACGTCGTGGCGCGGCGGCTCGTCGAGCGCGCGCTCCAGGCAGCGCCGGGCGGCCTCGGGGGCGCCGACGGCAAGGTGCTGCTTGGCGGCGGCCCGCAGCTGCTCCACGAGTTCCTGGTCGTCGTCCGGGTGGACTTCGAGCAGGTGGCGGGAGGCCGCGGCGGGGCCGAGTCCGGCGTTGGTGATGGCCCAGGCGGCCCGGCCGTGCATGGCGGTGCGGGTGGCGGGCGGGATGGAGCGGTAGACGGCCGAGGCGATCAGCGGGTGCACGAACTCCAGCGGGTCGAAACCGCTGACGATACGGGCCTCGCGCAGCCGGGCCGTGCAGTCCGCGGCCTCCGCGGAGCTCATCCCGGCCAGGGTCGCGGCGAGGTCCTGGGAGATGTCGGTGCCGAGGACGGCGGCCGCCCAGGCGAACCGGTTGGCGTTGGTGCCGAGCCGTTCGAGGCGGGCGACGAGGCCGCTGCCCCGGGCGGAGGCTCCGAGTTCGCGCAGGAGTCCGGCGGACTCCTCCAGCGGGGCCAGCTCCTTGTCCTGGACCTTGGCGACGAGCTCGACCGCCTCGTACGGGTTACCGCCGGTGACCGCCCAGACCTCGCGGCAGAACGGGTCGTCGGCGTGCTCGCCGAGGGTGGCGCGGACCAGTTCGGCGGTGGCGTCCGGGGTGAGGGCGCGCAGCGCGACCCGGATCTGCGCGGGGTGGCCGTCGGCCGCGTTGCGCGCGGCCTCGCGGGCGGCCAGCTCCTCGGGCCGGTGCGCCTGGACGACCAGTACGCGCAGGTCGCCGAGGCGGGCGGTGAACGAGGAGAGCCAGGCGAGGGATTCGCCGTCCGCCCAGTGGGCGTCGTCGATGACGAGGAGCAGCGGGCGGTGGCTGAGCCGGGACGCGAGCCGCTTCACGACGTAGTCGAGGCCGTCGCGCACACCCTGCGGATCGGGCTGCGGGCCGGAGGGCTCGGCCAGCCCCAGGGCCGGGGCGGCGATGTCGAACCAGGGGCCGAACAGGGCCCGCACGTCGTCGGGCGGGAACTGGCCCAGGGCCGGCTGGAGCAGCTGCCGTACGACGTGGAACGGCACCGAGGTGACCGTCTCACCGCCGCGCGCCGACCAGATCGTGCACCGGTCCGCCGCCATGGCCTGGATCTCCTCCAGGAGCGCGGTCTTGCCGATGCCTGCCTCGCCGCTGTAGATCAGCAGCCCGCCGGTGGCCTGTGCCCCGCACAGCGCGTCGATGGCTTGTGCGGCAGTGGCGAGTTCCGGTTCGCGCTCATAAAGCGGCCGGGACGGCTTCATGCCTACCCTCCCCCAAAGTGGTGACCATGGTGGTCGAGCCTAGTCGCGCGCGGCGTTCCACGGACAGTGGTTCGGACAGTTCGCCGCAGGTGCGGGGCACAATCGGGGGCGTGAACGAGACACGCAGGGACCGGAACTCCGAGGGACGGGCGCTCAACGCGCGCCCCCGTGACGGGCTGGGACGCCCGCTGCCGTACGGGACGCCGGGGGTGGAGCGCCAGCCGGAGGGCGTCGAACGCACCGCCGGTGAGACCGTGCGCGAAGCGCAGCGGCTGCTGGACGCGGGCATGCCGTTCCACGCGCACGAGGTCTTCGAGGACGCGTGGAAGACGGGCCCGGACGGGGAACGGGAGTTGTGGCGCGGGCTCGCCCAGCTGGCCGTGGGCCTGACCCACGCGGCCCGGGGCAACGCGACGGGCGGGGCGCGGCTGCTGCGGCGCGGTGCGGCGGCGCTGGAGGCGTACGGGACCGGTGAGGCCCACGGGATGGGGCTCGGGGAGCTCACCGGCTGGGCGCGGGAGCTGGCGGTGCGGGTGGAACGCACGGGCGCGGAGCCGGTGGACGCGGCGGCGGAGGCACCGAGGCTGCGGGCGGACCGGCCGTGAGGCACAAGTCGGCCGGGTTTCGACGGTGTTGTTTGACAACGGCGAACGGGCCGGGGCCGAACCATTACGATCCCGCGTCATGAGCACTTCTGACCAGGACCGAGCCGTGGACGCCCCGATAGCCGAGGACACCGCCGAAACCACCGTCGAGGACCACGACGAGGACGTCGCGGACGGTCTCGCGGAGAACGGGGACGGCGGTGGGCGCCGGCTGACCCCGCGGCAGGCGAGACGGGTGCGTATCGTGCTCTCCTCGGTCGGGATGGCGGCGATGGCGGTGGTGCTCGGGCTGCGGCTCGCGAGCCGCGCCTCCGTCCTGGTGGTCGGGGTGTACGGGCTGGCGCTGATCCTCTGCGGGATCGTGATCGAGCTGAGCCGGAACGGACGCACCCGGCTGGGGAGTTGGCTGCTGGCCGTCGGGCTGGTCGCCGCGATCGGCTCGGACTGGCTGCTGATCCCCTGAGCGGCCGACTCCCGCTCAGCCGATCCGGAGGCGCACCGTGCCGCCCTCCGGGTCGACGCGGGCCAGCCAGTCGGCGGTGAGCGGGAAGGAGCGGCCCGGCGCGACGCATCGCGCCACGCGTTCGCGGTGCAGCAGTGTCCCGTCCTGACGGACGACGAGCAGCGGTACGGTCAGCCGCCTGCCGGTCCGCAGCAGGAGCCGGCGCCCGCCGGGCCCGGTGAGGTTGGGGGCGATCCATTCCAGGGGCGCGTCGACGGCGAGGGGCGGCCCGCTCGCCGGCCAGGTCCCGGCGGCGAGGTGGGCCAGCACGGGTCCGGTGACGGCCCGGCCCTCGCGGGCGGCGGTGGCCGCGCTCTCCCCGCCGTGCAGGAGGTTCCCGACGGCGAAGACCCCCGGCCGTCCGGTGCGGTGGGCGGGATCATACGCGGGTCCCCGCGTACCGGGGTCCAGCGGGAGGCCGCCGCGCCGGGCGAGTTCGTGGTCCGGTATCCAGTCGGCCGTGAAGACCACGGTGTCGCAGGCCAGGGTGGCGGTCCGGCCGTCCGCGTGGCGCACCTGGACGCCGGTCAGGCGGGGGCGGCCGGTGAGGGCGGTCACGGTGGTGCGGGTGAGCAGGGGCGCGCCGCCGGCCGCCCGCACGGCCGAGAGGGGGCGGGGCGGGTGCTCCGTGACGCGGGCGACGAGGTGGACTCCGGCGGTGCGCAGGGTGCCGGCCGCCGCGAGGCTCACCGGCTCGTCGCCGACGACCACGGCGCGGGTACCGACGGGCTGGTGGTGGAGGTGGACGGCCTGTTGGAGTTCGCCCGTGGTGTAGACGCCGGCCGGACGGGTGCCGGGGACCAGCCGGGCGGCGCGGGGGCGTTCCCGGGCGCCGGTGGCGAGGACGACGGCCCGGGCGGTGACGCGTTCCAGTCCGCCGGGGCCGGTGGCGTCGAGCGTGCGGGGCCCGGCCCAGCCGGTGACCGTGATGCCGGTGCGGAGCGCGGCGCCGGCCGCGCGTGCCTCGGCCGCGCAGCGCAGGGCGTACACGGGGCCGCTGAGATCGCCGCTCGCGCGCGTGCCGAATCCGCCGTGGGCGCAGTGCCTGGGGATGCCGCCCAGCGCCTGGTCGCGCTCCAGGACTTCCACGCGCCGCACCCCGGCGGCGGCGAGACCGGCGGCCGCGGCGAGGCCGGCCGGTCCGGCGCCGACGACGAGCACGTCGACGTGGCGTTCCTGGCGGATCATGGGCGGCCCCTCTCGATGCGGGCGCGGAGCGCGGGCCCGCAGTGGAAGCCCTGGCAGCGTCCGTTGCCGGCCCGGGTCCTGCGGGCGAGCCCGTCGGTCGAGCGCGGCGGGAGCACCGAGGCGAGGGCGTCGCGGATCTCGCCCTCGGTGACGCGTTCGCAGTGGCAGACGATGGTGCCGTACGCGGGATCGCGCGCGATCGACTCGGCGTCGAGATACGGGCGGACGGACCCTTCGCCCAGGTCGGGCATGGCGGGGGGCACGGGTGCGACGGGCTCTCCCGGGTCGAGTCCGGCGTCGGGGAGGAGGGAGACGACGTACTCGGCGATGGCCATGGATGCGGTGAGTCCGGTGGAACGGATGCCGCCGACGGTGACGAGGGCCCGGTCCGGGTGGGCCGTGATCCGGTAGTCCTCCTGACCGGTGGCGGCCCGCAGTCCCGCGTAGACGGCGGTGACGTCTTCATCGAGCAGCCGGGGCAGCACGCGGCGTCCCTTCTCGCGCAGCAGGGCGAGCCCTTCGGCGGTGGACCCGGTGTCCTGCTTGTCGTCCAGGTCCTCGGCGGTGGGGCCGAGGAGGACGTTGCCGAAGACGGTCGGCGCGACCAGGACGCCCTTGCCGGCGGCGGTGGGGACGGGCAGCAGGATGTGGCGGACCAGGTCGCGGGCGAGCTTGTCGAAGACGATGAGCTGGCCTCGGCGCGGGCGCACGGTGAAGGTGTCGAGGCCGAGCAGCCGGTCGATCGCGTCGGCGTGCAGCCCGGCGGCGTTGATCAGCAGGCGGGTGCGCAGGGTGCCCCGGCCGGTGGTGAGGGTGTGCAGCCCGGGGGCGTACGCGATGTCCTGGACGGGGCAGTCCAGGTGGAGGTGGACCCCGGCCCGGACCGCTTCGGTGGCGTAGGCGAGCGGGGTGGTCCAGGGGCAGATGACGGCTTCGTCGGGGATCTCCAGGGCGCCGAGCGCACCGGGCCCGAGGTGCGGTTCGCGGGCGGCGGTCTCCCGGGCGTCCAGCAGCCGGGCCGCGTGGTAACCGTTGCGCCCGGCCTTGGCCAGCAGGCCGGGCAGGGCGTCGAGTTGGTCCCGGTCCCAGGCGACGAGGAGGGCGCCGACACGTTCGACGGGGATGCCCGTGCGGGTGGCGTACCCGGAGAGCAGGTGCCGCCCCTCGCGGACGAGGCGGGCTTCCAGGGTGCCGGGGACCGCGTCGAATCCGGTGTGCAGGATCGCGGTGTTGGCCTTGGAGGTGCCGTTGGCGATGTCGTCGGTGGCCTCGACGAGGGCGGTGCGCAGGGGGCGGCGGGCCAGTTCGCGGGCGATGGCGGTGCCGACGACTCCGGCGCCGATGACCGTGACGTCGTAGGGCGGGCCGTCGGGGAGCGGGTGCCCGGCGCGGGTGACGGTGGGCGTGGCCGCTACCACGTCGGGCCCGTCCGGCGGGCGGCGCTCGCGCTCACGCCCGCTCCAGCAGCCCGCGCACGGCGGTCCGGAACGTGTCGAGGCGTTCGGCCGCCTCGTCCGGGCCGATGCGTGGCGCGTAGACGGCGGCCGGTTTCCAGTCCGGGACGGCCCGGTCGAGCGGCAGCGCGGGGTCGGCGCCCATGCGGGCCACGGCTCCGACGCCGAGCGCGGTGACGTCGGGGAGCGCGGACACCTCGACCGGGCGTTGCAGAAGGTCGGCCTGGGTCTGCATGAGGAGGGCGGAGCGGGTGAGGCCGCCGTCGACGCGCAGGACGGACAGCGGGGTGCCCCGGTCGGCGGTGACCGCGGCGGCCAGCTCGGCGACCTGGGCGGCGATCCCTTCGCACAGGGCGCGCACCAGGTGCCCGGCCGAGGTGTCCAGGCCGAGCCCGGTGACCGAGCCGCGCAGGTCGCTCCGCCACCAGGGGGCGGCGAGCCCGGCGAGCGCGGGGACGAAGGTGACGCCGCCGGTGTCGGGGACGGTGGCGCCGACCGGGTCGAGGTCGGTGGCGCCGGCGATCACCCCGAGGTCCGTGAGCCAGCGCACCGCGGAGGCCGCCGTGTACACCTGGCCGTCCAGGCAGTAGCTGGTGCGCCCGTCGAGCCGCCAGGCGACGCAGCTGACCAGTCCGCCGGTGCTGCGGCGCGGGGTGGCGCCGGTCCCGGCGAGGAGGAACGCGCCGGTGCCGTAGGTGCACTTGGCGACGGACGGGTCCAGGGCGCTCTGGGCCAGCAGGGCCGCCTGCTGGTCGACCAGGAGGCCGGTGAGCGGGACGTCGCCGCCGAACACCCCTGTCGTACCGAAGGTTCCCGCGGCGTCGGTCACGGCCGGCAGCCGCTCGTCGCCGAGGCCGTAGGCGTCGAGCGCCCGGGGCGACCAGGCGACGCGGTCCAGGTCGAGGAGCTGGGTGCGTCCGGCGGTGGCGGCGTCCGTGACGAAGGCGCCGGTGAGCTGGTGGACCAGCCAGACGTCGCTGGTGGTGACGACGCCCTCGCGGGTCCGTTCGCGGCGGAGCCAGGCCATTTTCGGGGCGGCGAAGTAGGGGTCGAGAGGGAGTCCGGTGAGGTGGTGCAGCTCTTCGCCGCGGGGCGCGAGTTCCGCGCAGACGCCCGCTGCGCGGCGGTCCTGCCACACGATCGCCTCGGTGAGCGGACGCCCGGTGTCGGGGTCCCAGGCGAGGACCGTCTCGCCCTGGTTGGCGAGCCCGACGGCGTCGACGGTGCCGCCCGATTCGGCCAGGGCCCGCCGGCCGGCCGCGACGACCGACGCGAGTAATTCGGCCGGGTCCGTCTCGACGGCTCCGCCGGGTCCATACCGGGGCCGCACGGGGGCGGAACCGGAACCGACGACGCCGCGCTCGGGACAGATCACCAGCGCTTTCGTTCCCGATGTGCCCTGGTCGATTGCCAGCACCGGGCCTGCCATGGTTCTCCAGCGGTACGCGGGCCCGGGGGCTCGAATGGAATGGTGATCTTCGGTCGCGGCCCCCACAGTGGTGCAGCCCAGCAGCTACGTCAAGCATGCGCCGCCCCTATGTCCGGAACCGTTCGGAGGCGGCGGGAAGATGCCAACACGAGTAACCGGCAAGCGACTTGGACGGAATCGAGGATTCGTCCGAGAGTTCCGCGCAAACGGCTCTACACTCACCGCCGAACAGCAACCGGAAGCCGATGAGCAGTTCGTACTTCAACTGTTTCTATGCCGCAATAATCCCTGAGGATCGATGAATTCAGCACCCCGTCCCGAGCGCGTCCATGGCCAACGGTGAATTCCGGCCGGTTTACCATCCGGCCGGCCACGACAACGAACTCCGCGCGGCGTTACAGGACTTGCGCACCGGACGCTGGATCGCCATGCGCGACCTGCTGGCGCGCACCCCGGACTGGGCGCTGTGGACCCAGCGCACCCAGGTCCTCGGCGCGGTCGCGGCGGGCACGGACGCGATACGGACCTGGCTGACCGAGGAGCCGGAGAGCACCGCCGCGGCCGTGATGCGCGCCCGGGTCGCCGTGGAGCGGGCCGTCCGGGCCAACCGCTCCGGCCACCCCAGCGGCCGGGAGCTCTGGCAGGAGGCCTGGGAGGCGTGCCGCTCGGCGGCGCACGCCGCACCGGCCGACCCGGTGCCCTGGGTGTGTCTGCTCGCCCTGTCCCAGCTGGACGCCGGCCAGCGCCTCGCCGAGCACCGGCTCCCCCCGCCCGGGCCCATGCTGTTCCCCGGCCCGTGGGGGCTGCTGGCCGAGGCCGACCGGCGCGACCCGCACAACCGCGAGGCGTACCACCGGATGCTCCAGTTCGTGTACGCGCGCAGCGCCGGCGGCACGCTCTCCGAGGCGGTCAACCTCGTCCAGTGGGCGTCGTCCACGGCGCCCGAGGGCTCGGCCCTCCATGTGCTCCCGCTGTACGTCCGGGTCGAGCGCTACCGCCGCGAGCACGACCACGACAAGGCCCTCGACCTGCACTGGGTCACCGAGGACGCCGAGCGCGAGGCCCTGCGCGCACTGGAGGTCTGGTACCGGCGCTCCCCCGCCGCCGGCCGCGCCCTGCCCGACCTCAACCACCTGGCGCACGCGCTGTGGGGGGCGCTCCGGTTCGCCGACGCGGCCGAGGTGTTCCGCGAGCTGGGCCCGTACTTCACCTCGCTGCCCTGGGCGTGCCGTTCCCGTGCGCCCGACGACCCCGGCGGTGCCGAGGAGGTCTTCGTGCGCGCCCGCGCCCGGGCGCTGGCCGCGGACCCCGGCTGAGCACCCCCGCCCCTTTTTCGCGTTGCCCATCCACCCCCCAGGAGGTCCCCCATGTCCGTGTCCACCTCGCCCCGCAAGGGGACCAGTGCGCCGAAGGACGAGGAGCAACGGCTCCGCGAACTCGGCTACCAACCGGTCCTGGCCCGCCGCATGGGCGGGTTCGGCAACTTCGCCATCAGCTTCTCCGTCATCTCGATCCTGTCGGGATGCATGACCCTGTACGGCTTCGGCATGTCCACGGGCGGGCCCGCGGTGATGCTCTGGGGCTGGGCCGGGGTCGGCCTGTTCGTGCTGTGCGTCGGGATGGCGCTCGCCGAGGTGACGAGCGCGTATCCGACGTCGGGGGCGCTGTACTACATGGCGGACCGGCTGGGCGGCCGCAAGTGGGGCTGGTACACCGGCTGGCTGAATCTGCTCGGACTGCTCGGCGCCATCGCGGGCATCGACTACGGCGCCGCGCTGTTCACGGGCGCGCTGATGAAGCTCCAGTGGGGCTTCGCGCCCACCCCCGGCAAGACGATGATCATCTTTGTCTGCATCCTGCTGCTGCACGCCGTCATCAACCTGTTCGGGGTGCGGCTGGTGAGCATCCTCAACTCGGTCAGCGTGTGGTGGCACCTGGCCGGTGTGGCGGTGATCGTCTCCGTACTGGCGATCGTCCCCTCGCACCACCAGTCGCCCTCGTTCGTGTTCACCGAGTTCGTCAACGACACCGGCTGGCACAACCCGTTGTACGTGGCGGCGATCGGGCTGCTGCTCGCGCAGTACACGTTCTGCGGCTACGACGCCTCGGCCCATCTGTCGGAGGAGACCTCGAACGCCTCGGTCTCGGCGGCGCGCGGCATCGTCCGGGCGATCTGGGTGTCATGGGTGGCCGGTTTCGTCCTGCTGGCCGGGCTCACCTTCGCCATCCAGGACTACGCGGGCACGCAGAACACCGAGACCGGTGTGCCGCCCGCGCAGATCCTGATCGATGCGCTGGGCACCTCGGGCGCCACGGCGATGCTGCTGATCGTGATCGCGGCGCAGCTGTTCTGCGGCAACGCGGAGGTCGCCGCCGCCAGCCGGATGGTGTTCGCCTTCAGCCGGGACAACGCACTGCCCGGCTCCTCGCTCTGGCGGAAGGTGAGCGCGCGGACGCAGACGCCGGTGCCCGCGGTGTGGCTGTCGGTGATCGTCGCCGGGGTACTGGCCCTGCCGTCGCTGTACTCGGCGACCGCGTACGGGGCGGTGACCGCGATCAACGTCATCGGGATCACGCCCGCCTACGCGATTCCGATCTTCCTGAAGCTGCGTGCCGGGGGCCGTTTCCAGCGCGGGCCGTGGCACCTGGGCCGCTGGTCGAAGCCGGTCGGCTGGATCGCGGTGGTGTGGGTGGCGATCGTGACCGTGCTGTTCCTGCTGCCCCAGTCCTCGCCGGTGACGATCAGCTCGATGAACTACGCGTCGATCGCTCTGGTAGCCGTGCTGGTCCTGGCCACGGTGTGGTGGTTCGTCGCGCGGCGCTCGTACGGCACGCCGTCGGCGTACGGGAACGCGCGCGAGCAGGCGGAGATCGAGGAGGGCATCATCTGACCGCCCTTCGCCCGGCCGGCGGCCCCCGCGCACACGTGTGCGC
>NZ_JBHUXS010000010.1:0-314568 GCF_042669245.1 Streptomyces sp. NPDC057249 | reverse complement strand
GCCCACTCCGTCAGATTCACGCCCTGAGAACGACACTCACTCATGCGTGGTTACGCTCACTCCCTCAGCTCTGAGGAACAGCAGGTGGATACCCCGGGGCCGACCCGCGCCGGAAGCTGGTGTTCGAGTCGAAGGAGGAGCCCGGCGCCGGGACGCTGGAGATCCCGCTCGTACACAACGGCGTGGTCGTCTTCTCCGTGGCGGCCAACCGGCGGCTGAGGCACCGGATCGTCGCGGACCCGGCGGGCCGGACCGGCGACAACGAGTGGCTGGGCCTGACGTTCCGGACGTCGAAGACCGTCCTCCGCTTCCGCGCCGGGGTCCCGTACCTGCCGCAGGGCGTACCGCTCACGCTCGCGGACGAGGAGCGGGCGCGCGCGTTCTACGGGCTGCGGCGCCGCGAGAACGACGAGACGGACTTCGTGTACCCCGAGCTGGACTGCACCGTCAGCGCGAGCGATCTGCTGCCCCCCCGTGTGAAAAGGGCGGTGCCCCCGGTTCGGAGGAGATGCCGTTGGCTAATTCGTCCCGCTGAGAGCAATCTCGGCGGGACGAAGTCGTTCCAGGTGGCTGGTGCGGGTGTGGGCTCGGGGTTTGCCTCTGGTCCAGGCGTCGATTCGTGTGAGGTTGAGGGCAGTGGCGGTGAGCTGGTGCTGGAGGCGGGTCTTGGCAAGCCCGTGGTAGCGGCACTGGCGGAGGCTCAGGGCATGGACGGCCTGGGAGATGGTGCCCTCGATGCCGTTGCGGGCCGCGTAGCGGGCTCTCCAGGCCGGTGTTCCCTGGGCGGCGCGAGCGGCCCGGATGGCTTCGTGCTCTTCCCGCGGTCGCAGGGTGATCATCCGGCCCTTGGGTGAGCTGGTGCAGTTCTCCCGGTCGGGGCAGGGATTGCAGTGACGGGCGGCAAACCGGGCCCGGACCACCGGAGTGTCCCGGTGGCTGGTGGTATCCCGCCAGACCACGTTGGTCTGTCCGCTCGGGCGGGTGACCGTCTTCTTCTCCCAGTCGACGGTGAAGGCGTCCTGGGAGAAGGAGCCGCCGGCCTGGGTGGTGGTGTCGCCGGCGACGGGCCCGGTCATAGTGATGCCGTGCTGCTGGGCGGTGACCAGGCGGCGGCCGTCGACGTATCCGGCGTCCAGGAGGTGTTCGCCGGGCAGAAGGTCCTGGTCCGCGAGTGCGTCGTGGACCGTCTCGGTGGCCTTGATGTCGGGAACGGTGGCGTCCGTGGTCAGCACGTGCGTGATCAGATTGGGCGTTCCCGGCTCGCAGGTCTCGGTGAGGTGGACCTTGAAGCCGTCCCACTTGATGTCCCGCTTCAGGCTCGCGCGGACTTCGGTGTCATAGGGCGTGACCAGGCGCCTCGCTCCCGGCGGGCAGTCTTTTGGGTCCCGCCATCGCACCTGGCCGTCCGCGTCGACAAAGTACTGCTGGACCCAGGCCGCCCGCAGGACCTCGACGGCGGGCACCTCTCGCAGCCAGGCGGGTGCACCGGGGCTGGTGAAGATGTCCCGCAGCAGCCGCATGCCGTCCGTGCCCGTGAGTTCGGCCAGCTCGGTGCGCTGGGTCGGCTTCTTCGGCAGCCAGTAGTCCTCCGGCCGGTCGGCATACCGGTCGAACCACTGCGGATCGGCGTGCGAGGACAGCCATGCGGGCGTTGCGGCGGCGACCGCGTTGAGTGCTGCCCGCAGGGTCTCGATGACGAACTCCAGCCGGTTCAGAGACCTGATCGCACCCAGTACGTGGGTCGAGTCGGTCCGCGCCCGGCCGCCCGCGCGCAGCAGCCCCTTCTCCCGGGTGGCGGCCAGTACCCGGTCGAAGATGTCTTGCCCGGCGCCGGCAGCCACCAGTCGACTGCGGAACTCGCTGAGCACGGAGTAGTCGAAGCCGGGATCGGTCAGTTCCAGCCCCAGCGCGTACTTGAAGTCGATCCGGGCCCGCACCGCCTCGGCGGCCTGCCGGTCCGACAGCCCCTCGACGAACTGCAGCACCGATACCAGCGCCAGCCGCCCCGGTGACCAGGCGGGCTTCCCGCGGGCAGGGAACAGGCCCGCGAACTGCCCGTCGGTGAACAGCACACCCAACTCATCCCGGATCCGGATCGCCAGGCTTCCCTTCGGGAACGCCGCCCGGGCCACCCGCACCGTCTCCGCCGGAACTTCCCCGGGCCCCCTCGGCTGCATCGACATCGACACCCTCCCCAAACGACAACGTCGGCCTCCAAGACCACAACCGGGTCTTGAAGGCCGACGTCACGCGAGGCCCCGAATTGGCCAACGGCATCCCGTGCGGACCGGGGGCACCGTGGTCGTGCCGGGCCTCAGCCCTGGTCCTGGCCGCCCACGTGGTGGACGCGGACCATGTTGGTGGTGCCGGGGACCCCGGGGGGCGAGCCCGCCGTGATGATCACCGTGTCACCGGCGTTGTAGCGGTTGAGCTTCAACAGCTCCGAGTCGACCAGGTCGACCATCGCGTCCGTGTTGTCGACGTGCGGGACCACATGGGCCTCGACGCCCCAGCTGAGGGCCAGCTGGTTGCGGGTGGACTCGTCCGTGGTGAAGGCCAGGATCGGCTGCGCGGCCCGGTAGCGGGACAGGCGGCGGGCGGTGTCGCCGGACTTGGTGAAGGCGACCAGGGCCTCACCACCGAGGAAGTCCGCGATCTCGCAGGCCGCGCGGGCCACCGAACCGCCCTGGGTCCGGGGCTTCTTGCCCGGCACCAGCGGCTGGAGGCCCTTGGAGAGCAGTTCCTCCTCGGCGGCGACGACGATCTTCGACATGGTCTTGACCGTCTCGATCGGGTACGCGCCGACCGAGGACTCCGCGGAGAGCATGACCGCGTCCGCGCCGTCCAGGATCGCGTTGGCGACGTCGGACGCCTCGGCGCGGGTCGGACGGGAGTTGGTGATCATCGACTCCATCATCTGGGTCGCCACGACCACCGGCTTGGCGTTGCGCCGGCACAGCTCCACCAGGCGCTTCTGCACCATCGGGACGCGCTCCAGCGGATATTCGACGGCGAGGTCGCCACGGGCGACCATCACACCGTCGAACGCCATGACGATGCCCTCCATGTGCTCGACGGCCTGCGGCTTCTCCACCTTGGCGATGACGGGGACCCGGCGGCCCTCCTCGTCCATCACCTTGTGGACGTCCTTGATGTCGTTGGCGTCGCGGACGAAGGAGAGCGCGACCAGGTCGCAGCCCATCCGCAGGGCGAAGCGCAGGTCCTCGATGTCCTTCTCGGACAGGGCCGGGACGTTGACCGCGGCACCCGGCAGGTTGATCCCCTTGTGGTCGGAGATCACCCCGCCCTCGATGACGATGGTGTGGACCCGGGGGCCGTCCACGGAGACGACCTTGAGCTCGACGTTGCCGTCGTTGATCAGGATCGGGTCGCCCTTGGCGACGTCACCGGGCAGGCCCTTGTAGGTGGTGCCGCAGATCGACTTGTCCCCGGGGACGTCCTCGGCGGTGATGACGAACTCGTCCCCGCGGACCAGCTCGACCGGACCCTCGGCGAACTTCGCCAGGCGGATCTTCGGGCCCTGGAGGTCGGCGAGCACGCCGACCGCCCGCCCGGTCTCGGCGGCGGCCTTGCGGACCCGGTCGTAACGACCCTGGTGTTCCGCGTGGGAGCCGTGACTGAAGTTGAAACGGGCCACGCTCATGCCGGCCTCGATCAGAGCGACGAGCTGCTCGTGGGAGTCGACGGCGGGGCCGAGGGTGCAGACGATTTTGGAACGGCGCATGAGGCGGATCCTATCGGTTTGTTTCGCTGCGGAATATTCCGGCTGGTGGAAGATACAAAAGGGCGGAGGGCCGCTCAGTTGTCGACCAGTGCGAAGGTCTGGGTGGCGATCTCCAGCTCCTCTTCGGTCGGCACCACGGCGACCGCGACCCGTGCGTAATCCGGCGAGATCAGCCGCGGTACGCCGGACCGTACGGCGTTGAGATCCGCGTCCACCGCGAGGCCCAGCTCCTCCAGACCGGCGATCGCAGCCTCCCGTACCGGGGCCGAGTTCTCGCCGACCCCCGCCGTGAACACCACGGCGTCCACCCGGCCGAGGACCGCCGAATAGGCGCCGATGTACTTCTTCAGCCGGTGGACGTAGATGTCGAAGGCGAGCGCGGCACGCTCGTCGCCCTCGTCCACCCGGCGCCGGATCTCCCGCATGTCGTTGTCACCGCACAGCCCCACCAGGCCGCTCTTCTTGTTGAGCAGGACGTCGATCTCGTCCGCCGACATCCCCGCCACCCGCTTCAGATGGAAGGTGACGGCCGGATCGACGTCACCGGAGCGGGTACCCATCACCAGCCCCTCCAAGGGGGTCAGCCCCATCGACGTCTCCACGCACCGGCCGCCCGCGACCGCCGAGGCGGACGCCCCGTTGCCCAGGTGCAGCACGATGACGTTGACGTCCGCCGGCTCCTTGCCCAGCAGCTGGGCCGCCTTGCGGGAGACGTACGCGTGCGAGGTGCCGTGGAAGCCGTAGCGGCGGATGCGGTGGGCGTCGGCCGTCTCCACGTCGATCGCGTACCGCGCCGCGTACTCCGGCATCGTCGTGTGGAACGCCGTGTCGAACACCGCCACCTGCGGCAGGTCCGGGCGCAGCGCCCGGGCGGTGCGGATGCCCGTGATGTTGGCCGGGTTGTGCAGCGGCGCCACGGGGACCAGGCGCTCGATCTCCTTGAGGACCTCGTCGGTGATCACGGTGGGCTCGGTGAACCGGAGCCCGCCGTGCACCACCCGGTGCCCGATCGCCGCCAGCTCGGGGGAGTCCAGGCCGAGCCCGTCGGCCGCCAGCTCCTCGGCCGCCGCCTTCAGCGCCTCGTCGTGGTCGGCGATCCGGCCCTTGCGCTCCCGGGGCTCGCCGCCCCCGGCCAGCGGGGTGTGGACGAGCCGGGACGTCTCCTCGCCGATCCGCTCGACGAGCCCGGACGCCAGCCGGGAGCGGTCGTCCATGTCGAGCAGCTGGTACTTCACGGAGGACGAGCCGGAGTTGAGCACGAGCACCCGGCCCGGCTTCCGGTTCGCCGCCGCGTCTTCGGTGTTCGGGGTGGTCATGCGGGTCACTCCTCGCCCTGGGCCTGGATCGCCGTGATGGCCACGGTATTCACGATGTCCTGCACGAGCGCGCCCCGGGACAGGTCGTTGACCGGCTTGCGCAGCCCCTGGAGGACCGGGCCGACCGCCACCGCGCCCGCCGAGCGCTGCACGGCCTTGTACGTGTTGTTGCCGGTGTTCAGGTCCGGGAAGATCAGGACCGTCGCCTGCCCGGCCACCTCGGAGCCCGGCAGCTTCGTCGCCGCCACGCTCGGCTCGACCGCCGCGTCGTACTGGATGGGCCCCTCGATCCTCAGGTCCGGGCGGCTCGCGCGCACCCGGTCCGTCGCCGCGCGCACCTTGTCGACGTCGGCGCCGGTGCCCGAGGTCCCGGTCGAGTAGGACAGCATCGCGATCCGGGGGTCCACGCCGAAGCGGGCGGCCGTGGCGGCGGACTGCACGGCGATGTCCGCGAGCTGCTCGGCGTCCGGGTCCGGGTTGACCGCGCAGTCGCCGTACACCAGCACCCTGTCGGCGAGGCACATGAAGAAGACCGAGGAGACGATCGAGGCGTCCGGCTTCGTCTTGATGATCTCGAACGCCGGGCGAATCGTCGCCGCCGTGGAGTGCACCGCCCCGGAGACCATCCCGTCGGCCAGGCCCTCCTGGACCATCAGGGTGCCGAAGTAGTTGACGTCCGAGACCACGTCGTACGCCAGCTCGACCGTCACCCCGCGGTGCGCCCGCAGCTGTGCGTACCGCTCGGCGAACGACTGGCGCAGCTCCGAGGTCTGCGGGTCGATGAGCTGGGTCCCGGCCAGGTCGACGCCCAGGTCGGCGGCCTTCTTGCGGATGGTGTCCGGGTCGCCGAGCAGCGTGAGGTCGCAGACGTCCCGGCGCGTCAGCACGTCCGCCGCGCGCAGCACGCGCTCCTCGGTGCCCTCCGGCAGCACCACCCGGCGCCGGTCCGCGCGCGCCTGCTCCAGCAGCTCGTGCTCGAACATCATCGGCGTGACCCGGCCGCTGCGGGCGACGGAGACCCGGTCGAGGAGGGCGGCGGTGTCGACATGGCGCTCGAAGAGGCCGAGCGCGGTCTCCGCCTTGCGCGGGGTCGCCGCGTTGAGCCTGCCCTCCAGGGCGAAGAGCTCCGCGGCGGTGGGGAAGGAGCCGCCGGCCACCGAGACGACCGGGGTGCCCGGTGCGAGCCGCGCGGCCAGCGTGAGTATCTCCTCGCCGGGCCGCTCGTCCAGGGTGAGCAGCACCCCGGCGATCGGCGGCGTCCCGGCGCTGTGCGCGGCGAGCGAGCCGACCACCAGGTCCGCGCGGTCCCCGGGTGTGACCACCATGCACCCCGGGGTCAGCGCCTTCAGCAGGTTCGGCAGCATCGCGCCGCCGAAGACGAAGTCCAGCGCGTCCCGGGCGAGCCCCGAGTCGTCGCCGAGGAGCACCGTGCCCTTCAGGGCCGCGGTGATCTGGGCGACCGTCGGCGCCGCGAGGGCCGGCTCGTCCGGCAGCACGGAGCAGGGGACCGGCAGGGTCGCGGTGAGGCGTTCGGCGACGAGGTCCCGGTCGGCCGGGGCCACCCGGTTCACGATCATCGCGAGCACGTCGCAGCCCAGCCCCGAGTAGGCCCGGTACGCGTTGCGGGTCTCGGCGCGCACCGACTCCGCGTTCTGGTCCTTGCCGCCGACGACCGCGATCACCGAGGCGCCGAACTCGTTGGCCAGCCGGGCGTTGAGCGCCAGCTCGTCGGGGAGCTGGGTCGCGGCGAAGTCGGTGCCGAGGACGAGCACCACCTCGTAGTCGACGGCGACCCGGTGGAAGCGCTCGACCAGCCGGGAGACGAGTTCGTCGGTGCCCTGCTCGGCCTGGATCGCGGACGCCTCGTGATAGTCCATCCCGTAGACCGTGCCCGGGTCCTGGGAGAGCCGGTAGCGGGCCCGGAGCAGCTCGAAGAGCCGGTCGGGGTCGTCGTGCACCAGGGGGCGGAACACCCCGACCCGGTCCACCTGGCGGGTCAGCAGCTCCATGACGCCCAGGTCCACGACCTGGCGGCCGTCCCCCCGGTCGATCCCGGTCACGTACACGCTGCGCGTCACGCGTGCTCTCCCGTCGTCTCTGGTCCGGTATGGTGCCCGGTTCGAGTGGTAATCGCCCGTTTGACGATACCCGCGGGGGCGCAGGGGCCGCCCGCCGGACGACTGCCCCGCGAGGGCGTCACCAGGCCGCCCCGGAGCAGCCGGGAGCGCGAGCGGCGCGCCCGGCGTGGGACACTCGTCGTGACTCACGGTACGGGGGAAGTAGAAGAAGCCCCCGTTCCGGTTGCCAAAACGGACGGGCCCAGCGAGCAGGAGACGGAACAGGATGCGCATCGGAGTTCTCACCGCAGGCGGCGACTGCCCCGGCCTGAACGCAGTGATCCGTTCGGTCGTCCACCGGGCCGTCGTCGGCCACGGCGACGAGGTCATCGGCTTCGAGGACGGCTTCAAGGGCCTCCTGGACGGCCACTTCAGGCCCCTCGACCTGAACGCGGTCAGCGGCATCCTCGCCCGTGGCGGCACCATCCTCGGCTCGGCCCGCCTGGAGCGCGCCCGGCTCCGCGAGGCCGCCGAGAACTGCGCCGAGCTGAGCCGCCGTTACGGCATGGACGCGCTGATCCCGATCGGCGGCGAGGGCACGCTCACCGCGGCCCGGATGCTGGCGGACGCCGGCATGCCCGTCGTCGGCGTCCCGAAGACCATCGACAACGACATCTCCTCCACCGACCGCACGTTCGGCTTCGACACCGCCGTGGGCGTCGCGACCGAGGCCATAGACCGTCTGAAGACCACCGCCGAGTCCCACCAGCGCGTGATGGTCGTCGAGGTGATGGGCCGCCACGCGGGCTGGATCGCGCTGGAGTCCGGCATGGCCGGCGGCGCGCACGGCATCTGCCTCCCCGAGCGCAAGTTCGAGGTGGACGACTTGGTCAAGATGGTCGAGGAGCGCTTCGCGCGCGGCAAGAAGTTCGCCGTCATCTGCGTCGCCGAGGGCGCGCACCCGGCCGAGGGCTCCATGCCGTACGCCAAGGGCGAGATCGACCAGTTCGGGCACGAGCGGTTCCAGGGCATCGGCAACCGCCTGGCCGTCGAGCTGGAGAAGCGGCTCGGCAAGGAGGCCCGCCCGGTCATCCTCGGCCACGTGCAGCGCGGCGGTACGCCGACCGCGTACGACCGCGTCCTCGCCACCCGCTTCGGCTGGCACGCGGTGGAGGCGGCCCACCGGGGCGACTTCGGCCGGATGACCGCCCTGCGCGGCAACGATATCGTGATGGTCCGGCTCGCCGAGGCGGTCACCCAGCTCAAGACGGTCCCGCTGGACCGGATGCACGAGGCCGAGTCGGTCTTCTGAGCCCGTCGCGCCGGAGGGCCGCAGGGCCCTCTCCCGTTACGCCGGCGGGCCGGCCGTCTCCCAGAACCGGGGCACGATCCCGGTGAGGAAGGCCCGGCCCTCCTCACCGGTGTTGCCCGGCCGGTCCGTGCCCGCGCTGCTCCAGCTCAGCGTGGAGACCATCAGCGCCTGGTAGTCGCCGTGCAGCCGCTCCAGGACCTCCTGGAGGCGGCGCCGGTCCACCGGCACCAGCTTGCCCACCGGCCGGGTGTACGCCTGCCACCGCGTCGCCACCGCGCTGCGCAGCAGGTCCGCCAGCTCCTCCTCGCGCCCGGTCGCCGCCACGAAGTCCGCGGGCGTCAGGCCCAGCGCCTCGCTCAGCGCGGCGGACTGGCGCTCGTTGCCCCGCCAGCGCCCCGACTCCTCCATCCGCAGATACGCGGAGGTGGCCATCCCCACCCGGGCGGCCAGCTCGTCCGGCGACAGCTCCCGGGAGACCCGGTGCTCGCGCAGGCTGCGCGCCGCCGTCAGCAGCTCGCCCGGGGCGCACCACAGCACCCCGGCCAGCGCCGTGAGTTCGTACTCCGAGGGGAGCGCGAGCCCCCGCTCCCAGGCGGCCACCGTCTCGGCGGTGATCCGCAGTCCGTACTGAGCGCCGAGACCGTAGGCGACATGGCCGGGAGCCATACCCAGGGCCTCGCGGAGTCTTCGCGCGGCGGGGGCGTTGAAAGGCGGGGAGGGGTGCACGGGGACACCGTAAGGAGGCGGGGGCCCCGCTGACTACGGTGTGTTCACCCGAGAACACGGCTCATAGGAAGGTCCTAGGTACAAAAGCCGCACCAGGGGACCGGTCGCCCCGGATCAGCGTCCCTCCGGCCGCCACCGGTAGTGCAGCTCCGGCCGCCCCACCTGCCCGTACTGCGGACTGCGCACCGCCCGTCCCACCGTCACCAGGTGCTCCAGATAGCGGCGCGCGGTGATGCGCGAGATGCCCAGCGCCAGGCCGGCGGCCGAGGCCGTGAGACCGTCCGGGGCCGCCCGCAGCGCCCCGGTCACCGCCTCCAGGGTCGAACCGCTGAGACCCTTGGGCAGCCGGGCCGGCTCCGGGGCGCGCAGCGCGGCGAGCGCCCGGTCCACCTCGTCCTGCCCGCTCGCCTCACCGGCCGCCGCCCGGAAGTCCGCGTACCGCACGAGCCGGTCCCGCAGGGTGGCGAAGGTGAACGGCTTCAGCACGTACTGCACGACGCCCAGCGAGACGCCCTCCCGGACCACCGCCAGGTCGCGGGCCGAGGTCACCGCGATCACGTCCGCCGCGTGCCCGGCCGCCCGCAGCGAGCGCAGCAGCTGGAGCCCGTGCCCGTCGGGCAGATAGAGGTCGAGGAGCAGCAGGTCGACCGGGGTGCGCTCCAGCGCCCGTACGGCCTCGGCGCGCGAGTGCGCCACGGCGGCCACGGCGAAGCCCGGCACCCGGCCCACGTACAGCTGGTGCGCGTCCGCCGCGACCGGGTCGTCCTCGACGACCAGCACCTGGATCACGCCCGCACCCCCGCCGCCAGCGGCAGCCGTACGGTGAACTCCGCGCCCCCGTCGACGCCCTGCTCCAGCGCCACCGTCCCGCCTCCCCGGTGCGCCGCCTGCCGGACCAGGGCCAGGCCGAGGCCGCGCCCCGCGCCGTGCGTCGACCAGCCGGCCCGGAACACCTCGGCCGCGTCCGCCGGGTCGACCCCGGCTCCGTTGTCCGCGACCCGCAGCAGCAGTTCGCCCTCATCGGCGAGCGCGGTGACCGTGACCCGCCCGCGCCGGGCGGGAACGGCCCCCTCCTGGGTCACCGCGTCCACCGCGTTGTCGATCAGGTTGCCGAGGATGGTCACCAGATCGCGGGCGGGGAGCGAGGCGGGCAGCGCGCCGTCGTCGATGAGGCTGTCCTCCGCGAGCACCAGCTCCACGCCCCGCTCGTTCGCCTGGGCCGCCTTGCCGAGCAGCAGGGCCGCGAGCACCGGTTCGGCGACCGCGCCCACCACCCGGTCGGTGAGCGCCTGGGCCAGCTCCAGCTCGGCCGTGGCGAAGCCGACCGCCTCGTCCGCCCGGCCCAGCTCGATCAGCGAGACCACGGTGTGCAGCCGGTTCGCCGCCTCGTGCGCCTGGGAGCGCAGCGCCCGGGTGAAGCCGCGCTCCGAGTCCAGCTCCCCGGACAGCGCCTGGAGCTCGGTGTGGTCGCGCAGGGTCACCACGGTCCCGCGCCGTTCGCCGCCGACCACCGGACGGGTGTTCACGACGATGACCCGGTCCGCCGTCAGGTGCACCTCGTCCACCCGCTCCTCGGAGGCCAGCAGTGCCCCGGTCAGCGGGGCCGGCAGATCGAGGTCGGCGACCCGGCGGCCGACGATGCCCGGGGCCAGGCCGAGCAGTTCCCGGCCCGCGTCGTTGACCAGGGCGATCCGGCGCTGCCCGTCCAGCATCAGCAGCCCCTCGCGCACCGCGTGCAGGGTCGCCTCGTGGTAGTCGTGCATCCGGCTCAGCTCCGCCGCGTTCATCCCGTGCGTGTGCCGCCGCAGCCGGGCGTTGATCACGTACGTGCCGAGCCCGCCGAGCACCAGGGCCGCGCCGGCCGCCAGCGCCAGGGCGCCCAGCTGGGCCCGCACCTGCGAGGAGACCCGGTCCACCGTGATGCCCGCGCTGACCAGCCCGGTGATCCGGCCGCCGTCGCGGACCGGGGTGACGACCCGGATCGAGGGCCCGAGCGTGCCGGTGTACGTCTCCGAGAAGGTCTCCCCGCGCAGCGCCCGGGCGGTGTGCCCGAGGAAGGTCTCGCCGATCCGGTCGGCGTCCGGGTGCGTCCAGCGGACCCGGTCCGGGCTCATGATCGTGATGAAGGCGATCCCGGTGTCCTTGCGCACCCGCTCCGCGTACGGCTGGAGCGCGGCGGACGGGTCGTCGGTGCGGATCGCCTCCCGGACGGACGGTGATCCGGCCACCGAGAGGGCCACCGCCCGCGCCTGCCGGGCCGCCGTCTCCTCGGCCTGGCCGCGCCCGGAGACGTACGCGAAGAACGCGCACCCCGCCACGACGGCCGCCACCAGCACCACCTGCCACGCGAACAGCTGGCCGGCCAGGCTGCGCGGTCGGGTACGGGGGAAACGCATGCCCATCAGTGTGCCTGGCCGAAAACGTATGAACGAAATGACCGTAAGGGTGACCGCCGTCACAGCGGGCGGGATAGTCGCCGGGACCCCCGGCACGGGGGTGGGACGACGACGACCCGAGGAGACCCCCGTGGCAGTGAACGCCGCCGAAGCGGAACGCACCAAGCCGGACCGTACGAAGTACCTGTACATCGCCGTGATCGTGGCCGTCGGCCTCGGCATCCTCGTGGGCTTCGTCGCCCCGGACGCCGCCGTCGAGCTCAAGCCCATCGGCAGCGGGTTCGTGAACCTGATCAAGATGATGATCTCGCCGATCATCTTCTGCACCATCGTCCTGGGCGTCGGCTCGGTCCGCAAGGCCGCCAAGGTCGGGGCCGTCGGCGGCCTCGCGCTCGGCTACTTCCTGGTCATGTCGACGGTCGCCCTGGCCATCGGCCTGGTCGTCGGCAACATCCTGGAGCCCGGCTCCGGCCTCCACATCACCGACGCGGTCCGCGCCGCCGGTGAGAAGCAGGCCGAGGGGGCCGGCGAGTCCACCACGGACTTCCTGCTCGGCATCATCCCGACCACCCTGGTCTCCGCCTTCACCGAGGGCGAAGTCCTCCAGACCCTGCTGATCGCGCTGCTCGCGGGCTTCGCGCTGCAGGCCCTGGGCTCGGCCGGCGAGCCGGTGCTGCGCGGCATCGGGCACATCCAGCGCCTCGTCTTCCGCATCCTCGCCATGATCATGTGGGCGGCGCCCGTCGGCGCGTTCGGCGCGATGGCCGCGGTGGTCGGCGAGACCGGCGTGGACGCGCTGAAGTCCCTCGCGGTCATCATGATCGGCTTCTACATCACCTGCGCGCTCTTCGTGTTCGTGGTGCTCGGCGCGATCCTGCGCCTGGTCGCGGGGCTCAACATCTTCAAGCTGCTGAAGTACCTCGGCCGCGAGTTCCTGCTGATCCTGTCCACCTCCTCCTCGGAGTCGGCGCTGCCCCGGCTGATCGCGAAGATGGAGCACATGGGCGTCAGCAAGCCCGTCGTCGGCATCACCGTGCCGACCGGCTACTCCTTCAACCTGGACGGCACCGCGATCTACCTCACGATGGCGTCGCTGTTCATCGCCAACGCGACCGGCGACCCGCTGAGCATCGGCGAGCAGATCTCCCTGCTGGTCTTCATGGTCATCGCCTCCAAGGGCGCGGCGGGCGTCACCGGCGCCGGCCTCGCCACCCTCGCCGGCGGCCTCCAGTCGCACCGCCCCGAGCTGGTCGACGGCGTCGGCCTGATCGTCGGCATCGACCGCTTCATGAGCGAGGCCCGCGCCCTGACCAACTTCGCGGGCAACGCGGTCGCCACGGTCCTCGTCGGCACCTGGACCAAGGAGATCGACCGCGAACGGGTCGGCCAGGTGCTCTCCGGCGCGATTCCCTTCGACGAGAAGATGCTCGCCGACGAGGGCCCCGAGGAGCCGTACGTCCCCGAGGCCCGGGGCGGCGAGGAACAGCCCTCGCTCACCAAGGTCTGACGCCCTTGCCTTGACGTCGGCGTCAAGGATTACGTTCGCGGTATGCGAATCGGGGAGCTGGCCGAACGGGCCGGGACGACGACGCGGACGCTGCGCTACTACGAGTCGCGCGGGCTGCTGCCCGCACGGCGCGCGGTGAACGGCTACCGCACGTACGACGAGGGCGACCTCAGGCTGATCCAGCAGATCCGGACCCTCCAGGACTTCGGGTTCGACCTGGAGGAGACCCGGCCCTTCGTGGAGTGCCTGCGCGCCGGGCACCCCGCCGGGGACGCCTGCCCCGCCTCGCTCGCCGTCTACCGGCGCAAGCTCGGCGAGCTCGACCGGCTCATCGAGCAGCTGCGGGCCGTCCGCACGGAGGTGGGCGCCCAGCTGGCCCGCGCCGAGCTGGAGGCGTCCGCCGAACTGCCCGGCGGCCCCGAACCACGCTGCGAACTGGGAGGATGACAGATGATCCACGTAACGGGCGTCGACGAGCTCACCGACGACACCTTCGACACCGAGGTGCGGGGGGAGACCCGGCCCGTCCTGGTGGAGTTCACCGCCGACTGGTGCGGCCCCTGCCGCCAGCTCGCCCCGGTCCTGGGCGCCATCGCCGAGGAGGAGCGCGAACGGCTCCGCGTCGTCCAGATCGACGTCGACCGCAATCCGGGGACCAGCACCCGGTACGGCGTCCTCTCGATGCCGACCCTGATGGTGTTCCGGAACGGCGAACCGGTGAAGTCCATGGTCGGCGCCCGCCCGAAGCGGCGGCTCCTCCAGGAGCTGGAGGACGTCCTCTGAACCGCCCGAGGGGGCGGGGCCGCACCGGCCCCGCCCCCTCACCGCCTCACGCCGGCTTGAACCACACCGTCGCCAGCGGCGGCAGCGTCAGCGACACGCTCGACGGCCTGCCGTGCGACGGCACGTCCTCCGGCTTCAGCGGCTCCTCGTTGACCACACCGCCGCCCCCGTACCGGACCGCGTCCGTGTTCAGGACCTCGGCCCACTGCCGGGGGCCCTCCGGCACCCCGAGCCGGTAGTCGTGCCGGACCACCGGCGAGAAGTTGGAGACCGCCAGCAGCGGCGCGCCCTTCGCGTCGTGGCGCAGGAACGCGAACACGTTGTCCTCCGCCGCGCCCCCGTCCACCCAGGCGAACCCCTCCGGACGGGTGTCGCGCTGCCAGAGCGCGGGCGTCGCCCCGTACACCCGGTTGAGGTCGCCGACCAGCTCCCGCACCCCGCGGTGGTCGCCGGACGCCTCGTACGCGGGGTCCAGCAGCCACCAGTCCGGGCCGTGGCCCTCCGACCACTCCGCGCCCTGCGCGAACTCCTGGCCCATGAACAGCAGCTGCTTGCCCGGGTGGGCCCACATGAAGCCCAGGTAGGCCCGGTGGTTGGCGCGCTGCTGCCACCAGTCGCCCGGCATCTTGGAGACCAGCGCCTGCTTGCCGTGCACCACCTCGTCGTGCGAGATCGGCAGCACGTAGTTCTCGCTGTACGCGTACACCATCGAGAACGTCATCTCGTTGTGGTGGTACTTGCGGTGCACCGGCTCCTTGGAGACGTACACCAGCGAGTCGTGCATCCAGCCCATGTTCCACTTCAGCCCGAAGCCGAGCCCGCCGTGGTCGGTGGCCCGGGTCACGCCGTCCCAGGCCGTCGACTCCTCGGCGATGGTGACCACGCCGGGATTGCGCCGGTAGACCGTGGCGTTCATCTCCTGGAGGAAGGAGACCGCGTCCAGGTTCTCCCGCCCGCCGAACTCGTTCGGCGACCACTGGCCGTCCTCGCGCGAGTAGTCCAGGTAGAGCATGGACGCCACCGCGTCGACCCGCAGCCCGTCGATGTGGAACTGCTCGCACCAGTACGTGGCGTTGGCGACCAGGAAGTTGCGGACCTCGGTGCGCCCGTAGTCGAACTCCAGCGTCCCCCAGTCCGGATGCGCGGCCCGCCTCGGGTCGGAGTGCTCGTACAGCGGCCGGCCGTCGAACTCCGCGAGCGCCCAGTCGTCGCGCGGGAAGTGCGCCGGCACCCAGTCCATGATCACGCCGATCCCGGCCCGGTGCAGCGCGTCCACCAGGAAGCGGAAGTCGTCCGGCGAGCCCATCCGGGAGGTCGGCGCGTAGAACCCGGTGACCTGGTAGCCCCAGGACCCGCCGAAGGGGTGCTCGGAGACCGGCATCAGCTCGACGTGCGTGAAGCCCAGCTCCTTCACGTACGCGGGCAGCTGTTCGGCCAGCTGCCGGTACGAGAGACCGGGCCGCCAGGACGGCAGGTGCACCTCGTACACCGAGAACGGCGCCTCGTGCACCGGCACGTTCCCCCGGTTCGCCATCCACTCCTGGTCCTGCCACACGTGGTGCGCGGCCGTCACCACCGACGCGGTGGCGGGCGGCACCTCGGTGTGCCGGGCCATCGGGTCCGAGCGCGTCGTGTGCGAACCGTCGGGGCGGCAGATGTCGAACTTGTACAGCGCGCCCTCCCCGGTCCCCGGCAGGAACAGCTCCCACACCCCGGACGCGCCCAGCGACCGCATCGGGAAGCCCGTGCCGTCCCAGTAGTTGAAGTCACCGCACACCCGCACGCCCCGGGCGTTCGGCGCCCACACCGTGAACCGCGTCCCGGCCACGCCCTGGTGCTCCATCGGCCGCGCCCCGAGCGCGGTCCACAGCTCCTCGTGCCGGCCCTCGCGGATCAGGTGCAGATCCAGCTCCCCGAGCGCGGGCAGGAAGCGGTACGGGTCGTGGACCTCGATCTCGTTGTCGTCGTACGCCACCAGCAGCCGGTACTCCGGCACCGAAGGCAGCGGCAGCACCCCGGAGAACAGCCCGTCCCCGTCGCTGTGCAGCGGCGCCCGCAGCCCCTTCGCGAGGACCGTCACCGACCGGGCGAACGGGCGCAGCACCCGGATCTCCACCCCGTCGCCCACCTGGTGGGCGCCCAGCAGATCGTGCGGGGCGTGGTGCTCGCCGGCCAGCAGCCGGCCGCGGTCGGCGTCGTGCAGTGGGGCGGCCGGGCGCAGCTCCTGGCTGCCGGCGCTGCGGGGCTTGGGCGGCGCGGCGGCCTTCTTCGCGCGCTTCGCCGGGGCGGCGGCGGCCCCCGTCGCGGGGGTCTTCCTCGGGGCCCGCTTCTTCGCGGGCGGCCCGGCCGGCGGCGAGGCGAGGGTGGCGGCGATCGGTTCCTCGGCGAGCGGGAGCTCGGCGGCGGGCGTGACGGGGACGGCGGGCTCGGACTTGCGGGACGGCTTGCGGGCGGTCACGGGGACTGCCTCCTCGGAGGGTGTTGGCGGGGTGGGGCGGACGGGGCGGTACGGGGGAGGGGCCTCCTCAGCCGGCGGAGACCGAGGCCAGCCGGTGGATCGCGGCCATCGGGACCGGCAGCCAGTCGGGCCGGTGCCGGGCCTCGTACAGCACCTCGTACACCGCCTTGTCGGTCTCGTGGGCGCGCAGCAGTTCCGGTTCGGCGCGCGGGTCGGCGCCCGCCGCCTCGGCGTAACCGTCGCAGTAGGCGTCCCGGCAGCGGGCGGCCCACTCGGGCTTCCAGGGCCGGTGCGAGCGGGCCGCGTAGTCGAAGGAGCGCAGCATCCCGGCCACGTCGCGCACCGGGGGCTGCGGGCTGCGGCGCTCCGGGAGCGGCCGGGCCGGCTCGCCCTCGAAGTCGATCAGCGACCAGAAGCCGTCGGCGCCGCGCAGGGTCTGGCCGAGGTGGAGGTCGCCGTGCACCCGCTGGGCGGCCCAGCTGCGCCCCCGGTGCCCGAGCGCGGCGACCGCGTCGAAGGCGGTGCGCAGCCCGGGGACGTACGGGACCAGCTCCGGCACCGCGTGGGCGGCGGCCTCCAGGCGCTCCACCATGGCGGCGGCCAGCTCGTCGGTCTGGGCGCGGCGGAGCACCGGGGTCGGCAGGGCGGCGGCGAGCGCGGTGTGCACCTCGGCCGTCGCCCGGCCCAGCGCCCTCGCCTCGGCCAGGAAGTCGTGCCCGGTGGCGAGGGCGCGCAGGGCGAGCTGCCAGCCGTCCTGGGCACCGCGCAGGTAGGGCTGGAGCACCCCGAGCGTCAGCCGTTCCGGGGTCGCCGCCTCGAACCAGGCGACCGGCGCGGGGACCCGCCCGCACCCCTCGCGGGACAGGGCGAGCGGCAGTTCCAGGTCGGGGTTGGTGCCCGGGAAGACCCGGCGGAAGATCTTCAGGATGTACGCGTTGCCGTACACCACCGAGGAGTTGGACTGCTCGGTGTCCAGCACCCGGGGCGGCAGGTCCTGCGGGATCGGCTCCGCGCCCCGGTCGAAGCGGACCGCGCCGAGCCGGCCGGGGGTGCGCAATCGTTCCAGCAGCAGCGCGGCGAGGCGTGCGTCGTGCAGCCCGTCGTAGACCGCGAGCCCGGCCAGCGGCCCGTCGGGGACCCGGCCGATGGCGGCGGGCGCCAGGTGCTGGGGCAGCGTGGAGCGGACGCCGAGAAGCAACTGGTAGCAGTCCACGGGGGGCTGGGCGGGCATCGTGGGCTGGTGGACCCGCACCAGCAGGTGCAGGAGCCCCGGGGCGGCGCCGTCGCCGCCGTCCACCGGCAGTATCTCGGTGGCCGAGACGAGCGAGAAGGCGGTGATGGACCGTCCCTTGCCCGCGAACCACCGCTGCCGGGGCAGCCATTCGTGGAGCAGCGGTCCGAGAGACGGGATCAGGGCTGTGCTGTTCGCCAGGGTGACCTGAGCGGATGCAGCCTCCGACATGGCATCGCGTCCTTTCCCCGGGCACACCACAGGATGCGAAGAGTGTCCCGGATTGCGGCATTGGCTGTCCGGCTGTGCGGGACGTGTCGGGTCAGGATGATCCGTACGGACTCGACATGAGGGGATAGAAACGCCAGGAGCATCCAGGAAGGTTCCTGAACCACCCGGTATGGGTGCGGGTGCCCCGTGCGGGGCGGTGGCAACCGCCCCGCACGCGGCCTCGCGCGTCAGCTCGGCGGCGCGTCCTTGCGCAGCCGGAACCAGTAGAAGCCGTGTCCCGCGAGCGTCAGCAGGTAGGGCCACTGACCGACGGCGGGGAAGCGCACCCCGCCGATCAGCTCCACCGGATGACGTCCGTCGAAGGATCTGAGGTCGAGCTCCGTCGGCTGTGCGAACCGGGAGAAGTTGTGGACGCACAGCACGAGGTCGTCCCCGTGCTCACGGGTGAAGGCGAGCACGGCCGGGTTCGACGACGGCAGTTCGTTGTAGGTGCCGAGGCCGAACGCCGGGTTCTGCTTGCGGATCTCGATCATCCGCCGGGTCCAGTGCAGCAGCGAGGACGGGGAGGCCATGGACGCCTCGACGTTGGTGACCTGGTAGCCGTAGACCGGGTCCATGATCGTGGGGAGGTAGAGCCGCCCCGGATCGCTGGACGAGAACCCGGCGTTGCGGTCGGGCGTCCACTGCATCGGGGTGCGTACGGCGTCCCGGTCGCCCAGCCAGATGTTGTCGCCCATCCCGATCTCGTCCCCGTAGTAGAGGATCGGGGAGCCCGGCAGCGAGAGCAGCAGGGCGGTGAACAGCTCGATCTGGTTGCGGTCGTTGTCCAGCAGCGGCGCCAGCCGGCGGCGGATGCCGATGTTGGCCCGCATCCTCGGGTCCTTGGCGTACTCTGCGTACATGTAGTCGCGTTCTTCGTCCGTCACCATTTCGAGCGTCAGCTCGTCGTGGTTGCGCAGGAAGATGCCCCACTGGCAGTTGTCCGGGATCGCCGGGGTCTTCGCCAGGATTTCCGAGACCGGGTAGCGGCTCTCGCGCCGTACGGCCATGAAGATGCGCGGCATCACGGGGAAGTGGAACGCCATGTGGCACTCGTCCCCGCCGGACCCGTAGTCGCCGAAGTAGTCGACGACGTCCTCGGGCCACTGGTTGGCCTCGGCGAGGAGGACCGTGTCGGGGTAGTTCGCGTCGATCTCCTTGCGGACCCGCTTGAGGAAGTTGTGGGTCTCCGGCAGGTTCTCGCAGTTGGTGCCCTCGCGCTGGTAGAGGTACGGCACCGCGTCGACGCGGAAGCCGTCGATGCCCAGGTCCAGCCAGAAGCGGAGCGCGGAGATGATCTCCTCCTGCACCGCCGGGTTCTCGTAGTTGAGGTCGGGCTGGTGCGAGAAGAACCGGTGCCAGTAGTACTGCTTGCGCACCGGGTCGAAGGTCCAGTTGGACGTCTCGGTGTCCACGAAGATGATCCGGGCGTCCTGGAACTGCTTGTCGTCGTCGGCCCAGACGTAGTAGTCGCCGTACGGACCGTCGGGATCGGTCCGGGACTGCTGGAACCACTCGTGCTGGTCGCTCGTGTGGTTCATGACGAAGTCGATGATCACGCGCATGCCGCGCTGGTGCGCGGCGTCCACGAACTCCACGAAGTCGGCCAGGTCGCCGAACTCCGGCAGTACGGCGGTGTAGTCCGAGACGTCGTAACCGCCGTCGCGCAGGGGGGACTTGAAGAACGGCGGCAGCCAGAGGCAGTCGACCCCCAGCCACTGGAGGTAGTCGAGCTTGGCGGTGAGCCCCTTCAGGTCTCCGATGCCGTCGCCGTTGGAGTCCTGGAAGGACCGGACAAGCACCTCGTAGAAGACGGCACGCTTGAACCAGTCGGGATCGCGGTCCTTGGCCGGGGTGTCCTCGAACGTGTCGTGGACGGGCTCATTGACGATCATGGTGTGGGTGACCCTCCGGTCGGCGGGGACGGTCGCAGGACGGCGATGTGCGCGGGCGTCACGCCCGGCTCAAGGCGCACATAGAACGTCCTGCCCCAGTGATAGGAAGTGCCGGTGAGCTCGTCGCGCACCGGCACGCTCTCGTGCCGGTCGAGGCCGAGTTGCGGCATGTCCAACGAGACGGTCGCCTCCTGGGTGTGGTGCGGGTCGAGGTTGACGACCACCAGAAGGATGTTCGAACCGGAACGCTTGCTGTACGCGATGACCGCGTCGTTGTCCGACGCGTGGAAGTGCACGTCACGCAGCTGCTGCAGGGCCGGGTGGCGGCGCCTGATCCGGTTGAGCGAGGTGATGAGCGGGGCGAGCGAACGGCCCTCGCGCTCTGCGGCTTCCCAGTCCCTGGGCCGGATCTCGTACTTCTCCGAGTCGAGGTACTCCTCACTGCCGTGGTGGATCGGGGTGTTCTCGCACAGCTCGTACCCCGCGTACACCCCCCATGAAGGGGAGAGGGTCGCCGCGAGCACCGCCCTGGCCTCGAAGGCGGGCCGGCCGCCCTCCTGAAGGTATCCCGGAAGGATGTCGGGGGTGTTCACGAAGAAATTCGGCCGCATGAACGCGGCGGTCTCACCGGCCAGCTCGGTCACGTAATCCGTGATTTCCTGACGGGTGTTCCGCCAGGTGAAATACGTGTACGACTGCTGGAACCCGATGGCGGCGAGGGTGCGCATCATCGCCGGCCGGGTGAATGCCTCGGCGAGGAAGATCACATCGGGATCGGTGCGGTTGATCTCCGCGATGACCTTCTCCCAGAAGATGACCGGCTTGGTGTGCGGATTGTCGACGCGGAAGATCCGCACCCCCCGGGCCATCCAGAACCGCAGGATGCGTACGCTCTCCGCGACGATACCCGGAAGATCCTTGTCGAAGGCGATCGGATAGATGTCCTGGTATTTCTTCGGCGGATTCTCCGCGTACGCGATCGAACCGTCGGCCCGGTGCTGGAACCACTCGGGGTGCTTCTCCACCCACGGATGGTCCGGCGAGCACTGGAGGGCGAAATCCAGGGCCACTTCGAGACGCAGGTTGCGGGCCGTCTCCACGAAATGGACGAAGTCCTCCAGCGTGCCCAGATCCGGGTGCACCGCGTCGTGCCCGCCCTCCGCCGAACCGATCGCCCAGGGCACCCCCACATCGTGCGGGGCGGGGGTCAGCGAGTTGTTCGGGCCCTTGCGGTGCGTCGTGCCGATCGGGTGGACCGGCGGCAGGTAGACCACGTCGAAGCCCATCGCGGCGACCGCCGGAAGCCGCTCGGCCGCCGTCCGGAAGGTGCCGCTCACCAGCCGGGCCGGCTGCGGCTCGGCGGCCTTCGCGCCCCGGCCCTTGCGCGGCTTCGGGGTCTCGTACCTGGCGCCCTCGGAGCGCGGGAACATCTCGTACCAGGAGCCGTACAGCGCGCGCCGCCGCTCGACCACCAGCGGGTGCGGGCGGGAAGCGGTGACCAGTTCCCGCAGCGGGTGGCGGTCCAGCGCTTCGCGGGCCTCGGGCGCCAGGGCCGCCGCGAGGCGCGCCTCGGCCGGCCGGGACGCGTCGCGCAGCGCGTCCACCGCCGCCAGCACCGCCTCCCGGCCGTCGCGCTTCGGGACGCCCTCGGCGGCGCGCTCGTACAGCTCGGCGCCCTCGGCGAGGACCAGCGCGGTGTCGATGCCCGCCGGGATCTTGATCCCCGCCGCATGGCGCCAGGTGGCGACCGGGTCGCTCCACGCCTCCACCGTGTACGTCCAGCGGCCCTCGGAGTCCGGGGTGACCTCGGCGCCCCAGCGGTCGGTGCCCGGCGCCAGCTCGCGCATCGGCGTCCAGGGGCCCGGGCGCCCGCTCGGGCTGTGCAGCACCACATTGGCGGCCACCGCGTCGTGGCCCTCGCGGAAGACGGTCGCGGTGACCTGGAAGGTCTCACCGGCAACGGCCTTGGCGGGCCTTCTGCCGCAGTCGACGAGCGGATGGACGTCGAGAACGGGAATGCGACCGATCATGGAATCACCTGGGGGCTGGAGCTCGGACTCGGAAAAGTGGGCAGCGTGCGCCGAAGGCTGAACGCGCGCGCCGCGAAGATGGGGTTGCGTCCTTTCTAGCCGCTCCGTGGATGACTGGTGGGGTGTGGGCATGGCCGCTCCTGTGCGCGTTCACTCGAATGGCAGTCCAAACAGGTCGTATACGAACCGGGGGCCGATCACCGGTGGCCGGGGAATGAATCACGCGAGTGTCGAGAAGCTTTTCCCCGCATCGGGGTGGGCCAATCCGGTGATATGTCGTCTGCTCGGGCGTACGGGGGACGTGGGAATGGGCGCCACCCGGCAGCTTTCCCTGTGCCGCGAAGGCCCACAAGACCGAATGAGGAGAAGGAATCGGCCATAACGCCTGGGGCGTACGGGTCCGGTGACCCCTCATGGGACCGGGGAGGCGTACGGGGAAAGAGCGCGCCGCGTCGGGCGCGCCGGGGACACGGCCACCGCCGAGGGTGACGGAGCGGCGCACATGGAGGTGCGTCCCGCTCCGATCGGTACGTCCCCTGTAAAGGTGGAACACGTGAAGGCCATTCGTCGATTCACCGTGCGTCCCGTCCTTCCGGACTCCCTCCAACCCCTCAGCGACCTGGCGCGGAACCTGCGCTGGTCCTGGCACACCGAGACCCGCGAACTCTTCCGGGCCGTCGACCCGGCGGCCGGCTCCGAGGCGGAGTGCGACCCCGTACGCCTGCTCGGCTCCGTATCCGCGGGGCGGCTCGCCGAGCTGGCCCGGGACGAAGCGTTCCTGCACCGGCTCGCCGAGGCGTCCGCCGACCTCCGCGGGTACCTCCAGGGCCCCCGCTGGTACCAGGAGCGGCGCGAGCAGGACGACGCGCTCCCGGCCGCCATCGCCTACTTCTCCCCCGAATTCGGGGTGACCGCCGCCCTGCCCCAGTACTCCGGCGGGCTCGGCATCCTCGCCGGGGACCACCTCAAGGCCGCCAGCGACCTGGGCGTGCCCCTCATCGGCGTCGGGCTGCTCTACCGCCACGGCTACTTCCGCCAGAGCCTGTCCCGGGACGGCTGGCAGCAGGAGCACTACCCCGTCCTGGACCCGAACGAGCTGCCGCTCACCCTGATCCGCGAGGCCGACGGCACCCCGAGCCAGGTCGTCCTGGACCTGCCCGGCGGCCGGTCCCTGCACGCCCAGATCTGGCAGGCCCACGTCGGCCGGGTCCCCCTGCTCATGCTCGACTCCGACGTCGAGGAGAACCTCCCCGGGGAACGCGAGGTCACCGACCGGCTGTACGGCGGCGGCAGCGAGCACCGGCTGCTCCAGGAGATGCTGCTGGGCATCGGCGGCGTCCGCGCCGTGCGCGCGTACTGCCGGCTGACCGGCCACGCCGCCCCGGAGGTCTTCCACACCAACGAGGGCCACGCCGGCTTCCTCGGCCTGGAACGCATCCGGGAACTCGCCACGGAGGGGCTGGGCTTCGACGCCTCGGTGGAGTCCGTACGGGCCGGCACCGTCTTCACCACCCACACCCCGGTACCGGCCGGAATCGACCGGTTCGACCGCGAGCTCGTCGCCCGCCACTTCGGCGAGGACGGCGAACTGCCCGGGGTCCCCGCCGAACGCGTCCTGGAACTCGGCACCGAGACCTACCCCGGCGGCGACCCGGGCGTCTTCAACATGGCGGTCATGGGGCTGCGGCTCGCCCAGCGCGCCAACGGCGTCTCCACGCTGCACGGCGCGGTCAGCCGGGAGATGTTCGCCGGGCTCTGGCCGGGCTTCGACGCGCCGGAGGTGCCGATCACCTCCGTCACCAACGGCGTCCACGCACCGACCTGGGTCGCCCCCGAGGTCTACCGGCTGCGCGCCGAGTCGGGCTCCGCCCCCGGCCGCTGGGACTCCGTCGCGGACATCCCGGCCCGCCGGCTCTGGGACCTGCGCCGCACCCTGCGCGAACAGCTGGTGGCCGAGGTCCGGCAGCGGCTGCGCGCCTCCTGGCGCCACCGGGGCGCCCAGCCCGCCGAGCTCGGCTGGATCGACGGGGTGCTCGACCCGGACGTCCTCACCATCGGCTTCGCCCGCCGCGTCCCCTCGTACAAGCGGCTGACGCTGATGCTGCGCGACCGGGACCGGCTGCGGGCGCTGCTGCTGCACCCGGAGCGGCCGGTCCAGATCGTCGTCGCGGGCAAGGCGCACCCGGCCGACGACGGCGGGAAGCGGCTGGTCCAGGAGCTGGTGAGGTTCGCCGACGATCCCCGGGTCCGGCACCGCATCGTCTTCCTGCCCGATTACGGGATGGCGATGGCCCAGAAGCTCTACCCGGGCTGCGACGTCTGGCTGAACAACCCGCTGCGCCCGCTGGAGGCGTGCGGCACGAGCGGGATGAAGGCCGCGCTGAACGGCTGTCTCAACCTGTCCGTGCTGGACGGCTGGTGGGACGAGTGGTTCGAGCCGGACTTCGGCTGGGCGATCCCGACGGCCGAGGGCAGCGCGCTGGACGAGGACCGGCGCGACGACCTGGAGGCGGGCGCCCTGTACGAGCTGATCGAGGACCGGGTCGCCCCGCACTTCTACGAGCGCGGGGACGAGGGGCTGCCCGGCCGCTGGACCGAAATGGTCCGCCGCACCATGGGCTCCCTGGGCCCCAAGGTGCTCGCCGACCGCATGGTCACGGAGTACGTCGAGCGGCTGTACGCCCCCGCCGCGCTCGCCCAGCGCTCGATGGACCTCCCCCGGGCGCGGGAGCTGGCGGGCTGGAAGGCGAAGGTCCGGGCCGCCTGGCCGAGGGTGGCCGTCGACCATGTGGAGGCGGTGACGCCGACCGCCTCGGGTGCGACGGCGGAGCTGGGGTCCACGCTGGCGCTGCGGGTCCGGGTGTCGCTGGGCGCGCTGGCGCCGGACGACGTGGAGGTGCAGGCGGTGGCGGGGCGGGTCGACTCGGCCGACGCGATCTCCGAGGCCCAGGTCTTCCCGCTGAAGCCGGCGGGCGGCCAGGACCTGGAGGGCCACTGGCTGTACGAGGGCCCGCTCGCCCTGGACCGCACGGGCCCGTACGGCTACACCGTGCGCGTGCTGCCCGCGCACCGGCTGCTGGCCGGCGGTGCCGAACTCGGCCTGGTCGCGCAGCCGACCGGGGCCACCGGTGAGGGCGGCGGCGTGCTGCTGCGCTGACCCCGGCCCGGCATGCCGGAACCGCCCGGGGGACGTGCTCCTCCCGGGCGGTTCCGTGTTCAGAGGCGGGTCATGCGGTGACCCGCGCGGTGGGGGGTGGCGCCGAAGGGGCTCAGAAGGTCAGCTTGAAGCTGTTGATCTTCCCGGTGTCCCCGCGGTAGACGTCCTGGACCCGCAGCCGCCAGGTGCCGTTGGCCGTCTCGGACGAGGCGTTGACGGTGTACGTCGCCTTGACGTTGTCCGCCGAGTCGTAGATCGAGGAGTTCTTCAGGCGGTAAGTGGAGCCGTCCGGGGCGACGAGGTCGATGACCAGGTCACCGCGGTAGGTGTGGGTGATGTCCACGCCGACCTGCAGGGCGCTGGGTGCCTTGCCGGAGCGGCCGGAGACGGTGACCGCGCTGGTGACGGCCGAGCCGCCGTCCGGGATGGACACGGCGCTGTTGTTCTCGAAGACCGTGCCGTCACCCGGCTCGGTCGGGTCGGTGCCGCCGGAGCGCTCACCGACGTTGATCCCGGCCCAGGCGTCCTGGACGGCCTTGTACTCGGCGCTGCTCGTGCCGTACAGCTCACCGGCCACCGCGAGCGTCCCGGTGCGGGCCCCCGCGTAGTTGGTGGTGGAGGTGAACTTCGTGGTGAGCGCCTTGAACCAGATCTGCTCCGCCTTCGCGCGGCCTATGCCGGTCACCGGCAGGCCGTCGGAGGTGGGGGAGTTGTAGCTGACGCCGTTGATGGTCTTCGCGCCGCTGCCCTCGGACAGCAGGTAGAAGAAGTGGTTGGCCGGGCCCGACGAGTAGTGCACGTCGATGTTGCCGATGCCCGAGTACCAGGAGTCCTTGGACGCCCCGTCGCGGCTCGGCTTGTCCTGGTAGCGCAGCGGCGTGCCGTCGCCGTTGATGTCGATCTTCTCGCCGATCAGGTAGTCACCCGGGTCGGCGGCGGTGTTGGAGTAGAACTCGACGGCGGTGGCGAAGATGTCGCTGGTCGCCTCGTTCAGGCCGCCGGACTCGCCGCTGTAGTTGAGGCCGGCCGTGTTCGAGGTGACGCCGTGGCTCATCTCGTGGGCGGCCACGTCCAGCGAGGTCAGCGGGTTGGCGTTGCCGCTGCCGTCGCCGTACGTCATGCAGAAGCAGCTGTCGTCCCAGAAGGCGTTCACGTAGTTGTTGCCGTAGTGGACGCGGGAGTACGCGCCGACGCCGTCGCCCCGGATGCCGGTGCGGCCGTGGACGTTCTTGTAGTAGTCCCAGGTCTCGGCCGCGCCGTAGTGGGCGTCCGCCGCCGCGGTCTCCGCGTTCGAGGCGCTGCCGTTGCCCCAGACGTCGTCGGAGCCGGAGAAGAGGGTGCCCTTGCCGGACGTGCCGTGGTTCAGGTTGTACGTCTTGTGGCTGCCGCGCGCGGTGTCGGTCAGGTTGTACGAGCCGGAGGACCCGGAGGTCCCCAGGGTGACCTGGCCGCTGTACTCGGTGTTGCCGACGCCGTTCTCGATGGCCTGCCACTCGTAGAGCTTCGCTCCGGAGGAGGCGTCCGTGATGACGTGCAGCGCGTTCGGGGTGCCGTCCTCCTGGAGGCCGCCGACCACGGTCTCGTAGGCCAGCTGCGGGGTCCCGGAGGCCATCCAGACGACCTTGCGGGGCGCCTTGTCGGCCTCGGCCCGGTCCGAGCCGGCCGCCTTGGCGGCGCCGAGCGCCTGCTTGGTGGCGGCCGACGGGGCGATGTCCGCCACGGTGTCGACGGCCTTCAGCTGGGCGGCGGTGGCGCGGGACGCCTTGACGACGCTCTCGGTCGCGCCGGCCTTGGACTCCTGGACGACCAGGTCGCCGCCGAGGACCGGGAGGCCGTCGAAGGTGCGCTCGTAACGGGTGTGCGTGGTGCCGTCGTTGTCCTGGATGACGTCGCGGACGACGAGCTTCTCCTGGGACCCGAGGCCGAGCTTCTTCGCCGTGGCCGCCCGGCTCGCGGTGGCCTCGCGGATCAGCTCGGCGCGCTGCGAGGGGGAGAGCTGCTTGGCCAGGGCGCCGGGGTTCGCCTGGGCGGCACTGGCGCTCCTGGCGGTGCCGTTGTCCGGGGCGGCGGAGGCCGTTCCGGTCTGGGTGCCGACGGCTATGAGGGCGGCTGCGGCTATGAGAGCGCCGGTCGCGGTGGCACGACGGCTGTGCGTGGATCTCACGCGGACTCCTTCTGCGAGGGGGGTACCGGCGGCTGGGTGAGCCGTCCGGGCAGAGCAAGCAGAGCGCGGAACGGGGTGAAGAGTGTCAGGAGTCGGCCATCTCTGTCAGGACCGCGTCAACAACTTGGCCGGAATTCGTTCGTTGCCGGAAGATGCGTGTTCGTTAAGCGGACGTTTCGCGGAGCTTCACGCGGCGGTTCCACGGGGGCCGTCGAGTGCCCTGGCGCGCCGAAAGCGCAGGGCGCGAGAGGGTTGCGGGCGGACGGGCGGAGTGCGACGCGAATGTGAACAAGCGGAAAGTTCCCACCTGACGAGACGGTAACGAGGTGTGGCGCGATCTGGCTGTCCGCCTTCGTGCGATATCGGGCGGACAGCCGGGGCGTCACCGGGCCGTCAGGCCAGGCTCTCCCGCCAGGCGCGGTGCAGACCGGCGAACCGGCCCGTGCCCGCGACGAGCTCGGACGGTGCGCCGTCCTCCACGATCCGCCCCCGCTCCATCACGAGCACCCGGTCCGCCACCTCCACGGTCGAGAGCCGGTGCGCGATCACCACCGCGGTGCGGCCGTGCAGCACCGTGTCCATCGCCTGCTGCACCGCGCGCTCACCGGGGATGTCCAGCGAACTGGTCGCCTCGTCGAGGATGAGCACCGCCGGGTCGGCCAGCAGCGCCCGGGCGAACGCCACCAGCTGCCGCTGCCCCGCCGAGATCCGGCCGCCCCGCTTGCGCACGTCGGTGTCGTAGCCGTCGGGCAGCCCGGTGATGAAGTCATGGGCGCCGATCGCCTTCGCGGCCCGCTCGATCTCCTCCCGGCCCGCCGCCGGGCGGCCGATCGCGATGTTCTCCGCGACCGTCCCGGAGAACAGGAACGCCTCCTGGGTCACCATCACCACCCCGCGCCGCAGCTCGGGGGTGGCCAGGTCGCGCAGGTCGGTGCCGTCCAGCAGGACCCGGCCCGCGCTCGGGTCGTAGAACCGGGCGAGCAGCTTGGCGAGCGTCGACTTGCCGGCCCCCGTGGAGCCGACCACGGCCACCGTCTGCCCCGCCGGGATCGTCAGGTCGAACCGGGGCAGCACCTCGCCGCCCGTCCGGTATCCGAAGCTCACCCCGTCGAAGACCACCTCGCGGCCGGGCAGGTCCCCGGCCCTGGCCGGCAACTCACGGGGCTCCAGGGCCTCCGGGACCGTCGGCGCCTGCGCCAGCAGCCCGGCGATCTTCGCCAGCGAGGCGGCCGCGGACTCGAAGGAGTTGAGGAACATGCTGAGCCGGTCGATCGGGTCGTACAGCCGCCGCAGATAGAGCACCACCGCGGCCAGCACCCCCAGCGCGAGACCGCCGTCCGCCACGCGGTACGCGCCCCACAGCACGATTCCGGCCACCGCGGTGTTCGCGACGAGCCGCGAGCCGACGACGTAACGCGCGTTCTCCAGCATCGCGTCGCCGTTGGCGGTCCGGTGACGCGTGTTCAGCTCCTGGAAGGCCGCGTCGTTGATCCGTTCTCGGCGGAACGCCTGGACGGGCCGGATGCCGTTCATGGTCTCCGCGAACTTCACGACGACCGACGCGATCGCCGTCGAACGGCCCGCGAAGATCACCGAGGACCGCTTCCGGTACAGCCGCACCAGCAGATACAGCGGCAGGAAGGACGCCACCGCCGCCGCGCCCGTCGCCAGGTCCAGCCAGAGCAGCACCACGGCGATGGACGCGAACGACAGGACGATGTGGATCAGCTCCTGGAGCCCTTCCTCCAGCAGCTCCCGCAGCGACTCCAGATCGGTCGTGGACCGGGAGATCAGCCGGCCCGAGGTGTACCGCTCGTGGAAGTCCACGCTCAGCGCCTGCGCATGGCGGAAGATCCGGCCGCGCAGGTCGAGCAGGACGTCCTGGCTGACCCGCGCGGACAGCTGGATGAACGCGTACTGCAGGGCGCCCGAGACCACCGAGCAGAGGGCGTAGCCCAGCGCCACGGCGATCAGCGGCCCGTAGTCGTCGTCGCGGAAGGCGGGCACCCCGCTGTCGATGGCGTATGCGACCAGCAGCGGTCCGGCCTGCACCGCCGCCTGCTGCAACAGGATGGCCAGGGCGGACGCGGCCACCCGTCCCCGCATCGGCCGCAGCAACGAGGCGAGCAGCTGCCCGGTGGCACCGCGCGGCGTGGGCAGGTCGTCGCGGTCGAAGGGGTCCCCGGCCGCCGCGTCCGGGGCGGACGCCTGCTGCTCCTCCGCGCCGCCGGAGCCGGCGGGCTCGGCGGGCCGTCCGGTCGTCGTGCTGGTCATCGGGTGCTGCCCTCCTCGGCAGGGGCCTTCGCGCCCAGGGGTTCGGTGAGGTCGGTGTCGGGGGTGGGCCGCGCCTGCGCACCGGGCTCCGGTACGGGCTTCGCCTCCGGTACGGGCCGCGCCCGCGCACCGGGCTCCGTGCCCGCGCCGCCCTCCGCCCCGGCGTCGTCCGACGCCCCCGCGCCCGACATCAGCCAGGCGTACTCGGCGTTGGTGCGCAGGAGTTCCTGATGGGTGCCGACCGCGCTGATCCGGCCCCCGGACAGCAGCGCCACCCGGTCCGCGAGCATCACGGTCGACGGCCGGTGCGCGACCACCACCGCCGTGGTCTCCGCCAGGACCTGCCGGAGCGCCGCCTCCACCAGGGCCTCCGTGTGCACGTCGAGCGCGGAGAGCGGGTCGTCGAGGACCAGGAAGCGCGGCCGGCCCACCACCGCGCGGGCCAGGGCGAGGCGCTGGCGCTGGCCGCCGGACAGGCTCAGGCCCTGCTCGCCGACCTCCGTGCCGGCACCCTGCGGCAACGCGTGGACGAAGTCGGCCTGGGCGACCGAGAGCGCCCGCAGCAGCTCCTCCTCGCCGGCCCCCTCGGCACCCATCAGCACGTTCTCCCCGACGCTGGCCGAGAAGAGCGTCGGCTCCTCGAACGCCACCGACACCAGCTCCCGCAGCCGGGCGCGCGGCATGGCCGTGATGTCCTCGCCGTCCAGGGTGATCCGCCCCGCGGTCGCCTCGTACAGCCGGGGCACCAGTGAGGTGAGCGTGGTCTTGCCGGAGCCGGTGGCGCCGACCAGGGCCATGGTCTCGCCCGGCCGGACGTGCAGGTCGACGCGGTCGAGCACGGGCGCCGAGCCCTCCTCCGCGTCGGGATAGCGGAACCCGACGCCCTCGAAGACCATGCCGCCCGCCTCCCGGGCCACGGGCGCCGCCGCCCGGCCGGTGTCCTCCTCCTCGGCGGCGTCCATCACCTCGAAGTACCGTTCGGTCGCCGTCGCCGCCTCCTGGCTCATCGCCAGCAGGAAGCCGATCGACTCGACCGGCCAGCGCAGCGCGAGGGCGGTGGAGAGGAACGCGACCAGGGTGCCCGCCGACAGACCGCCGTCGGCGACCTGGATCGTGCCGAACACCAGGGCGGCCCCGATGGCGAGTTCGGGGAGGGTGGTGATCAGGGTCCAGATCCGCGCGAGCAGCCGGGCCTTGCCCAGCTCCGTGGTGCGCAGCTTCCCGGCGAGCGCCCGGAAGGCGTCGGACTGGCTGCGGTGGCGGCCGAAGCCCTTGATGATGCGGATGCCGAGCACGCTCTCCTCGACCACGGTGGTCAGGTCGCCGACCTGGTCCTGGGCGCGGCGCGCGACCGCGGCGTACTTCGCCTCGAAGGCCGAGCAGATGATCACGAGCGGGACGACGGGGGCGAGCAGCACCAGGCCGAGCGTCCACTCCTGGAACAGCAGCACCACGAAACCGACGAGGATCGTGGTCGCGTTGACCAGCAGGAAGGTCAGCGGGAAGGCCAGGAACATCCGGACCATCATCAGATCCGTCGTCCCGCGCGAGAGCAACTGCCCCGAGGGCCAGCGGTCGTGGAAGGCCACGGGCAGCCGCTGAAGGTGCCGGTAGAGCTCCGCCCGCATCGACGCCTCGACCCCGGCCAGCGGACGCGCCACCATCCACCGGCGCACCCCGAACAGCACCGCCTCGGCGATGCCCAGGAGCAGCAGGTACAGCGCGCCGAGCCACACCCCGCCCGGGTCCGAGTCCGCGACCGGGCCGTCCACGATCCACTTCAGGACGAGCGGGATCACCAGGCCCAGACAGGAGGCGACGACCGCCACCAGAGCGGCCCCGAAGAGCCGTGCCCGTACCGGCTTCACGTACGGCCACAGCCGCAGCAGCGAGCGGACGGCCGACCGGTCCTTGGGTTCTACATGTTCCTGGCGCATCAGGGAGGAGCCTACGGTCCGTCCGGATATCGGTCCTGCGGTTTTATCCCGCCACCGGACGCACCGGCGGATGGTCGTAGCGGGTATCAACCGATCGGCGGATACCGGTTCGAGCGCGATGGCCGATACCGGCGCGGGCCCGCCGGGCGGATGCTCGGTGCCATGGCAGTCATCGAAGCGAACGGGGTGCGCAAGTCCTACGCCGGCCGCCCCGTGGTCGACGGGGTCACCTTCTCCGTCGAAGAGGGGGAGATCTTCGGGATTCTCGGCCCCAACGGCGCGGGCAAGACCACCACCGTCGAGTGCGTCGCGGGCCTGCGGGTCCCCGACGCGGGCACCGTCCGGGTCGCCGGGCTCGACCCGGTCGCCGACCGCGACCGGGTGACCGGGCTGCTCGGCGCCCAGCTCCAGGAGAGCGAACTCCAGACCAAGATCACCGTGCGCGAGGCCCTGGACCTGTACAGCGCCTTCTACCTCCGGCCCGCCGACTGGCGCCCGCTCGCCGAACGGCTCGGCCTGAACGGCAAGCTCGACACCCGCTTCCACCGGCTCTCCGGCGGTCAGAAGCAGCGGCTGTCCATCGCGCTCGCCCTCGTCGGCCGGCCCCGCGTCGTCATCCTCGACGAGCTGACCACCGGCCTCGACCCGCGGGCCCGGCGCGACACCTGGCAGCTGATCCAGGACGTGCGCGACGGCGGCGTCACCGTCGTGCTCGTCACCCACTTCATGGAGGAGGCCCAGCGCCTCTGCGACCGCATCGCCGTCATCGACAAGGGCCGCGTCGTCGCGCTCGACACCCCGGCCGGGCTCGTCGCCGGCGCCGACGGCTCCACCGTCATCTCCTTCACGCCCTCCGCACCGCTGCCCGACGCCGAACTCGCCGGGCTCCCCGGCGCGGTGTCGTACGAGACCGAGGGCGGCCGGATCGTCATCAACGGCACCGACGAGACCGTCAACGCCGTGATCTCGCTGCTGGCCCGGCTCCGCGTCACCGCGCACCGCCTGCGCGTCTCCGAGACCACCCTGGACGACGCCTTCCTCGGGCTCACCGAGCAGCCGGACCGCACGGAGGACCCCCACCGCACCGGCCCCGCCGACGGGCCCGGCCTCACAGAACGGGCAGCCTGAGATGGCCCTCGCACCCACCGCCGCGTCCCGCACCGCCGTGCCGGGCGCGACGCTCGCCGTCCTCAAGGCGGAGACCCGGCTCTTCCTGCGCGAACCCGGCAGCCTGTTCTGGATCGTCGTCTTCCCGACCGTGCTCCTGGCGATCCTCGGCTTCGTCCCCTCCTTCCGGGAGCACGACGACGCCCTCGGCGGCCGGCGCGTCATCGATCTGTACGTCCCCGTCGCGGTGCTGCTCGCCCTGATCATGTCCGGGCTCCAGGCCATGCCGCCCGTCCTCACCGGCTACCGCGAACGCGGCATCCTGCGCCGTATGTCCACCACACCGGTGCGGCCCTCGGCGCTGCTCGGCGCCCAGATCGCGCTGCACGGCGCCGCCGCGCTCGTCTCCGCCCTGCTGGTCGTGGCCGTCGGCCGGACCGCCTACGGAGTGCGGCTGCCGGAGCAGCCGTCCGGCTATCTGCTGGCGCTGCTGCTCGCGGTCGTCTGCGTCCTCGCCATCGGCTCGCTGATCTGCGCCCTGTCCCGTACGACGAAGATCGCCGCCACCGTGGGCTCGCTGGTCTACTTCGCCATGATGTTCACGGCGGGCGTCTGGGTCCCCGTCCAGGCCATGCCCGACGCGCTGCGCCGCATCGTCCAGGCCACCCCCTTCGGCGCCGCGTCCCAGGCCCTGGACCAGGCCGCCCGGGGAGACTGGCCGGCCTGGGGCTACCTCGGCGCGGTCGCTGCCTGGGCCCTCGCGGCGGGGTGGACCGCGATCCGCACGTTCCGGTGGCAGTAGAGGGCGGCCGGGGGCGCTTGGGAGACTGGCGGCCATGCGCGCACAGGTGACGACGGCCGAGCAGTGGTGGGGGCGGTTCTTCCGGTACGGCCCGTACGGGCTGCTCGGCCTGGCCACCGTCGTCTCGGCCGTCTCCCGGAACCTCGTCATGTCCCCGGCCGACGAGCGCGCCGCCCTGGTGCTCCTCCCGGCGGCGCTCGTCCTCCAGCTGTGGTGGTCCCGCACCCCGCCGGGCGCCGGCCCGGCGGCCGGGGTCTGCTACTTCACCGCCCGCACCCTGCTGGCCCTCGGGCTCACCTGGTGCAACCCCTTCTTCTCCATCTACGCGGTGGTCGGCTACTTCGACGCCGCCCGGGTCCTCCCGCAGCGCGCCATCCGGCCCGGCCTGCTCGCGGTCGCCGTTATCATGGCCGGCGCGCAGAGCGGCAGCCCCCTCCCGCCCGCCACGTTGAGGAACTGGATCGTCTTCGGCGTCGTCCTCGCCGTGCACGCCACACTCACCATGGTCTTCGCCCAGATCGGCGACCGGGAGGCCGAGCAGGACCGGGCCCGCACCAGGACCATCACCGCCCTGGAGACCGCCAACGCCCGCCTGGAACAGGCCCTCGCGGAGAACGCCGGACTGCACGCCCAACTCCTCGTCCAGGCCCGCGAGGCCGGGGTGGCCGACGAGCGGAGCCGGCTGGCCGCCGAGATCCACGACACCATCGCCCAAGGACTCACCGGCATCATCGCCCAGCTCCAGGCCGCCACCTCCACCGCCGACACCGACCCGGACCTCGCCCGCGAACACCTCGTCCGGGCCGCCGCCCTGGCCCGGCACAGCCTCGGCGAGGCCCGCCGCTCCGTGCACAACCTGCTCCCCGCGGCCCTGGAACACGACGACCTGCCCGGCGCGCTCCGGAAGACCGTCGCCACCTGGTCCCGGCGGACCGGGGTGCGCGCCGAGTTCACCGTCACCGGCACCGTGGCCCCCCTGCACGACGAGGTCGGCGCCACCCTGCTCCGTATCGCCGAGGAGGCCCTGGCCAACGCCGGCCGGCACGCCGAGGCGTCCCGCGCCGGGGTCACCCTGTCGTACATGGGCGACGAGATCACGCTCGACGTCCGCGACGACGGCCGCGGCTTCGACCCGGCCGCGCTGCCCCCGTACCGGGGAGCCGGCGGATTCGGCCTCGGCGGCATGCGCTCGCGCGCCGAACGCATCGCGGGCACCGTCGAGGTGGAGACCGGACCGGGCCTCGGTACGGCGGTCAGCGCCCGCGTCCCGCTCGTGCCGCACGGCTGACCCGGTCCGTTACCGTGGGCGCCATGGACCGGGAACCCGCGCGCGTCATCACCCTGATCGTCGTCGACGACCACCCCGTCGTACGGGACGGGCTGCGCGGGATGTTCGCCGCCGCGCCGGAGTTCCGGGTGCTCGGCGAGGCGGCCGACGGGGTCGAGGGCGTCGAGATGGCCGCCCGGCTCGACCCCGACGTGGTGCTCATGGACCTGCGCATGCCGGGCGGCGGCGGGGTCGCCGCGATCACCGAGCTGACCCGGCGCGGCGCCCGCTCCAAGGTCCTCGTCCTCACTACGTACGACACCGACTCCGACACCCTGCCCGCGATCGAGGCGGGCGCGACCGGCTACCTCCTCAAGGACGCGCCCCGCGAGGAGCTGTTCACCGCCGTCCGGGCCGCCGCCGAGGGCCGGACCGTCCTGTCGCCGGCCGTCGCCTCGCGCCTCGTCTCGGCGGTGCGCGCCCCGGCCGCCCCGGGCAACGAGACGCTGTCGGCCCGGGAGCGCGAGGTGCTGACGCTCGTCGCGCGGGGCACCTCCAACCGGGAGATCGCCGCCGAGCTGTTCATCAGCGAGGCCACCGTGAAGACCCACCTCACCCACCTCTTCGCCAAGCTCGGCGTCAAGGACCGGGCCGCCGCCGTGGCCGCCGGCTACGACCGGGGCATCCTCGGCTAGGGGGTGTCTTGCCGGTCAGGGCCGGGTCCGTGGCGTCCGGCACGGCACCTCGCGGCGTTGTCGTCAGTCAACAACGCTCCGCGTTGCCTCCATCCTCCGCCTTGCGATGCACCGCACCAGACGCCGCGGCCTGATCCGGCCCTGACCGGCAAGACACCCCCGGCGGCTCACTCCCGCACCCGCAGCAGCAGCACCGACCGCTCCGGCACCGTCAGCCGCTCGCCGCCCCGGTGCACCGTGCCCGGGGGCCGGGCCTGGTCCTCCCGCGAGGTGTCCAGGACCAGTTCGTACGCCCGCGCCCACGGAGGACCCGGCAGCAGGAAGTCCGCCGGTTCGTGGCCCGCGTGCAGGACGGCCAGGAAGCTGTCGTCGGTCACCTGCGCACCGCGCGCGTCCCGCCCCGGGATGTCCCGGCCGGAGAGGTAGAGCCCGAGCGTCGCGGCGGGCGCGTACCAGTCGGACTCGGTCATCTCCGCGCCCGCGCGGGTGAACCACGCCAGGTCCCGCAGCCCGTCCGGTGCCTGCGGCCGGCCGGAGAAGAACGCCCGGCGGCGCAGCACCGGATGGCGGTGGCGCAGCGCGAGCACCCGCGCGGTCAGCGCGGCCAGCTCCCGCCACTCGGGCCGTTCCAGCAGCGACCAGTCCACCCAGCCGGTCTCGTTGTCCTGGCAGTACGCGTTGTTGTTGCCGCCCTGGGTACGCCCCATCTCGTCGCCCGCGACCAGCATCGGCACCCCGGTCGACAGGAGCAGCGTGGTGAGGAGGTTGCGCAGCTGGCGGCGGCGCAGCGCGTTGACGCCCGGGTCGTCCGTCTCGCCCTCGGCGCCGCAGTTCCACGCCCGGTTGTCGGAGGTGCCGTCCCGGTTGTCCTCGCCGTTGGCCTCGTTGTGCTTCTCCTGGTAGCTCACCAGGTCGCGCAGGGTGAAACCGTCGTGCGCGGTGACGAAGTTGACCGAGGCGTACGGGCGGCGCCCGCCCCACGCGTACAGGTCGCTCGACCCGGTCAGCCGGTAGCCGAGGTCCCGTACGTCGGGCAGCGCGCCGCGCCAGAAGTCCCGTACGGCGTCCCGGTAGTGGTCGTTCCACTCCGTCCACAGCGGCGGGAACGCGCCCACCTGGTAGCCGCCGTTGCCGACGTCCCAGGGCTCGGCGATGAGCTTGACCCGGCGCAGCACCGGGTCCTGGGCGATCACCGCGAGGAACGGCGAGAGCATGTCCACGTCGTGCATGGAGCGGGCCAGCGCCGCCGCCAGGTCGAAGCGGAAGCCGTCCACGCCCATCTCGGTCACCCAGTACCGCAGCGAGTCCGTGATGAGCCGCAGCACGTTCGGCTGGACGACGTGCAGGGTGTTGCCGCAGCCGGTGTAGTCGGCGTACCGCCGGGCGTCGGCCTGGAGGCGGTAGTACCCCCGGTTGTCGATGCCGCGCAGCGACAGCGTCGGGCCCAGCTCGCCCGCCTCCGCGGTGTGGTTGTAGACGACGTCCAGGATGACCTCGATGCCCGCGTCGTGCAGCGCGCGCACCATCCGCTTGAACTCGCCGACCTGCCCGCCCGCCGTGCCGCTCGCCGAGTAGCCGGCGTGCGGGGCGAAGTAGCCGATGGAGTTGTAGCCCCAGTAGTTGCGCAGCCCGCGCCGCAGCAGATGGTCCTCGTGCGCGAACTGGTGCACCGGCAGAAGCTCCACCGCGGTCACCCCGAGGTCCTTCAGATACCCGGTCGCCGCGGGGTGGGCGAGCCCGGCGTACGTGCCGCGCAGCTCCTGGGGGATGCCGGGATGGAGCCGGGTGAACCCCTTCACGTGCAGCTCGTAGATGACGGAGTCCGCCCACGGTGTCTTCGGCCTGCGGTCGTCGGCCCAGTCGTCGTCGTCGTGGACGACGACCCCCTTCGGGACGTACGGGGCGGAGTCCCGTTCGTCCCGGACGGTGTCCGCGAACCGCTGGTCGGGCCAGTCCCTCACATGGCCGTACACCTCGGCCGGAAGGGTGAATTCACCGTCCACGGCCCGGGCGTACGGATCGAGCAGCAGCTTCGCCGGGTTCCACCGGGCGCCCGTCCACGGGTCCCACCGGCCGTGCACCCGGTATCCGTACCGCCGGCCCGGCCGCACCCCGGGCACGAAGCCGTGCCAGACCTCGTGGGTCAGCTCGGTCAGGGGGAGCCGGGTCTCCGTGCCGTCCTCGTCGAAGAGGCACAGCTGGACGGCCTCCGCGCCGCCCGCCCAGAGCGCGAAATTGGTGCCCGCCACCCCGTCCGGGCCGGTCCTGAAGCGGGCGCCGAGCGGCATCGGCGCCCCCGGCCACACCACCGGCGGCCGCCGGCCGGCTGCGGCGGCGGCGACCCGTTCCGCGACCGCCCCGGCCGTCCCCGCGTCCGCCTCCGGTACTGCCTCCTGCTCGGCTGCGCTCGACACCTGCTCGCCTCCCGCGGCTCGTGGGACCGGCACCGGAAGGGGGAGCGCGGCGTCCCGGCCGCGGCTCCCCGAGTGCGGCCGTCCCCTGAGTTCTGCCCACCGGGCGGCCCGCACTCACGTTTCCCGCGACCGGCCCCCGTCGTTGGGGGGACATGACTGACGTAGCGAAGAAGGCAGGGACGCGCCCGGTCACCACTCCGCCCGGGCGGTGGCTGCTCGCCGTACTGGCGCTGTTGGCCGTGCTGACGGGCTGTTCGGGCGCCGGTTCGTTCATCGGCGGGAAGGGGAAACCGCAGGAGGCCATCCGGGTCACGCCCGCCGACCGGGCCGAGGGCGTCCGGGCGGACGGCCGGGTCGCGGTGGAGGTCCCCGACGGGCGGCTGGAGAGCGTCCGGGTGCGGCGGATCGAGGACGCGCGGGAGCAGGAGGTGCCGGGCCGGATCGCCGAGGACGGCCACTCCTGGGCACCGGTGAAGGGGGCGCGGCTCGGCCTCGCCGCCAAGTACAGCGTCGACGCGGTCGCGGTGGACGGCGGCGGCCACCGCGCGGCCCGGCACACCACCTTCACCACCGCGGTGCCCGAGGACCGGTTCATCGGCTACTTCAAGCCGGAGAACCGCTCGACCGTCGGCACCGGCATGATCGTCTCCTTCGAGTTCAACCGCCCCGTCACCCGCCGCGCGGCGGTGGAGCGGGCGATCCGGGTGACCGCCGATCCGCCGGTGGCCGTGACCGGGCACTGGTTCGGCAAGAGCCGCCTGGACTTCCGCCCCCGGGAGTACTGGCGGCCCGGCACTGAGGTCACCGTGGACATCGGGCTGGCCGACGTGGAGGGCGCGCCCGGGGTGTACGGCAGCCAGCGCAAGACCGTGCGCTTCACGGTGGGCCGGGAGCAGATCTCCCGGGTGGACGCGGCGGCGCACACGATGGAGGTGCGCCGGGACGGGGAGCTGGTCTCCACGGTCCCGGTCACCGCGGGCTCCGCGACGACCACCACGTACAACGGCAAGATGGTGGTCAGCGAGATGCACGAGGTGACGCGGATGGACGGGCGGACCGTCGGCTTCGGCGGCGAGTACGACATCAAGGACGTGCCGCACGCCATCCGGCTGACGAAGTCCGGCACCTTCCTGCACGGCAACTACTGGTCCGACGAGGACGTCTTCGGCTCCACCAACGTCAGCCACGGCTGCATCGGGCTGCGGGACGTGCAGGGCGGCAGCGGTTCGACCCCGGCCGGCTGGTTCTTCGACCGCACCCTCGTCGGGGACGTGGTCGAGGTCGTCAACTCGGCCGACAAGACGGTCGCACCGGACAACGGACTCGGCGGCTGGAACCTGGGCTGGGCCAAGTGGGGGGCGGGCTCCGCGCTCCGGTAGCGGGCCGCCGCGGCACCCCCGGGCGTGACGGCGGAAACCCTGCCGTCACTTGGGACGGAACAGTGACAATTCCGGGGGGATCTGCCCGCAGTCGGTGTGATTATCTCTTTGCTGAGCGTGCATGTGCAGCGCGCGGGGGTGGGAACCCGAGGGTTCCCGGGGCCTAGGCGGGGCCAGGCCGTGTGAGGGGAGACGACCACATTGAACGGGCAGCCGATATCGGGGACATCGGCCGGAACGGGCGGCAGACGGCGGCTGCGGGGAGCCACCGGTCTGCCGGCCCTGGCGGTGGGTGCGCTGTTGCTTCTGGTGACGGCGTGCGGCGGGGGAGACGCCGACGGCGCGAGCGCGGACGCCAAGGCGGGCGGGGTCAGGAACCAGGACACCAGCGCCTCGCAGGCCGTGGTGACCGTCGCGCCCAAGGACGGCGCCGACGACGTCGCGACGAGCGGCGCGCTGAAGATCACCGCCGAGCGCGGGAAGCTGACCACGGTCAAGGTCTCGGACCCCAAGGGCGGCGAGGTCGAGGGCAAGATCGCGGCGGACGGCGCGAGCTGGGTGCCCGACCGGCACCTGGCCTCGGCGACCAAGTACAAGGTCCACGCGGTGGCCAAGGACGCCAAGGGCCGTGAGTCCGCGAAGGACACCTCCTTCACCACGCTGGTCCCCAAGAACACCTTCATCGGGCAGTACACCCCGGAGGACGGCTCGACGGTCGGCGTCGGCATGCCGGTCTCCATCCACTTCACGCGCGGCATCACCGACCCGGAGGCCGTCGAGAAGGCCATCGAGGTGACCGCCGAGCCCGCCGTCCCCGTCGAGGGCCACTGGTTCGGCAACGACCGCCTGGACTTCCGCCCCGAGCAGTACTGGGCCGCCGGCACCAAGGTGACCGTGAAGCTCGACCTCGACGGCGTCGAGGGCCGGCCCGGGGTCTACGGCAAGCAGGCCAAGACCGTCTCGTTCACCATCGGCCGCAGCCAGGTCAGCACCGTGGACGCGAAGTCGCACCGGATGAAGGTCGTCCGCGACGGCAAGCAGATCAAGGACATCCCGATCTCGGCGGGCGCCCCGGCCACCACCACGTACAACGGCCAGATGGTCATCAGCGAGAAGCTGCGGGTGACCCGGATGAACGGCGACACCGTCGGCTTCGGCGGCGAGTACGACATCAAGGACGTGCCGCACGCGATGCGCCTGTCCACCTCGGGCACCTTCATCCACGGCAACTACTGGGGCGGCCCCGGGGTGTTCGGCAGCGCCAACACCAGCCACGGCTGCGTCGGCCTCCAGGACGTGCGCGGCGGCGGCAACTCCGCCATGCCGGCGTCCTGGTTCTTCAACAACTCGCTCATCGGCGACGTGGTCGTCGTGAAGAACTCGCAGGACAAGACGATCAGCCCGGACAACGGCCTCAACGGCTGGAACATGAGCTGGTCGGAGTGGACCGCGTGACCGCGTAGCTCCTCGCCCCGCGCGTCCCGGCGGGCCCGGCACCGAGATCCAGGGTGCCGGGCCCGTCCGCGTCCGCCGTGACGCACGGCACCGCCCCCGGCACGTGCCGCCCGTGGTTAGCGTTGGTTAACCTGCATCCCATGACCGTAACCCTCGAAGTAAGCGGCGGCGTCGGCACCATCCGGCTGGACCGCCCGCCGATGAACGCCCTGGACGTGGCGACCCAGGACCGGCTGCGCGAGCTCGCCGAAGAGGCGTCCCGGCGCGACGACGTGCGCGCCGTGGTGCTCTACGGCGGCGAGAAGGTGTTCGCGGCGGGCGCGGACATCAAGGAGATGCAGGCGATGGACCACGCGGCCATGGTGCTGCGCTCCAAGGCCCTCCAGGACTCCTTCACCGCCGTCGCCCGCATCCCCAAGCCCGTCGTCGCGGCCGTCACCGGCTACGCGCTCGGCGGCGGCTGCGAGCTGGCCCTGTGCGCGGACTTCCGCATCGCCGGGGACAACGCCAAGCTCGGCCAGCCGGAGATCCTGCTGGGCCTCATCCCGGGCGCCGGCGGCACCCAGCGGCTCGCCCGCCTGGTCGGCCCCGCCAAGGCCAAGGACCTCATCTTCACCGGCCGCCACGTCAGGGCGGACGAGGCCCTGACGATGGGGCTCGTGGACCGCGTGGTGCCCGCCGCCGAGGTGTACGAGCAGGCGCACGCGTGGGCTGCCGGCCTGGCGAAGGGGCCGGCGCTGGCGCTGCGCGCGGCCAAGGAGGCCGTCGACGCGGGGCTGGAGACGGACATCGACACCGGCCTCACGATCGAACGGACCTGGTTCGCGGGTCTGTTCGCCACGGAGGACCGGGAACGCGGCATGCGCAGCTTCGTGGACGAGGGCCCGGGCAAGGCGACATTCGTCTGACCGAACGCCGGTTGAGAACGGCAACGGGAGCGTTCATCCGTGCGGGCGGATTGGCGCACCCCTGGGGGAGCCGTGCGAGAGCCCGCGGCCGGGCCGTCGGTGAACCTCGCCGAAGGCGGCATAAGTGCAGGTCAGACCGGCTGTCTCGGGGTGCGTAGTGCCTCTGGCATATGCCTGCGGGTCCTCGGGGACCGACTGATTACGGGTCGCGTATTCCACCGGAACGGCCCCGGAAGGCCCGTCGTGCGGCCATGATGGTGTCCATGGCGGGCCTGGAGGGTGTGGAGCAGCCGCGACCGCGCAGCAGCGCGACAGCGGCACGGAGATTGCCGGCCGTCGAGGACGAACAGGCGTTCAAAGCGCTGGAGTTGTTCGGAAACCCGACGGAGGAAGAAGTCCGGCTGCCCTCCCGCCCGGAGTCGGCGGCCACGGCGCGCCGGCTCACCTCGTGCGTCGTCCTGCATCAGTGGGCGCTCTCCTCGCAGGCCGCCGAGCACGCCGTCCTGCTCGTCTCCGAGCTCGTCGGCAACGCGGTACGGCACACCGGGGCCCGGGTCTTCGGGCTGCGTATGCTGCGCCGTCGCGGCTGGATCAGGATCGAGGTGCGCGACCCCTCGCGCGGGCTGCCGTGCCTCATGCCGGTCCGCGAGATGGACATCAGCGGCCGGGGCCTCATGCTCGTGGACAAGCTCTCCGACCGCTGGGGCGTGGACCTCTTACCCCGGGGCAAGACCACCTGGTTCGAGATGCGCATCTCCGACCGCTGACGCCCTCTTCCGCAGGCCGCCCCGGGCAGACAGAAGCCCCCGTGTCGGCCGTGGTGCGGCGCCTCGGGGGCTTCTGTGGGGGGACCGTGAAATGGGGGGTGTGTTCACGGCCGCTCATGACGACCTGGCCCGGGTCAATGGGGGTCGTGGCATCGACTATGACAGACGGAAGACTCCCCAGCCAAAGCCGTATTCTTCGCATACCCCTGCACATCCGGACATTTCACTGAAGAAACGCAGGTGTGGTGGGTCACGTGCCTGGAAATCGATGAATATTCATGAGTTCATGCGCATGATCCATTGATCGTCCACGATATGGACGGCGTGTGCCGGTGTGCCGCCCCTCCCACGCGCCGGGCCGCCCGGCCCGCCCGATAATCTGAGCCCCGTCAGACAGTCATACGAAGGGGCGGAACAGTGGCGGACATCGAGTCGGCGCGCAAGGCGTTCGAGCGGTACGACCTGAACGGCGACGGGTTGATCTCGGCCGCCGAGTACAAGAGCGTCATGGCTCAGCTGGGTGACCCGTACGTCACCGAGCCGGTCGCGCAGGCCGTGATCAACTCCCACGACGCGAACGGCGACGGGCTCCTCACGTTCGACGAGTTCTGGGCCGCGCAGAACAAGGGCTGATCCGGGACAGGTGCCGGGACCACCGGTTCCGGCCACCGGCGGCCTCCCCGTCTGTGACCGGGGGCGCGGGGGGCGGCGCGGCGAGAAATGTCCGGAAATCGCTGACGCGGCCCCGCGCACCGGTCCCGGCCACCGCCCCGCCCGCCCCCGTCCCGGCCCGTCAGGCCGCGAAGTTCCGGGACATCGAGTCGTCCTCGTCGATCTCCGTCAGCTCCGGGCGGGTGTAGCGCTCGGCCCGGGCGTGGTAGTCGAAGTCCCCCCGTACAAGCCCCCGGTAGTCGCGGACGCAGCGCTCCAGCGCGATGCGCACCGAACCCTCGATTCCCGCCGCCTCGATCTCCTGCACGAGTTCCTTCTCGGCCCGCTGCACGCGGTCGGCGATACGGCCGAGCAGAATTCCGGCTTCCTCCACCGCCTCCTGGAGCGAGCAGCCCCGGTCGCGCTGGAGCAGCCGTACGGTGTTGTGCTCGTATCCGAGGACGGCCTCCTTCTCGAACGAGCAGATGTCGTTGCAGAGCCCGGAATGGTCGGCCACCGCATTGCGCAGCGCGATATAGGCGGGGAGGCTGCGGGCGGATTCCGGAAGGTCGATTCCGGCGGTGATCTCGTGCAGATCCAGGAACGGCTGCATCGCCACCGAATCGCGGCGGTGCTTGACGAAGTCGGCGGTGCTCGGCACATGTCCCGCCGCCCGGTCCACGGCCTCCGCGTAGTACGTCCACAGCCAGGCCGCCGTGTCCCGCCGGAACTGCCGCACCCAGTGCGCCGGGCGGTCCACGCAGGTCCGGGCGAGCAGGTCGTCCAGCGCGTGCTCCATGCGGCCGACGGGCGCCCGCACCCCGTCCAGCACGTCCACCAGACGCCCGATCGCGCTCTCGCACCGCCGGGGGTCGCGTCCGGCCGGGCCGTCGTCGAACTCGTCGTCCACCAGGAAGGCCCAGAAGAGCCACTGGCAGAAGAGGTCCAGATGTTTCTGCGAGGCCCGGGGGAATATCAGGGAGATCCAGAGTTCCGGGCGCGTTCTGATCATTTTCTTCTCGGCCACGGGTGACAGGACGAGATCACTGGCCTCCGCCCATTCCCAGGCGGCCTTCTTCGTCTTCTCAACTCCCGGATGGCATCCCGCACTCTCGAACGGCATGTGGAATTCGGGAAGCGCGATCTTGCTCATGGTGCACCTCGTCGTGACGATAAGAACAGGGCAGGGGGATGCGCGAGTCGGATACGCGCACGCGGAATGCGGGGTGACGAGAGGCGGACGTGCGCACGGCCGGCCGGCGGCAGGCCGCGCCGGCACGACGGGAACGCACCCGGGCCGCGGTCCGGCCGCGACGACGCCCGCCGCCCCGGCGGACCGGAGCGGGCGGGAAGGGCGGCCGTCGTTGGGCCCCCGGCCACCCCCTCCGGAGGGCCGTACGCGGCCCGCACGGCCGGAACGCGCCATGGGCGTGCCGGGGAACGGGTGGCTGGCATGGCTGTCCTCTTTCCTCCGCGCGGACCGGGCGACCGGAGCAGGGCCCAGGGCAGCGCGCCGCCTGACGTGCGCGGCGTTCGCGTCACCCCTCGTCACGTCCAGTGAACTCCCCGCGAGCACGGGAGGGAAGGAGCAGGTGACCGAAAATGTGTGATCGGCGCGAACTCCTGCGCGGTTGTGAGCAGTTGGATTACTCCTGAGCCGCCCGCGCGTCGGACGGCGGCGGGCACCGCATGGCCGATTCGGTGAGCCGCACCGGGAACGCGAAAGGCGGGTCCGCGCACCGGCACCGGTGCGCGGACCCGCCCTCGGGCGCGGGTCAGTTGTAGCCGAAGCCCGCCCGGAGCGGCGACGGCTCGAACAGCCGGACCGGGACGGCCTCGGCGAGGGCCCGGTATCCGGCCGGGTTCAGGTGCAGGTGGTCGCCGACGTCCAGCGAGGCGCGGAGCGCGGCGGGCCGGTGCGGGTCGCGGACCGCCCGGTCGAAGTCCAGCACCGCGTCGAACCGGCCGCTGGTGCGTATCCAGCTGTTGACCGTACGCCGGGCCTCCTCGCGGTACCCGTCCGGATCGTCGTACATGGTGTTGCCGCCGAACGGCGTCAGCGTCGCCCCGTACACCCGGATGCCCTGCGCGTGGGCGCGGGTGATGATCTGGTCGTACGCGGTGATGACGGCCTCGGCCGTGGCCTTCTGGGCCGCCGGGGTGGCGTCCGCCGTGCCGATGTCGTTGACGCCCTCGAAGACGATCAGCCGGTCCGTCCCGCTCTGCGCCAGGACGTCGCGGTCGAGCCGGGCCAGCCCGTTGGGGCCCAGGCCGTCGGCGAGCAGCCGGTTGCCGCCCGCCGCCTGGTTGACCACGGACGTGCGGGCCGTCAGCCGCCGCTGGAGCACGTCCGGCCAGCGGTCGTTGCCGTTGGTCGTGGAGCCCCGGCCGTCCGTCAGCGAGTCCCCGAGCACGGCCGTCGCAGACGTGGTCTTGCGGGCCCAGACCTCGACGCCGCTGAGGAGGTACCAGTGGTCGGTGGGCGTGGCGCCGGGCAGGTCCCCGTCCCGGACATGGTCGCCGCGCAGCAGGTACGAGGTCGTGCGGGAGCCCGGGTGCGAGGTGAGGGCGGTGGACGCCTGCCCGGTCGCCAGGTAGGCCGTCGCCGTGAGGTTGGACCCCGGGGCGACCCGGAAGTCCAGCGGGTCGGAGACGGCCTGCGCCCCGGCCGGTACGTCGATGGACGCCGAGCCCCGGAAGGTCACCCGGTGCGAGGTCCCCGGGCGGATCGCCCCGGTCCCCGCCTTCCCGTCCAGCGGAAGGGCCACGGAGACCTCGGTGATCGGCAGCACCGCACCGCCGAACGCGTTGGAGAACCGCAGCCGGATGTGGTCGCCGCCCGCCGAGACGTGGACGGTCTGCCGCAGCGTCGTGTCCGTCAGCACGGAGTCGTCGCCGGTGAACGGAGCCGGGGGCATGTTCGAGGGTTCCGTCAGCTGGGGCATCGACGTCCAGGTGCTGACCCAGTGCGCGCCGCGTTCCCGGGGGCCGGGCTCGCCGCCGGAGTGCGCGTCGCCGGCGCCGAGGGCCGGGGAGACGGCGGCGAGGGTCGCGCAGAGCGCCCCCGCGGTGATCAGGCTGAGGAGCGGCGTTCTTCGGTTCATGGCGGTGTTCCCTCTGCGTGGTGGGGGTTGCCGACTGTTGGCTTCGAAGGGTCGTTGAGTGTGCGTAACCATGCGGGAGTGGTGGCGTTATCAGCGTATGAACCTGACGGAGTGGGCGCGTTTGCAGGGGGTGAACCCGCATACGGCGTATCGGTGGTTTCGTGAGGGGACTCTTCCGGTGCCTGCCCGCCGGGTGGGGCCTCGCACGATCCTGGTGAACATCGACGCGAACTCCTCACCCGCCGTGACCGGTGGCGTGGGTCTGTATGCCCGTGTCTCCTCGCACGATCAGAAGCCGGATCTGGAGCGGCAGGCGGCACGGTTGTCGGCGTGGGCGGCGAAGGCGGGTCACGAGGTCGTGCGTGTCGAGTTGGAGATCGCCTCCGGTATGAACGGCTGCCGCGCGAAGGCGAAGCGGCTGCTGGCCGACCCCAAGGTGACCACGGTCGTGGTCGAGCACAAGGACCGCCTCGGCGGTATGAACGTGGAACTCGTCGAAGCCGCCCTGTCCGCGTCCGGGCGCCGTCTCGTCGTGCTGGATGACGGCGAGGTCGAAGACGATCTGGTCCGCGACATGGTCGAGGTCCTGACCTCGTTCTGCGCCCGGCTGTACGGCCGCAGGTCGGCGAGGAACCGTGCGCGCAAGGCGCTGGAAGCGGCGGTCTCGGATGACTGAGCCGAAGAAGAGGAAGAAGGAGCTGCGGACTGTCGAGGCGCCGTTCGTCGCGCTCGGCCCGTCCGGGGTGGCGGTACGCGACCGTCTCAAGCAGCTCACGCCCGTGGACGAGGAGGTGTTGCGCCGGGTCGGCGAACACCTCGGGCGCCTGGCGTCCCTGGACCTCAAGACGCGGTGCGCTGAGGGCCTGGACCACGACGCGCAGTCGTGGGCGGCCCGCAAGCAGGGCCTGACCAGTGACTCGTCGTCCCGCTGGGCCGGTGCGATCACGAAGGCGACCCACGATCAGTGGGCCCTGTCCCGCCGCTGCCAACTCGCTCACATCCAGTCCCTCGAAGCGGGCGTGCGCACCTTGACGCACCGCCTGTCGCTGCCGATCGGTGCGAAGGGCACCAAGCGGGTTCCGGGTGGCTACCGTTCCAAGGGCGAGTGGTTCCACAAGTCCCGCCGCCTGGCCACCCTTCAACACCGCCTCGACGTGGCCCGAGCCGAGTGGGAGGCCGGTGCCGTGCACGTCGTGCGCGGCGGCCGGAAGCTTCTGAAGAACCGTCACAGCCTGGATGCCGCACAGCTCACCGAGCACGAGTGGCGCCAACGCTGGGAGAGCGAGCGGTGGTTCTTCGCCGCCGATGGTGAGTCCGGCAAGCGCTTCGGGAACGAGACGATCCGTGTCACCCCGGACGGCGAGGTCAGCATCAAGCTGCCCCCACCGCTCGCCCACCTCGCCAACGCCAAGCACGGCCGGTACGTCCTCGCCTCCCAGGTCGCCTTCCAGCACCGGGGCCAGGAGTGGCGCGAGCGCGTCGAAGCGCACCGGGCCGTGGCCTACCGCATCCACCTCGACGTGGAACGCGGGCGCTGGTACCTGACCGCGTCGTGGACCCGGCCCTCGGTCAGGACCGTGCCGTTGGCCAGTGCCCGTGCTCAGGGCATGGTCGGTGTGGACACGAACGCCGACCACTTCGCCGCCTACCGGCTCGACGCGCAGGGCAACCCGGTCGGCGACCCGCGCCGGTTCTTCTACGACCTGTCCGGCACCGCCACTCACCGTGACGCCCAGATCCGGCACGCCATCACCCGACTGCTGCACTGGACCAATCGGCATGGCGTGAAGGCCATCGGCCTGGAGAACCTGGACTTCACGGCGGAGAAGAACCGCGAGAAGCACGGACGCAAGAAGAAGTTCCGGCAGCTCATCTCCGGCATCCCCACCGGCAAACTCAAAGCCCGGCTGGTCTCCATGGCCGCCGAGCACGGACTGTCGATCGTCGCCGTTGATCCCGCGTACACGTCGATGTGGGGCGATGAGCACTGGAAGAAGTCCCTGACCAGCAACAAGCGAAAGATGTCCCGTCACGATGCCGCCGGCATCGCGATCGGGCGACGTGCCCTCGGGTACCCGATCCGGCGACGGACGGCACCGCCCCGCGACGACCGGAGTGATCGTCGCGGGCATCGGACCGCCCAGGCCGGACCAGGCGTACGAGGGCATGAGGGAACCCGCCCACCAGTCACGGAGCGTGCACACGATGCGCGTCGCCGGACCGGGGAACAGCGAACGCGGGAACCCAGCGCATCCAACACCGCTCGGGATACGCGCAGTTCTCGGAGCTGGCATCAGATGTCACTCCTGGACACTGCTTAGGAACGGTTTCTCCATGCACACGTGCGTGCCCCGGCCGGGCATGCGGCAGGCTAGCGGCACCGGAACTTTCGGTCAACGGTTCGAAATGTTTCGACGGTCCACGGGTGACGGTCCCCGAACGCGAAGTCGCCCGGCCGGAAGGACCCGGCCGGGCGACGACGTACGACTGTGCGGGACTACTGGGCGCCGAAGCGCGAGCGCCACGCCTCCAGGTCCTCGTCGGTGATCTTGGCGAAGAGCACCGGCGGCACCGTGAAGGCGGTCCCCGCCGGCACGGACGCCAGGGCGCGGGCCTCGTCGGCGCTCACCCAGGTCGCCGTGTCGTCCGCCAGGGCGAACGCCTCGCGCATGGCCCGCGCGGACGACGGGATGAACGGCTCCGAGACGACCGCGTACAGGTGGATCAGGTTCATCGCGGTGCGCAGGGTGAGCGCGGCGCCCTCCTGGTCGGTCTTGATCTCCAGCCAGGGGGCCTTCTCCTCCAGGTAGGAGTTGCCCGCGCTCCACAGCGCCCGCAGGGCCTGGGCGGCCTTGCGGAACTGGAGCGCCTCCATGTGGCCCTCGTACTCGGCGAGCAGCCGCGCGATCTCCTCGCCCAGCTTCCGCTCGGCGTCCCCGGCCTCCTTGCCCGCCGGGACGTCGTCGCCGAAGCGCTTCCGCGAGAAGGACAGCACCCGGTTCACGAAGTTGCCGAGGGTGTCGGCCAGGTCCTTGTTCACCGAGGTGGCGAAGAGCTCCCAGGTGAAGGACGTGTCGTCCGACTCCGGGGCCTGCGCCATCAGGAAGTAGCGCCAGTAGTCGGCGGGCAGCAGTTCGAGGGCGGTGTCCGAGAAGATGCCGCGCTGCTGCGACGTCGAGAACTTGCCGCCGTAGTAGTTCAGCCAGTTGAACGCCTTGACGTGGTCGACCCGCTTGACCGGCTCCCGGGTGCCGATCTGCATGGCCGGGAACATCACCGTGTGGAACGGGACGTTGTCCTTGGCCATGAACTGCGTGTACCGGACGTCGGACGCCTCGTACCACCAGGACTTCCAGTCCCGGCTCCCCGGCTCCAGGTCCGCCCACTCCTTCGTCGCCCCGAGGTACTCGATGGGGGCGTCGAACCAGACGTAGAAGACCTTGCCCTCGGCCGCCAGCTCCGGCCAGGTGTCGGCCGGGACCGGCACGCCCCAGTCCAGGTCACGGGTGATCGCCCGGTCGTGCAGGCCCTCGGTGAGCCACTTGCGGGCGATCGAGGACGCCAGGTGCGGCCACTCGTCGCTGGTCTCGTCGATCCACGCCTCGACCTCGCCGGACAGCTTCGACTGAAGGAGGAAGAGGTGCTTGGTCTCCCGGACCTCCAGCTCGCTGCTGCCGCTGATCGCGGAGCGCGGCTCGATCAGGTCCGTCGGGTCCAGCACACGGGTGCAGTTCTCGCACTGGTCGCCGCGCGCCTTGTCGTACCCGCAGTGCGGGCACGTGCCGACGATGTAGCGGTCCGGCAGGAAGCGGTCGTCGGCGATCGAGAAGACCTGGCGGATCGCCCGCTCCTCGATGAAGCCGTTCTCGTGCAGCTTGCGGGCGAAGTGCTGGGTGATCTCGCGGTTCTCGGCGGAGGAGCTGCGCCCGAAGTAGTCGAACGCGAGCCCGAATCCGTCGTAGACCGCCTTCTGCGCGTCGTGCTGCTGCGCGCAGAACTCGGCCACCGGCAGCCCGGCCGCCTTCGCGGCCAGCTCCGCCGGGGTGCCGTGCTCGTCGGTGGCGCAGATGTACAGCGCCTCCTCGCCCCGCTGGCGCAGATACCGCGTGTAGACGTCCGCCGGGAGCATCGACCCGACCAGGTTCCCCAGGTGCTTGATCCCGTTGATATAGGGAAGCGCGCTGGTGATCAGGTGTCGAGTCATCGTCGGATGCTCCCAATTTCTACGGTGCGGGTGCCTCTGTCGCAGGCCGTTGGCATCCTATCGAACGGGGGACACCCCCCTTTACCGGATTTCCGGCGCCCTCAGCACTCGATGATGTTCACCGCGAGCCCGCCCCGGGCGGTCTCCTTGTACTTCACGGACATGTCCGCGCCGGTCTCCTTCATCGTCTTGATGACCTTGTCCAGGGAGACCTTGTGGCTGCCGTCGCCGCGCAGGGCCATCTTCGCCGCCGTGACCGCCTTCACCGCCGCCATCCCGTTGCGCTCGATGCACGGGATCTGGACGAGGCCGCCGACCGGGTCGCAGGTGAGGCCCAGGTTGTGCTCCATGCCGATCTCGGCGGCGTTCTCCACCTGCTCGGGGGTGCCGCCCAGGACCTCGGCGAGGGCGCCGGCGGCCATGGAGCAGGCGGAACCGACCTCGCCCTGGCAGCCGACCTCGGCGCCGGAGATGGAGGCGTTCTCCTTGAACAGCATACCGATCGCACCGGCCGCCAGTAGGAAGCGGACGATGCTGTCGTCCTTCTCCGCCTCGGTCGCGCCGCCCGCCGCGAAGTTCACGTAGTAGTGCAGGACGGCCGGGATGATGCCGGCCGCGCCGTTCGTCGGGGCGGTGACCACGCGGCCGCCCGCCGCGTTCTCCTCGTTCACCGCCATCGCGTAGAGGGTGATCCACTCCATGGCGTGCGTCTGGGGGTCGCCCTCCGCGCGCAGCTGGCGGGCGGTCTTCGCGGCGCGGCGGTGCACCCTGAGGCCGCCGGGCAGGACGCCCTCGCGGGACATCCCGCGCGTCACGCACGCCTGCATGGCCCGCCAGATCCCGAGGAGCCCGGCGCGGATCTCCTCCTCGGTGCGCCAGGCGCGCTCGTTCTCCAGCATCAGCGAGGAGATCGACAGACCGGTCTCGCGGGCCAGGCGCAGCAGCTCGTCGCCGGTGCGGAAGGGGTGCTTGAGGACCGTGTCGTCGAGCACGATCCGGTCCTCGCCCACGGCGTCCTCGTCCACGACGAAGCCGCCGCCGACCGAGTAGTACGTCTTCTCCAGGAGCGGGGCGCCGTCGGCGTCGTACGCGAAGACGGTCATGCCGTTGGCGTGGTACGGGAGCGCCTTGCGGCGGTGCAGGATCAGCTGCTCGTCCGCGTCGAAGGGGATCTCGTGCATGCCGAGGAGGTTGATCCGGCCGCCGGCGCGGATCGCCTCGACCCGCTCGTCGGCCGTCTCGACGTCGACGGTGCGGGGGGACTCGCCCTCCAGGCCGAGCAGGACCGCCTTGGGGGTGCCGTGGCCGTGGCCGGTGGCGCCGAGGGAGCCGTACAGCTCGGCCCGGATCGAGGCGGTGTGGGCGAGCAGGCCCTCGTTCTTCAGGCGGCGCGCGAACATACGGGCCGCACGCATCGGGCCGACCGTATGGGAGCTGGACGGGCCGATGCCGATCGAGAACAGGTCGAAGACCGAGATGGCCACGGGGGAACTCCTCAAAGTTGGTAGACGCCGTTGTCTGCCGGGTGGTGCGGTACGGGCGGGACGGCCCGGAGTGCAAGAGACAAAGCGGGAAACAAGGGACGGGACACCGCGCCCACTGTTCAGTGTGCGGGTGCCCCTCCCGGAGACGCGAATGCGCCGGGCCGGCTACTTCAGGCCGGGGTACAGCGGGAACTTCTCGGCCAGCTTCGCGACCCGGGCCTTCAGGTCGTCCGCGTCGTAGGACGGCTTGAGGGCCGAGGCGATGATCTCGGCGACCTCGGTGAAGTCCTCGGCGCCGAAGCCGCGGGTGGCCAGGGCCGGGGTGCCGATCCGGAGGCCGGAGGTGACCATCGGCGGGCGCGGGTCGTTGGGGATCGCGTTCCGGTTGACCGTGATGCCGATCTCGTGGAGCCGGTCCTCGGCCTGCTGGCCGTCCAGCTCCGAGTTGCGCAGGTCCACCAGGACCAGGTGCACGTCGGTGCCGCCGGACAGGACGGAGACGCCCACCTCGGTGACGTCGGGCCGGACCAGGCGCTCGGCCAGGATGCGGGCGCCCTCCAGGGTGCGCTGCTGGCGCTCCTTGAACTCCTCGCCCGCCGCGACCTTGAAGGAGACCGCCTTGGCCGCGATCACGTGCTCCAGCGGGCCGCCCTGCTGACCCGGGAAGACCGCCGAGTTGATCTTCTTCGCGAGCTCCTGGGTGGAGAGGATCACACCGCCGCGCGGACCGCCGAGGGTCTTGTGCGTGGTGGTGGTGACGACGTGGGCGTGCGGCACCGGGTTGGGGTGCAGGCCCGCGGCGACCAGACCGGCGAAGTGCGCCATGTCGACCATCAGGTACGCGCCGACCTCGTCCGCGATGCGGCGGAAGGCGGCGAAGTCCAGCTGGCGCGGGTAGGCGGACCAGCCGGCGACGATCAGCTGCGGCTTCGCCTCCTTGGCCAGGCGCTCGACCTCGGCCATGTCCACGACCCCGGTGTCGTCCACGTGGTACGGGACCACGTTGTAGAGCTTGCCGGAGAAGTTGATCTTCATGCCGTGGGTCAGGTGACCGCCGTGCGCCAGGTTCAGGCCCATGATCGTGTCGCCCGGCTTCAGCAGCGCGAACATCGCGGCGGCGTTCGCCTGCGCACCGGAGTGCGGCTGGACGTTCGCGGCCTCGGCGCCGAAGAGCGCCTTGATCCGGTCGATCGCGATCTGCTCGACCACGTCGACGTGCTCACAGCCGCCGTAGTAGCGGCGGCCGGGGTAGCCCTCGGCGTACTTGTTGGTCAGGACGGAGCCCTGTGCCTCCATGACCGCGACCGGAGCGAAGTTCTCCGAGGCGATCATTTCGAGCGTGGACTGCTGGCGCAGGAGCTCGGCGTCGACGGCGGCGGCGACGTCCGGGTCCAGCTCGTGGAGGGAGGAGTTGAGAAGCGACATCAGGTGGTCCCTTGGGGTCTCAGTTGCCGGAGAACTCGGTGTACTCGTCGGCGGAGAGCAGGTCCTTCGGCTCCTCCGCGACACGTACCTTGAACAGCCAGCCGCCTTCGAACGGAGCGGAGTTGACCAGCGACGGGTCGTCCACGACGGCCTGGTTGGACTCCGTGATCTCACCGGTCACCGGCGAGTACAGGTCGCTGACCGACTTGGTCGACTCCAGCTCGCCGCAGGTCTCGCCCGCGGTCACCGTGTCACCGACCGCGGGAAGCTGCGCGTAGACGACGTCACCGAGCGCGTTGGCCGCGTGCTCCGTGATGCCGACCGTGGCCACACCGTCCTCGGCGGGCGACAGCCACTCGTGCTCCTTGCTGTACCGCAGCTGCTGGGGGTTGCTCATGGTCTGAATTCTCCTGTACGCGGGGAGTGCGGATGAACGGTGGTCTTACGGTGTGAGACGGGACCGCGTCACGTACGCGGCACCGGCCGGGTCCTACGGTTCTACTTCTTGCGCTTGTAGAAGGGGAGCGCCACGACCTCGTACGGCTCGTGGCTGCCTCGGATCTCCACCGCGACTGAGGCGGTGCCCGGCTCGGCGTGCGCCGCGTCGACGTACGCCATGGCGATCGGCTTGCCCAGGGTGGGGGAGGGGGCACCCGAGGTGACCTCGCCGATGACCTGACCGCCGGCGACGACCGGGAACCCGGCGCGCGGCACCCGGCGGCCCTCGGCGACCAGGCCGACGAGCTTGCGCGGCGGAGCGGTCTCGGCGCGCTCCGCGGCGGCCTCCAGCGCCTTGCGGCCGACGAAGTCGCCGTCCTTCTCGAACTTCACGACCCGGCCGAGCCCGGCGTCGAACGGGGTCAGCGAGGTCGTCAGCTCGTGCCCGTACAGCGGCATGCCCGCCTCCAGGCGCAGCGTGTCACGGCAGGAGAGGCCGCACGGGATCAGGCCGTGCGCGGCACCCGCCTCGGTGAGCGCCTGCCACAGCTGCTCGGCGTGGCCGGGCGCGACGAACAGCTCGAAGCCGTCCTCGCCGGTGTAGCCGGTACGGGCGATCAGCGCGGGCACCCCGGCGACGGTGCCGGGCAGTCCGGCGTAGTACTTCAGGCCGTCCAGGTCGGCGTCGGTCACCGCCGCGAGGATCGCCGGGGACTCGGGGCCCTGGACGGCGAGCAGCGCGTACGCGTCGCGGTCGTCGCGGACCTCGGCGTCGAAGCCGGCGGCGCGCTCGGTGAGCGTGTCCAGGACGAGCTGGGCGTTGCCGGCGTTGGCGACGACCATGTACTCCGTGTCCTGGAGGCGGTAGACGATCAGGTCGTCGAGGATGCCGCCGTCCTCGGCGCAGATCATCGTGTAGCGGGCCCGGCCGGTCGAGACCGTGCCGATGTTGCCGACCAGCGCGAAGTTCAGCAGGTCCACCGCCTGCGGGCCGGTGACCGTGATCTCGCCCATGTGGGACAGGTCGAAGAGGCCGGCCTTCGTGCGGACGGCGTTGTGCTCGTCGCGCTCGCTGGCGTAACGCAGCGGCATGTCCCAGCCCGCGAAGTCGGTCATGGTGGCGCCCAGCGAGCGGTGCAGGGTGTCGAGGGCTGTGAGGCGGGGGGTGCTGCTCATGAAACGGGCTCCCAGGGCATGACGACGGCGAGGACGATCCCTCCCCATCTGTCATCGGAACCTGAGAGGTTCGCCGAGAGGCCCCAGGGGGGTCGGCTTGCACCTTGGGTGGAGCCGCCGGGCGGCTCGCTTTTCAGATATGCCTCATCCACGCGGTACGGGGCCTGAGAGATTCAAGGGAGGATCTTGCTCCTTCGGCGCCCGGCACGGTGACCGGGACTCTCCCGCGCGGATTCAAGCGGCCTGTATGCAGTTGGCGGGGTCATCATCGCACGCATTCCGGGGGAGTGGTGCGCCGGGAGCGGTGCCGCTCGTCACGGTCTTCCGGCGGGTCGGACGGTTGTGCCGCATTACCTTTTCTTTACACTTCCGGGGTAGGTATCGGTCCTGCACGCGTCGGCCGTACGGCCAGGGGGAGGCGATGACGTTGCGCTACGCGACGACCGCGGGAACCACCAGCACGGCACTGCCCGCCCAGTCCGGCTCACCACCCCGGCAGGCGGTGGGCACCCATCCGCCCGTCGTCCGGGACCTGCGCGGCCGGGCCGGCCCGCGCGCCCTGCGCTTCGCCGCCGGGGACGTGGTGGTGGTCTCCGGACTCCCCGGCAGCGGCAAGTCCACCCTGATCTCCCGCACCGCCCCGGCGTACGCGGTCGACTCCCAGGACACCCGGGACCGCTGGGCCCGCCGGCTGCCCCGTTTACTGCCCTACGCCCTGTACCGCCCGCTGGTCCGCCTCGCCCACTACCGGGGGCTGCGGCGGGTGCTGCGCTCCGGCGCCTCCGTCGTCGTCCACGACTGCGGTACGCAGAGCTGGGTCCGCGCCCTGCTCGCCCGCCATGCCCGGCGCCGGGGTGCCGGCCTGCACCTGGTCCTGCTCGACGTCTCCGCCAGGACCGCGCGCGAGGGCCAGCGCGAGCGCGGCCGGGGCGTCTCCGCGTACGCCTTCGCCCGGCACCGCAAAGCCGTCGGGCGGCTGCTGCGGAACACCGAGGCGGGGCTGCTGCCGCGCGGCTGCGCCTCGGCGGTGCTGCTCGACCGCGAGGCGGCCGGGGCGCTCACGCGCATCACATTCGCAGACGCACAGACCGACGGCTGAAAACGGACCGTCCAACAGACGGACAGGAGCCGGGTACCGGCGGTTTCCGGACAGCCCCCAGGGCCGACGGAGGCCGCGCGAGGCCGTACCCTCTTGCTTCACGGCAACGGGGCGAGAGGGAAGCAGTGGACATTCCGGCACAGGCCGGGAGCCTGCCGCAGGGCGGCTGGCCGGCCAATGAACTCGAAGAGGTGCTGGGCGCCTCGCTCGGCACCCCGGAGGCGGGCGGCCGCCTGCTGGAGGTGCTCGGCCGCAGCCACGTCTGGGTGCCGCTGCCCAACGGCGGCGGACCCGACGCCCGGGACCTCGACCTGCCCGCGATGGAGATCGACGGCGCCGCGTACGTCCCCGTCTACAGCTCCGAGCACCAGTTCCTCACCTGCGTCGGCGACCGGATGTCCTTCACCGTCGCCCCCGCCGTCGAGTTCGCCCGCGGCCTGCCCCCGCAGCTCGGCATCGCCGTGAACCCGGGCGGCGCCGTCGGCCTGCCGCTGCCGCCGCCCGCCGTCGCCGAGCTGTGCCGGGCCGGCCGCACCCCGCTCGACGGCCCGGCCACCGGGGGCCGCGTCCGGCTGTACGAGCCGGACTGGAAGGAGGAGCCCGTCGACTTCCTGGCCGCCGCGGCCGGCGAGTTCCAGGAGAGCGGCGTCGTCCGCACCGCCCGCCGGGTCCTGGCCAGCATCGAGGGCGACGACCCCGTGCTCTTCGTCGGCGTCGAGTTCTCCACCTGGGACGGCGCCGGACAGAGCGCCCCGATGGACGCCCTCGGCCGGGCGCTGGGCCGCGTCGCGGTGCCGTGGCCGGTCAACCTCGTCCTCCTCGACGTGGCGCAGGACCCGGTCGCCGACTGGATGCGCGAGCGGGTGCGGCCCTTCTACACGCGCGTCCCGGAGTGACGGGGACGGCCGTGGCGTCAAGCCGGTGACAGCACGGCCGCATAAGCTGGTTTGATGGCTGAAGGCCGATGCCCGGTGGCCGAAGCAGAGGATCTACGAGGGGCGGGACCCAGGGTGAGTGCGTCAGGCACCGCGGCGGCCGGTCAGGTCGAGCACATGCTGCGACAGGTCGCGCCCGGGCGCTACGACGCGTACGAGGCGCTGCTCCAGGCCCTGTCGGCCGGCCGGGTCTGGATGCTCCTCTGGCACGGCCGCCCCGGCGCCCCCGACGCCCAGTACGGGAACATGGAGGTCGACGGCCTCGGCTACGCCCCGTGCGTCACCTCCCCCCAGGAGCTCACCGCCAGCGGCTGGAGCCGGGACCACGAGGTGGTGGCCGGACTGGACATCGCGCGCGCCCTCTACCCCGACCGCTGGGGCGTCTGGCTCAATCCGCACGCCCCGGGCGGCGGCGTCGGCATCCCCTGGCTGGATCTGCGCCGCATCGCGACCGGCCTCGACCGGATGCCCGCCGGGCCGCTCAGGATCAGCGAACCGGCCATCGAGATCCCGCAGTTCTACGCCCAGCTGACGCAGAACGCCCACCACACCCCCGCGATCCGCTCGCTGCGCCGGGCCTGGGTGCAGCCCGCGCTCGGCGTCCCCTACCTCGCCGTCGGCCTCGACCTGTACGACACGAGCCGGCCGTCCGTCGACGCGGTGCGCGGGATGATGCGCCAGTCGATCGGCGCCGTCCCCGAGGGTCTGCCGGTCTCCACGGTCGCGATGTCCGACGAGTACGACCCGGTCGCGATGTGGCTGCGCGCCAACTCCTGCCCCTTCTACGACCGCGAGGCGCACGCCGCGCCCGGTTACGGGTACCCGCAGGCACCCGCGTACTGAGCCGGTGTCAGGCCCCCGGCGAATCGGGGGCATTGCGGGCACTTCGGGGTTCGTGCGCGAAGTGTTCGTTATCGCTGTTTTGCGACCGAGAGGCCCGATTGCCGAGTCCGGCTGTTCGGATACCGGAAGCATTTTGGCGTCATCACGTTTGAGCAAACATTCCCCGTCAGGTCTGGCGGGTGTGCGCGCAGTGGCTGAAGACTCCCTCGCAACAGGTGCTCTGTGCCCGTAGTCGCCCCCCTTTCCGGTCCGGGCCGACGGGCGCCGTCACTCGAATCGGGCTATGTAGGAGCCGCTACCGCGGCGGTCACGGGCCGGCCACCGCCGGCCGAGAGGGGTCTCCAGCGCAATGACGGCACCTATCGAGACCACCAGGGCGGATACGCAGCCCGAAGCGGTGCTGGAAGGCGCGGACCGCAAGGAGATCGAGGGCCGTTCGCTCGGCCGCATCGCCTGGACCCGGTTCAAGCGGGACAAGGCCGCGATGGCCGGTGGCATCGTTGTCGTCCTGCTGATCCTGACCGCGGTGCTCTCCAAGCCGCTCCAGTCGCTGCTGGGGCTCGACCCCAACGCGTTCAACCAGAGCCTGGTCGACCCGGTCATGCTGGCGCCCAAGGGCAGCTTCGGCGGGATGAGCTGGGACCACCCGTTCGGCGTCGAGCCGCAGACCGGCCGCGACATCTTCGCGCGCATCCTCGAAGGCTCCTGGGTCTCGCTCGTCGTCGCCGTCGGCTCCACCCTGCTCTCCGTCGCCATCGGCGTCGTCATGGGTGTCGTGGCCGGGTTCTACGGCGGCTGGGTGGACAGCGTCATCAGCCGGCTGATGGACACCTTCCTCGCCTTCCCGCTGCTGCTCTTCGCGATCTCCATCTCCGCTTCCCTCCAGGGCAACGCCTTCGGGATGGAAGGGCTCACGCTGCGGATCGCGGTCCTGATCTTCGTGATCGGCTTCTTCAGCTGGCCGTACATCGGCCGCATCGTGCGCGCGCAGACGCTGTCGCTCCGCGAGCGCGAGTTCGTGGAGGCCGCCAGGTCGCTGGGCGCCCGCGGGCCGTTCATCCTCTTCCGTGAGCTGCTGCCCAACCTGGTCGCGCCGATCCTCGTGTACGCGACGCTGCTGATCCCCACGAACATCCTCTTCGAGGCGGCCCTGTCCTTCCTGGGCGTCGGCATCGCCCCGCCGCAGGCGTCCTGGGGCGGCATGCTCACGCAGGCGGTCGACCTCTATGAGGTGGACCCGATGTTCATGGTCATTCCCGGCATGGCGATCTTCATCACCGTGCTGGCCTTCAACCTGCTGGGGGACGGGCTGCGTGACGCACTCGACCCTCGTGGCAAGTAAACGCGGCAGTGCCGCACAGGACTAGCGAGGGGGCTTTCCTCAGCATGCAGAACAGAAAGACAGCGGCGCTCATAGCCGTCGCGATCGCGGTGTCGCTGGGCGCCACGGCGTGCAGCAAGGACTCGGACGGCGGCAGCGGCAAGGGCGGCGGCGGCAACGCCAAGGCCGACGCCGGCCTGACGAGCATCGTCAACGCCAGCGACAAGAAGGGCGGGACGGTCACCTACGAGCACACCAGTGGCCCGGACTCCCTCGACCCCGGCAACACGTACTACGGCTGGGTGCAGAACTTCGCCCGCCTGTACGCCCGTTCGCTGGTGACCTTCCAGCCGGCCGCCGGCAAGGACAGCCTGAAGGTCGTCCCCGACCTCGCCACCGGCCTCGGCAAGGCGAGCGCGGACGCGAAGACCTGGACCTACACGCTGCGCAAGGGCGTGAAGTTCGAGGACGGCTCCGAGATCACCTCGCAGGACGTCAAGTACGCCATCGAGCGCTCCAACTTCGCGCCGGAGGCCCTGTCCAACGGCCCGACGTACTTCAAGGCGTACCTCGAGGGCGGCGACAAGTACAAGGGTCCCTACAAGGACAAGTCGCCCGAGGGTCTGAAGTCCATCGAGACCCCGGACAAGTACACGATCGTCTTCCACCTGAACAAGCCGTTCGCGGACATGGACTACCTGGCGGCATTCTCGCAGACGGCCCCGATCCAGCAGAAGGCCGACACGGGCGCCAGCTACGTCCAGAAGATGGTCTCCTCGGGTCCGTACAAGTTCTCGGCGTACGACGAGAGCAAGGGCGCGACCCTGGTCCGCAACCCGGAGTGGGACCCGAAGACGGACCCGATCCGCAAGGCGCTGCCGGACCGGATCGAGCTGAAGTTCAACGTCAACCCCACCACGGTCGACGAGCACCTGCTCAACGACGAGACCACCGCGGACATCGCGGGCACGGGTCTGCAGTCCAAGACCCAGCCCAAGGTCCTCAGCAAGGCGTCCGAGAAGGCGAAGACGGACAACCCGTACGCCGGCGCCCTGCAGTACCTCGCGCTGAACGTCAACGTGAAGCCGTTCGACAACGTCGAGTGCCGCAAGGCCGTCCAGTACGCCGTCGACAAGCAGAGCATGGTCGACTCGATCGGCGGCTCGGTCAAGGGCGACCCGGCGAGCACGGTCATCCCCCCGACCGTCGCCGGCTACAAGAAGTTCGACCTGTACCCGACCGAGGGCAGCAAGGGCGACGCGGCCAAGGCCAAGGAGCACCTGGCCAAGTGCGGTCACCCGGACGGCTTCAAGACCACGCTGACGGCACGCTCCGACCGTCCTGACGAGGTCACCGCCGCCACGCAGCTCCAGAACAGCCTGAAGGCGGTGGGCATCACCGCCGAGATCAAGCAGTTCCCGGCGGACAAGTACTTCACCGACTTCGCGGGCGTCCCGGCCTGGGTCCACAAGAACAACGCGGGCATGATGATGATGGCCTGGGGCGCCGACTGGCCGACCGGCTTCGGCTTCCTGGACCAGATCGTCAACGGCTCGGCCATCAAGCCCTCCGGCGGCACCAACCTGATGGAGCTGAACGACAAGGGGATCAACGACCTCCTCGTCAAGGGCATCGGGACCGTCGACACCACGGAGCGCAACGCCACGTGGGGCGAGGTCGACCAGAAGGTCATGGAGAACGCCTCGGTCGTTCCGCTCTTCTACCGCAAGAACCTGCTCTACCGCCCGGACTCCGCGGCGAACGTCACCGTCACCGACGCGTACCTCGGCATGTACGACTACGTGCTCATGACGTCCACCAAGTAGCGCCTGTTCATCAAAAGCATCCCCTGAAAGGCAGGTGAAGGCGCCGGGCGGCGGGGTTTCCCGCCCCACCCGCCCGGCGCCGCACGGCTGTGGCTGCGTATATCATCCGACGCGTATTCGCCGCGGTGTTGCTGCTGCTGGTGGTCAGCGCAGTCACGTTCGCGATCTTCTTCCTGGTGCCCCGCCTCGGCGGGCAGACCCTCGACTCCATGGCCGCCCAGTACGTGGGGAAGAGCCCCGACCCCGACGTCATCGCGGCGGTCAAGAAGAACCTGGGGCTGGACCAGCCCCTGTACCTCCAGTACTGGCACTTCATCAAGGGCATCGTGGTCGGCGCCGAGTACCAGTTCGGCCCGGACCCCGTCATGTGCAACGCCCCGTGCTTCGGGTACTCGTTCAAGACCCACACCGAGATCTGGCCGCAGCTCGTGGACCGGGTCCCGGTCACGCTCTCGCTGGCCGTCGGTGCCGCCGTCATCTGGGTCGTCTCCGGTGTCGCCATCGGCGTCGTCTCCGCGCTGAAGCGGGGCTCGCTCTTCGACCGCCTCTCCATGGGCGTCGCCCTCGCCGGCGTCTCCCTCCCGATGTTCTTCACCGGCCTGGTGGTCCTGGCGCTCTTCGGCAACGGGGAGTACGTGCCCATCACCGAGGACCCGGTCGCCTGGGCGGGCAGCCTGGTCCTGCCCTGGTGCACGCTCGCCCTGCTGTACTCCGCGCTCTACGCCCGGCTGACCCGGGCCGGGATGCTGGAGACCATGGGCGAGGACTACATCCGGACCGCGCGCGCCAAGGGGCTCCAGGAACGCAAGGTGGTCGTCAAGCACGGGCTGCGGTCCGCGCTCACCCCGCTGGTCACGATCTTCGGCATGGACTTCGCGCTGCTCCTCGGCGGCGCGGTCATCACCGAACGCGTCTTCTCCTTCCAGGGGCTCGGCGCCTTCGCGATCCAGGGCGTGACCACCGCCGACCTGCCCAAGGTGATGGGCGTGACCCTGGTCGCGGCCTTCTTCATCGTCATCTGCAACTTGCTGGTGGACCTCGTGTACGCCGCGATCGACCCCCGGGTGAGGCTCTCATGAGCGGCGCGACCAAGAAGGACCCCCAGACGGACGGGACCGTTCCGGCCCCCCGCCCGGGCGACGGCCACCCCTTCCTCTCCGTACGCGACCTCAGCGTCCACTTCGACACCGACGACGGCCTGGTCAAGTCCGTGGACGGCGTCAGCTTCGACCTGGGGGCCGGCCAGACCCTCGGCATCGTCGGCGAGTCCGGCTCCGGCAAGTCCGTGACCTCGCTGGGGATCATGGGCCTGCACACCTCGGAGCGGGCTCGGATCGGCGGCGAGATCTGGCTCGACGGCGAGGAGCTGATCGGCTCGGGCGCCGAGCGCGTACGCAAGCTGCGCGGCCAGAAGATGGCCATGATCTTCCAGGACCCGCTCTCCGCCCTGCACCCCTACTACACGATCGGCGCGCAGATCGTGGAGGCCCACCGGGTCCACCACAAGATCGACAAGAAGACCGCGAAGAAGCGCGCCGTCGAGATGCTCGACCGGGTCGGCATCCCCGAGCCGCACCGCCGGTTCGAGGACTACCCGCACCAGTTCTCCGGCGGCATGCGCCAGCGCGCGATGATCGCGATGGCCCTGGTCAACAACCCGGAACTGCTCATCGCCGACGAGCCGACGACCGCCCTCGACGTCACCGTCCAGGCGCAGATCCTCGACCTGATCCGCGATCTGCAGAAGGAGTTCGGCTCCGCGGTCATCATGATCACCCACGACCTCGGCGTCGTCGCCGAGATCGCGGACGAGATCCTCGTGATGTACGCGGGCCGGTGCGTCGAGCGCGGCTCCGCCGAGAAGGTGTTCTACGAGCCCCAGCATCCCTACACCTGGGGCCTGCTCGGCTCGATGCCGCGGATCGACCGGGAGCAGACCGAGCGGCTGATCCCCGTCAAGGGCTCGCCGCCCAGTCTCATCAACGTCCCGTCGGGCTGCGCCTTCCACCCGCGCTGCCCGTACGCCGACGTCCCGCCCGACAACATCACCCGCACCGAGCGTCCGGAGCTGCAGCAGGTCGGCGACGGGCACTACTCCGCGTGTCATATGTCGCGTGAGCAGCGGGAACGGATCTGGACCGAAGAGATTGCGCCGAAGCTGTGACTGAGCTGAACAAGAAGACTCCCGCGCCGGCCGCGGCCGGGTCGGACGGGTCCGGCCCCGAACCGCTCCTCAAGGTGGACGGCCTGGTCAAGCACTTCCCGATCACCAAGGGCGTGCTGAAGCGCAAGGTCGGCGCGGTCCAGGCGGTCGACGGGCTCACCTTCGACGTGCGCCCCGGGGAGACCCTGGGCGTCGTCGGCGAGTCGGGCTGCGGCAAGTCGACCATGGGCCGGCTGGTGACCCGGCTGCTGGAACCGACCGGCGGCAAGGTCGAGTTCCAGGGCCGCGACATCACCCACCTGTCCGCCGGACGGCTGCGGCCGATGCGGCGCGACATCCAGATGATCTTCCAGGACCCGTACGGTTCGCTGAACCCGCGTCACACGGTCGGCGGGATCGTCTCCACCCCCTTCCGGCTCCAGGGCGTCAAGCCCGAGGGCGGTGTGAAGGCGGAGGTCCAGCGGCTGCTGGAGCTGGTCGGGCTCAACCCCGAGCACTACAACCGCTACCCGCACGAGTTCTCCGGCGGTCAGCGCCAGCGCATCGGCATCGCCCGGGCGCTCGCGCTCAAGCCGAAGCTGGTCGTCGCGGACGAACCGGTCTCGGCGCTGGACGTGTCGATCCAGGCGCAGGTGGTGAACCTGCTGGACGACCTCCAGGACGAGCTCGGGCTCACGTACATGATCATCGCGCACGACCTGTCGGTGATCCGCCATGTCTCGGACCGGATCGCGGTCATGTACCTCGGCAAGATCGTCGAGCTGGCGGACCGCACGTCGCTGTACGAGGCGCCGATGCACCCGTACACCAAGGCGCTGATGTCCGCGGTGCCCGTGCCGGACCCGCGCCGGCGCGGTGCCAAGAGCGACCGCATCCTGCTCAAGGGCGATGTGCCGTCGCCGATCTCGCCGCCCGCCGGCTGCCGGTTCCACACCCGGTGCTGGAAGGCGACGAAGGTCTGCGGGACGACCGAGCCGCCGCTGCTCCAGCTGAAGACCGGGCACCAGGTGGCCTGCCACCACCCGGAGAACGGCGAGGACCAGGTGCCGGGTGACGCCCCGCTGGTCGCGGACGTCATCACGGTCCGGTCGGCTCCGGCGGAGGAGCCCGCCTCGGAGCCCGCGGCCGAGGCGCCGGAGCAGCCCGCGAAGGCCGCCGAGCCCTCCGAACCCGCCCCGGACGGTACGAAGGAGTAGTACGGGCACAATTGCCCGGTGCTCAACGAACTGTTCACGCCCTCCGTCCAGCACGCGCTCGACATCGTGGGGATCTTCGTCTTCGCGATCTCGGGCGCCCTGCTCGCCGTACGCAAGAACTTCGACGTCTTCGGCATCGCGGTGCTCGCCGAGGCGACGGCGCTGGGCGGAGGGCTGTTCCGTGATCTGATCATCGGCGCGGTGCCACCCGCCGCCTTCACGGATCTGGGGTACTTCACCACCCCGCTGCTCGCCGCCGGTCTGGTCTTCTTCCTCCATCCGCACGTGGAGCGCATCCAGGTCGGCGTGAACGTCTTCGACGCCGCCGGGCTCGGGCTGTTCTGCGTCACCGGCACGGTGAAGGCGTACGACTACGGGCTCGGCCTCACCTCGTCGGCGGCGCTGGGCCTGGCCACGGCGGTCGGCGGTGGTGTGCTGCGGGACGTGCTGGCCAACGAGGTGCCGTCGCTGCTGCGCTGGGACCGGGACCTGTACGCGGTGCCCGCCATGGTGGGCGCCACCGTGATCGCGCTCTGCATCCGCTTCGACGCGCTCAACGCCCTGACCAGCGGCGCGGCCGTGATCACCGCGTTCGTCCTGCGGCTTCTCGCGCTCCGCTTCCACTGGCGGGCCCCGCGCGCCTACAACCGGCGCTCGGCGCGGGCGGAGGAGGCGTGACCTACACGGCCGGACAAAAAGCTACCGCTCAGTAATACAATCGGTGTACGGTGCCACCATGGCACAGGCAACCATCGGGGACAGCGAGTTCGACCGGGACACCGCGGTCACCCTGCGCGAAGAGGGCGTCTACGACGCGGAGCTCTCGGCGGGCTGGACGATCATCCAGGCCGTCAACGGCGGCTATCTGCTGGCGCTGCTCGGCCGCGCGCTCGGCGAGGCCCTGCCGCACGCGGACCCGTTCTCCGTCTCGGCGCACTACCTCACCGCGTCCGTGCCCGGCCCGGCGGTGATCCGGACCCAGACCGTCCGCACCGGCCGCACCCTCTCCACCGGCCAGGCGTCCCTCTTCCAGTACGCCGAGGACGGCACCGAGGTGGAGCGCATCCGCGTCCTCGCCACCTACGGCGACCTGGACGGACTCAGCGACGACGTCCGCACCTCCGCGAAGCCGCCGGCCATCCCGCCGCGCGAGCACTGCCTCGGCCCCAGCGACGGACCGGCGCCGATCCCGGGCAGCTCCGCGATCACCGACCGGCTCGACATCAAGCTGGACCCGGCGACCATCGGCTGGGCGATCGGGCAGCCCTCCGGCAAGGGCGAGATGCGCGGCTGGTTCGGGCTTGCCGACGGCCGCGACCCCGACCCGCTCTCCCTGCTGCTCACCGTGGACGCGCTGCCGCCCACCTCGTTCGAGCTGGGGCTCAAGGGCTGGACGCCCACCATCGAGCTCACCACGCACATCCGCTGCCGCCCGGCCCCCGGCCCGCTCCGGGTCTCCATCACCACCCGCAACCTGGCGGGCGGCTTCCTGGAGGAGGACGCGGACGTCTGGGACAGCGCCGACCGCCTGGTCGCCCAGTCCCGCCAGCTCGCCCGCGCCCCGCGCGGCTGACCCGCTCCCTCAGGCGCCCTGTGCCGGCTCGTCGAGCCAGTGCAGGGCGCCCAGCGCGATGAGCCGCAGCCGGCGCCCCGCCGTGCGGGCCACCCGCTCGTCCTCCGCCGGGCCCGCGTCCAGCAGGGCCGACGCGGTGATCACCATGTGGTCCACATAGAGACCGCCCAGCATCAGCAGGTCCTCCTCGGACCAGCCCTTCGCCTCCGGTTCCGCCGCGAGGGCCGCCGCCACCTCCTCGGCGAACAGCCGCAGCTGCGCCGCGATGGCCTCGCGCACCGGGCCGACCCCGCCGTGCTGCTCCCGCGCGATGAAGCGGAAGTGCGCGGGCTGCTCCCGTACGTGACGCCGTATCAGCTCCACGCTGCGGTCGAGCCGGAGCTCGCTGTCGCCCGTCTCGGCGAGTATCGCGCCGATCATGCCGTGCAGGCTGCCCAGGGTCTGCTCCACCAGGGCCACGCCGAGCGACGCCACGCTCCCGAAGTGCCGGTAGAAGGCCGTGGGCGTGATGCCGGCCGCCCGGGACACCTCGCGCAGCCCGAGGCTGCTCAGGCTCTGCTCCGCCAGCAGCCCCAGGGCGGCGTCGAGCAGCGCCTGGCGCGTCTTCAGCTTCTGGCTCTCGCGGATGCCGTTCCCTCGGACTCCGGCGGTGTGACTCATGCCATTCAGTAAACAACTGTTCTCCGGGCCGGGGAAGAGGTGCGCGGGTTTAGACTCGTAAGTCAGTGAACAGGTGTTCTCTGAATGGTCCGTCCGCACACGGAAAGGCCGAACATGATCGTCCTCGTCGTCGCCCTGCTCCTGCTGGGCATCGTGCTGGGAGCGGTGGCCCAGATCCCCCTCCCGCTGTCCCTCGTCCTCGGCGCCCTCATCGGCTGCTGGCTGCTGGTCTTCGCCGTGCGCGAGCGGGCGCGGGGTTCCCGGTGAGCGCGCCGGTGCAAGCCGCCCCGCGCTCCCGCCGGGACGCCGACGGGCTCGCCGTCGCCTCGTTCGTGCTCGGGCTCGTCGGGCTGCTGGTGATGAACCTCCTGCTGGGCCCCGCCGCGATCGTGATGGCGCTCGTGGCCCTGGCCCGCTCCACCGCCCGGCGCGGCCGTGCCTTCCTCGGCCTCGCGCTCGGCGTCGCCGACCTCGTGGTCCTCGCCTTCCTGGTCACCGGGAACGGCACCGTCTCCTGGGGCTTCGGCGGCTGACCGGGGCCCCCGTGCGCGGCGCGCGGGTCCCGGCACCCATGCGCCCGGCGTGGGCGCCGCCGGCGGCTCGTAGAATCGAGCCCACCATGGCTTACCTCGACCACGCCGCGACCACGCCGATGCTTCCCGAGGCGATCGCGGCGATGACCGCGCAGCTCGCCGTCACCGGCAACGCGTCCTCACTCCACGCCGCCGGGCGCCGGGCCCGCCGTACCGTCGAGGAGTCCCGGGAATCCCTCGCCGACGCCCTCGGCGCACGCCCCAGCGAGGTGGTCTTCACCTCCGGCGGCACCGAGTCGGACAACCTCGCGGTGAAGGGCCTGTACTGGGCCCGCCGCGACGCCGACCCCCGCCGCACCCGGGTCCTCGCCAGCCCCGTCGAGCACCACGCCGTGCTCGACGCCGTCGACTGGCTGGCCACCCACGAGGGCGCCACCGTCGAATACCTCCCCGTCGACCGGTACGGGCGCGTCCACCCCGAAGCGCTGCGCGAGGCGGTCCTGCGCGACCCCGACGACATCGCGCTGATCACCGTCATGTGGGCCAACAACGAGATCGGCACGATCCTCCCGGTACGCGAACTCGCCGAGGTGGCCCGTGAGTTCGGCATCCCGATGCACGCCGACGCGGTCCAGGCGTTCGGTCAGCTCGACGTGGACTTCGCCGCGTCCGGGCTCGCCGCGATGACCGTCAGCGCGCACAAGATCGGCGGGCCCACCGGTGTCGGCGCGCTGCTGCTCGGCCGCGAGCACACCCCGGTGCCCGTGCTGCACGGCGGCGGGCAGGAGCGCCATGTCCGTTCGGGCACCCTGGACGTGCCGGGCATCGCGTCGTTCGCCGTCGCCGGAAGGATCGCCGCCGACCGGCGCGAGGACTTCGCCCGGGAGACCGGCGCCCTCCGCGACGCGCTGGCCGCCGCCGTCCTGGCGGAGGTCCCCGACGCCCTCCTGGGCGGCGACCCGGCGCCGGGCGGCCGGCTGCCGGCCAACGCGCACTTCACCTTCCCCGGCTGCGAGGGCGACTCCCTGCTGCTGCTGCTGGACGCCCAGGGCATCGAGTGCTCCACCGGCTCCGCCTGCACCGCCGGGATCGCCCAGCCCAGCCACGTCCTGCTCGCCACGGGCACCGACCCGGACCTGGCCCGGGGCACCCTGCGCTTCTCGCTCGGCCACACCTCGACCGGGCAGGACGTCCAGGACGTGGCCCGGGCGATCGGCCCGGCGGTGGAACGGGCGCGCTCGGCGGGGCTCAGCTAGTCCCTAGGACTTCTCCGCAGCGGGGGCCGAGGCCGCGCGGCGGACCAGCTCCAGGTAGCGGTCCCAGTCCCAGCCGCGCCCCGGGTCCGTGTGGTCGGCGCCCGGGACCTCCACGTGCCCGATGATGTGCTCGCGGTCCACCGGGATGCCGTACCGCCCGCATATCGACGCGGTGAGCTTCGCCGACGCCCGGTACATCGCGGGGGTGAAGTCCTGGGGGCGCTCCACGAAGCCCTCGTGCTCGATGCCCACGCTGCGTTCGTTGTACGAGCGGTTGCCCGCGTGGAACGCCACGTCCAGCTCGCGGACCATCTGCGTCACATGCCCGTCCTTGCGCACCACGTAATGCGCCGCCGCCCGGTGCCCGGGGTCCTGGAAGACGCGGACCGCGCTGCTGAAGCCGCCCTGGGTGACGTGGATGACCACCCGGTCGATCCCGTAGTCGTCGGGGCGGTCGGCCCGCCGCCAGTTCGCCTCCGAGGCCGCCACCCACTCCGCCCCCGCGTAGTCCACCGCCCCCGGAGTGCGCGGCTTCTCCACGCCCGGCAGCCGCCACCAGGCCCGCTTCAGCCGGTCCCGCGCCAGCACCGCCGTGCCCACGGCCGTGACGGCACCGCCGATCAGCACCGAGCGCCGGCTGATCCCGGTCCCGGTGCCGCCGCCGTCCGTCCCCTTGGTCCCCATGAGACGGACAACGCATATCCGCGGGCTTTCGGTTCCCGCCCCCACGTACCCTGGTGGGGCTATGACTCAGACTCCCCAGCGCCCCCTCCGCGTCCTCGCCGCCATGTCGGGCGGTGTCGACTCCGCCGTCGCCGCGGCCCGCGCCGCCGAGGCGGGCCACGACGTGACCGGTGTGCACCTCGCCCTCTCCGCGAACCCGCAGTCCTTCCGGACCGGCGCCCGGGGCTGTTGCACCATCGAGGACTCCCGCGACGCCCGCCGCGCCGCGGACGTCATCGGCATCCCCTTCTACGTCTGGGACCTGGCGGAACGCTTCCGCGAGGACGTCGTGGAGGACTTCGTCGCCGAGTACGAGGCGGGGCGCACCCCCAACCCGTGCCTGCGCTGCAACGAGAAGATCAAGTTCGCCGCCCTCCTCGACAAGGCCCTCGCGCTCGGCTTCGACGCGGTGTGCACCGGCCACTACGCCACCGTCGTCACCGGCGCGGACGGCAGCCGGGAGCTGCACCGCGCTTCCGACATGGCCAAGGACCAGAGCTATGTGCTCGGCGTCCTGGACGAGCGCCAGCTCGCCCACGCGATGTTCCCGCTCGGCGACACCCTCACCACCAAGGACGAGATCCGCGCCGAGGCCGAGCGCCGGGGCCTCGCGGTCGCCAAGAAGCCCGACAGCCACGACATCTGCTTCATCGCCGACGGCGACACCCAGGGCTTCCTCGCCGACCGCCTCGGCGGCAAGGCGGAGGGCGACATCCTGGACGAGTCCGGTACGAAGGTGGGCACCCACGAGGGCGCCTTCGGCTTCACCATCGGCCAGCGCAAGGGCCTGCGCATCGGCCACCCGGCCCCCGACGGCAAGCCGCGCTACGTCCTGGACATCTCCCCGGTGAACAACACGGTGACCGTCGGCCCCGCCGAGGCCCTGGACGTCACCGCGCTCACCGCGATCAAGCCCCGCTGGTGCGGAACACCCCCGTCCGGCCCCGGGGCGTACACCGCCCAGCTCCGCGCCCACGGCGGCGAGACCGAGGTGACCGCCGAGCTGGCGGACGGCACCCTGCACGTCACGTTCACCGAGCCGGTGCGCGGCGTCGCCCCCGGCCAGGCGGTCGTGCTGTACGACGGCAGCCGCGTGGTCGGCTCGGCGACGATCGCGACGACGGTGCGCCGGGAGCGCGCGGCGGCGGGCTGAGCCGCGTACGGACGCGGAAGCCCCGCACGGCAACGCCCGACCCCAGTACGGGCGTGGCCGCGCGGGGCGCTCAAGGGTGTGCACACCACGCATTTCAGGGTCCGTCACCCAGGCGCCCGCCGCATCCCGGCGGCGGGGCCGCGGACGACGGGCCTTACCGTGGCAGCCATGAACATCTGCGTCTTCCTCTCCGCCGCCGACCTCCCCGACCGCTACACCGTGCCCGCCCGTGAATTCGCCGAGCTGCTGGGCCGCGGCGGGCACACCCTGGTCTGGGGCGGCTCCGAGAGCGGCCTGATGAAGGTCGTCGCGGACGGCGTCCAGGAGGCGGGCGGGAAGCTGGTCGGGGTCTCCGTGGACTTCCTGGCCGCGAAGGCGCGTACCGACGCCGACGAGATGGTCATCGCCCGCGACCTCGCCGAGCGCAAGGCCCTGCTGCTCGCGAAGTCCGACGCGATCGTGATCATGGTCGGCGGTACCGGGACGCTGGACGAGGCGACCGAGATCCTGGAGCTGAAGAAGCACGGCAAGCACACCAAGCCGGTCGTCCTGCTCAACACCGCCGGCTTCTACGACGGCCTGCGCGAGCAGTTCCAGCGCATGGAGGACGAGGGATTCCTGCCCCTCCCGCTGACCGAGCTGGTGTTCTTCGCGGAGGACGGCGTCGGCGCCCTGGCCTACCTGGAGGAGTCGGCCGGCCTGCAGTGATGTGACGTACGGGGCCCGGGCGGCGGATGCGACGATGGGGGCCATGTCCACTCACCTCATCACCGGTGCCGGCTCCGGCATCGGCGCAGCGGTCGCCCGGCGCCTCACCGAGCGCGGCGACGATCTCGTCCTGCTGGCCCGCGACGCGGGCCGCGCCAAGGAGCTCGCCGCGCTCCACCCCGGCGCCCGCACCCTCGTCGGCGACCTCGGCAACCCGGACCGGCTCTCCTGGGCCCTCGCCCAGCAGACCGTGCCGGAACGGCTCGACTCGCTGCTGCACATCGCGGGCGTGGTCGAGCTCGGCCCGGTCGGTGAGCTGACCCCCAAGGCATGGCACTACCAGCTCAACGCCAACCTCGTCGCCCCCGCCGAGCTGACCCGGCTCACCCTGCCCCAGCTGCGCGTCGCCCAGGGCCACGTCCTGTTCGTCAACTCCGGCGCCGGGCTCTCCGCGAGCCCCGAGTGGAGCGCGTACGCCGCCAGCAAGCACGGCCTGAAGGCGCTCGCGGACTCGCTGCGCCACGAGGAGCACGGCAACGGCGTCCGCGTCACCACCGTCTACCCGGGCCGCACCGCCAGCCCCATGCAGGAGAAGGTCCACCGGCAGGAGGGCAAGGAGTACGACCCCGCCCGCTGGATCGACCCCGAGTCCGTCGCGACCACCATCCTGATGGCGCTCGACCTGCCGCGGGACGCCGAGGTCAACGACCTCACCGTCCGTCCCGGCCGCTGACCCCCGGGCCGTACGCTTCTCGCGTGAGCGAGAACAGCGTGTTCAGGGACTGCCCGGCCACCGGGATCGGTTCGATGCCCGGGGGAGACGCCCGGGAGGCGGCGAAGACCGTCACCGGCTCCTTCGGCGACGGCGAGGGCATGCCGTACCTGGCGGAACTTCCGGCGCGCGGGCCCGGCGCCGACATGACCGGCCGCACGGTCGGACTGCTCTCCGAGCTGTACGGGCACGTCGAGCCGAGCGGCTGGCGGATCAGCGACCGGCCCGGCCGCGACACCCGCCGGGCCCGGTCCTGGCTGGGCGAGGACCTGGACGCCCTGGAGGAGTTCACCCAGGGCTACCAGGGCCCGCTCAAGGTCCAGGCCGTGGGGCCCTGGACCCTCGCCGCCGCCCTGGAACGCCGGGGCGGCGAGGCGTTCATCGGCGACCCGGGCGCCTGCCGCGACCTCGCGGACTCGCTCGCCGAGGGCCTGCGCGGCCACCTCGCCGAGGTGCGCCGCCGGGTGCCCGGGGCGCGCCTCGCCGTCCAGCTGGACGAGCCCTCCCTCACCGCCGTGCTGCGCGGCCGGGTCAGGACCGCCAGCGGCTACCGCACCTACCGGGCGGTGGACCGCCAGGTCGTGGAGGCCACCCTGCGCGAGGTGCTTGCGGCGGCCGGGGAGGCCGCCACGCTCGTGCACACCTGCGCCCCCGAGGTGCCGTTCGCGCTGCTGCGCCGGGCCGGGGCCGACGGGATCTCCTTCGACCTCTCCCTGCTCACCGAGCGTGAGGAGGAGGCGGTCGGGGAAGCCGTCGAAGGCGGCACCCGGATGTTCTTCGGGGTCGTACCGGGCACCGACCCGGCCTCGGGCCGATTGTCCGACCCGGGCGGTAGCGTCATGGGTGTCAGGACGCTGTGGCGCAGGCTGGGGCTGAATCCGGGGACTCTGACCGAGTCCGTGACGGTCACCCCCTCGTGCGGTCTCGCGGGTGCGTCGCCCGCGTACGCACGGGCCGCACTCGCCCACTGCGCCCGGGCCGCGAGATCGCTCGCAGACAACCCTGAGTAGCGGGACGCTGGGTAACGGGAGGACGGGACGATGGCCGGCGAAGAGCAGACGGCGGTGCCAGTCGAGGCGCAGGAGCGGCACAAGCTCCTCGCGGAGCAGATCGAGGAACACCGCTTCCGGTATTACGTGAACGACCAGCCGGTCGTCAGCGACGCCGAGTTCGACCGGCTGCTGCGGGAGCTGGAGGCCCTGGAGGAGTCCCACCCGCCGCTGCGCACGCCGGACTCGCCGACCCAGAAGGTCGCCGGGCCGTACCGTACGGAGTTCACGTCGGTCGAGCACCGCGAGCCGATGCTGTCGCTGGACAACGCCTTCGACGACGAGGAGCTGGCCGCCTGGGGCGAGCGCATCGCCCGGGACGTCGGCTCGCCCGGCTACCACTTCCTGTGCGAGCTGAAGATCGACGGACTCGCCGTCAACCTCACGTACGAGAACGGCGTGCTGACCCGCGCCGCGACCCGCGGTGACGGCCGCACCGGCGAGGACATCACGCCCAACGTCCGCACCATCGCGGACATCCCGCACCGGCTCAAGGGCGACCGGGTGCCCCCGCTGGTCGAGGTGCGCGGCGAGGTCTTCTTCCCGATGGAGGGGTTCGAGGAGCTGAACGCCCGGCTGGTGGAGGCCGACGACAAGCCCTTCGCCAACCCCCGTAACGCGGCGGCCGGTTCGCTGCGCCAGAAGGACCCCAAGGTCACCGCCGCCCGCCCGCTGCACATGGTGGTCCACGGCATCGGCGCCCGCGAGGGCTTCGACATCGACTGCCTGTCGCACGCCTACGAGCTGCTGCACGAGTGGGGCCTGCCCACCGCCAAGTACAACAAGGTGGTCGACTCCCTCGACGGTGTACGGGAGTTCATCGCGTACTTCGGCGAGCACCGGCACTCCGTGGAGCACGAGATCGACGGCGTCGTCGTCAAGCTGGACGAGATCCCGCTCCAGGGCCGCCTGGGCTCCACCTCCCGCGCCCCGCGCTGGGCCATCGCCTGGAAGTACGCGCCGGAGGAGGTCAACAGCAAGCTGGTCAACATCCGCGTCGGCGTCGGCCGCACCGGCCGCGTCACCCCGTACGCCCAGGTCGAGCCGGTCGTGGTGGCGGGCTCCGAGGTCGAGTTCGCCACCCTGCACAACCAGAACGTGGTCCGGGCGAAGGGCGTCCTGATCGGCGACACGGTGGTGCTCCGCAAGGCCGGCGACGTGATCCCGGAGATCCTCGGCCCGGTCGCCGACCTGCGCGACGGCACCGAGCGGGCGTTCGTCATGCCGACGCACTGCCCCGAGTGCGGCACGGAGCTGAAGCCCATGAAGGAGGCGGACGTCGACGTCCGCTGCCCCAACGCCCGCTCCTGCCCCGCCCAGCTGCGCGAACGCGTCTCCTACCTCGCCGGCCGCAAGTGCCTCGACATCGACCACTTCGGCTACGTGGCCGCCGCCGCGCTGACCGCACCGCTGGAGCCCGCCGAACCGCCGCTGCGCGACGAGGGCGACCTCTTCGGCCTGACCATGGACGAACTGCTGCCGATCCGGGCCTACGTCCGCGACCCGGACAGCGGTCTGCCCAAGCGCGACCCGAAGACCGGCGAGGAGAAGATCGCCCGGGTCTTCGCCAACCAGCAGGGCGAGCCCAAGAAGAACGCCCTGGCGATGCTCGACGCCATCGCGGCGGCCAAGGAGGCCCCGCTGGCCCGCGTCCTCACCGGGCTCTCCATCCGCCACGTCGGACCGGTCGCGGCCCGGGAGTTGGCCCGCCAGTTCCGGTCCATGGACCGCATCGAGGAGGCCACCGAGCAGGAGCTGATCGACGCCGACGGGGTCGGGCCGATCATCGCGGCCTCGGTCAAGCAGTGGCTGGCCGAGCCGTGGCACCGCGAGATCCTGCGCAAGTGGCGCGAGGCCGGCGTCCGGATGGAGGACGAGGGGGCCGGCGAGGACGAGGGCCCCCGCCCCCTCGAAGGGCTCACCGTCGTCGTCACGGGCACGCTGACCGGGCACACCAGGGATGGCGCGAAAGAGGCCCTGCAGAGCCGGGGCGCGAAGGTCACCGGTTCCGTTTCCAAGAAGACCGCCTTCGTCGTCGTCGGAGACAACCCCGGCTCCAAGTACGACAAAGCGGTCCAGCTGAAGGTCCCCGTCCTGGACGAGGCCGGCTTCGCCGTCCTGCTCACCGAGGGCCCGGACGCGGCCCGCGAGGCGGCGGTGCCCGCAGGGGAACCGGCCCCGGAGGCGGGTGACGCACCCGGAGAGTGAACGGCCGCCGACGCACCGTCGGCGTCACCCGATCGGCGCATACCAGATGCTGACGGATAGTCGGTTCGCATTCGGGCAAGAGCGGTAGACCGCTGCCCGTAGCAGCCCTCCGCGGCCTACTGTGGTCAGACGCGCCCCCGAACCTCGGCCACCGGGCGGGGCCGGGGCGCGTCGTGGCTCGGAACGCATTCATCGGGTGACATCGGCATCGCCGGCTGTGAGAGGGACGGAATGAAACCGACCGAGAGCGCCGCACCGGTGACGCGGCTGCAAGGTTTCGTGGGACCCGCGCCCAAAGTGGGCGCCGTCGTGCTGGCCCTCGCCACGGTCCAGCTCGCGGCCGGCTTCTCCCGGGCCCTCAGCGAGGGGCGCGCCCTCTTCCCGGACGGCCGGGCCGGCTGGTCGCTGGCCGTCCTCACCGGCATCGTCGTCGGCCACCTCGTCGCGCTCGGCCGCGACCGCTGGTGGGGCGGCACCGGCTCCGGCGCCGCCCTCACCCTGGCCGTCCTGCTGTTGTACGGCTGGGTGCCCGCCGGTCTGGTCAGCCTGGTGGTGGTCGTCCTCGTCGGCGTCGCCCGCCGTCACCGCTGGTGGCAGGGGCTGCTGCACGGCGCCGTGGACATCCTCGGGGTCGGCGCGGCGACCCTGGTGCTCGCCGCGTTCGGCGAGGTGCAGTCCGTCGAGACGCCCTGGCGGCCACTCGACTGGGGCATCGACGCCGTTCCGGAAGTCCTGCTCGCCGCCGCCACCTATCTGCTGGTCACCCGGGTCCTGCTGTGGTACTCGCGGGCCCAGCCCGGCGGCGGCCTGCCCACCGTCGCCCGCACCGCGCTGCTGCGCCAGGGCCTCGTCGCGGTCGCCCTGCTCGGCATCGCGCCGCTGATCTGCGTCGTCGCGATGGCCCGGCCGGTCCTGCTGCCGCTCTTCGCGGTGCCGCTGATCGCGCTCGACTCCACGCTGTGGATCGCCCGCGCCCGGGCCGAGGAGCAGCTGAAGGACCCGCTGACCGGGCTGCCCAACCGCCAGTGGCTGCTGGAGCGGACCTGGAGCGCGCTGGAGGAGGCGGAGAGCGTCGGCAGCCGGGTCGCCCTGGTCCTCATCGACCTCGACCGCTTCCGGGCCGTCAACGACACCCTCGGCCACCTGGCCGGCGACCGGCTGCTGCTCCAGATCGCGGAACGCCTCCGGCTCGCCCTGCCGCGCGGCGCGGAGGCGGCCCGGCTCGGCGGCGACGAGTTCGCGGTCCTGCTGCCCACCGCCGACTCCACGACCAGCGCCCAGCGCGTCGCCCGCCACCTGGTCGCCGAGCTGTCCTCCCCGCTGGACCTGGACGGGCTGACCCTGGTCCTGGAGGCCAGCGCGGGCGTCGCGGTCTTCCCGGACCACGCGGTGGACGCGGAGGGGCTGCTGCGCCGGGCCGACGTGGCGATGTACCAGGCCAAGCGGGACCGCACCGGCGTGGAGGTCTACGAGTCCAAGCGCGACAGCAACACCCCGGACCGGCTCGGCCTCCTCGGCGACCTGCGCCGCGCGCTGGACGCGGGCGAGGTGGAGCTGCACTACCAGCCCAAGGTCCGCTTCGACGGCCAGGTCGCCGGGCTCGAAGCGCTGGTGCGCTGGGTGCACCCGGAGCGCGGCAGGGTGCCCCCGGACGAGTTCATCGCCATCGCGGAGTCCTCCGGGCTGATGCCGCACCTCACCGAGTACGTCCTGGAGACGGCGCTCGCCCAGGTCGCCCGGTGGCGGGCCCAGGGCCTCTTCGTGCCCGTCGCGGTCAACGTGTCGCCGCGGGATGTGCACACCCCCGGGTTCGCCGGCGGCGTCGCGGCCCGGCTCGCCCGGCACGGCGTCCCGGCGGGCGCGCTCCAGCTGGAGATAACGGAGCACGTGCTCCTGGAGGACCCGCAGCGGGCGGCGGACACGCTCGCCGGACTGACCGGGCACGGCGTGAAGATGTCCCTGGACGACTTCGGCACCGGGTACTCCTCCCTGGTCCATCTGCGCCGGCTGCCGGTCAGCGAGCTGAAGATCGACCGCTCCTTCGTGGCGCGGCTCGCCATCGACCAGGAGGACGCCGAGATCGTCCGCTGCACCATCGACCTGGCCCACTCGCTCGGCCTGCTGGTCGTGGCCGAGGGCGTCGAGGACGACGAGACCTGGGAGCGGCTGCGGGACCTGCGGTGCGACGCGGTCCAGGGCTGGCTGGTGGCGGCCGCGATGCCGCCCCAGGAGACCACCGCCTGGCTGCGGGCCCGGGGCGAGCACGGCTGGCGCCGCCCGGCCGAACTGGCCGCGGCGGCGGGGGCGGCCCCGGCACCCGCCGCGACGCCCGCGGCGGCCCCGGCCTCCGAGCTGGAACAGCGCCCCTCGGGCCGCACGGCGGGCCCGCGCCCGGCGACCACGTAGCGGCCTCCCATAAAGACGACGTAGCGGCCTCCCGTAAAACCGTGTCCTCAGCCGTGTGGCCGACCCCATAGGATTGGTGGCCGGCGGCACATTTCCACCTGCCGCGCGACGCCTGGCACGCACGCTCGCCGCGTTGCCGAAACGCCCGAGTGGCTCCGCCACAAGGGCGCTCCGGCGCCTTGCGAGCGCACGCGCCAGACGCCGCGCGGCCCGTCCTTCGGACGGACGGTGGAAATGTGCCGCCGGCCCCCGGCAAAACCACACACCAACCCCTGAGGATCGCTGCATGCCTGGCATCACGCGCGAGGAGGTCGCCCACCTCGCCCGGCTGGCGCGTCTGGAGCTGAAGGGCGAAGAGCTCGATCACTTCGCCGGACAGCTCGACGACATCATCGGCGCGGTCGCCCGCGTCTCCGAGGTCGCCGACCAAGACGTACCGCCGACCTCCCACCCGCTGCCGCTGACGAACGTCATGCGGGCGGACGTCGTCCGTCCGTCTCTCACCCCCGAGCAGGCGCTCTCCGGCGCCCCGGCCCAGGAGCAGCAGCGTTTCAAGGTGCCGCAGATCCTGGGGGAGGACTGACTGCCATGACGGACATCAGCAGCATCATCAAGCTCACCGCGGCCGAGATCGCCGCGAAGATCGCCTCCGGCGAGCTCACCGCCGTCCAGGTCACCGAGGCCCACCTCGCGCGGATCGACGCCGTGGACGAGAAGGTGCACGCCTTCCTGCACGTCGACCGCGAGGGCGCGCTCGCCCAGGCCCGCGCCGTGGACGCCAAGAAGGCGGCCGGCGAGAAGCTGGGCCCGCTGGCCGGCGTCCCGCTCGCGCTCAAGGACATCTTCACCACGAAGGACATGCCGACCACCGTCGGCTCGAAGATCCTCGAGGGCTGGGTCCCGCCGTACGACGCGACCCTCACGCAGAAGCTGAAGGCGGCCGACGTCGTCATCCTCGGCAAGACCAACATGGACGAGTTCGCCATGGGGTCCTCCACCGAGAACAGCGCCTACGGCCCCACCGGCAACCCCTGGGACCTCACCCGCATCCCCGGCGGCTCCGGCGGCGGCTCCTCCGCCGCCCTCGCCGCCTTCGAGGCCCCGCTCGCGATCGGCACGGACACCGGCGGCTCCATCCGCCAGCCCGCCGCCGTCACCGGCACGGTCGGCGTCAAGCCCACCTACGGCGGGGTCTCCCGCTACGGCATGGTCGCCTTCTCCTCCTCCCTCGACCAGGGCGGCCCGTGCGCCCGCACGGTCCTGGACGCGGCGCTGCTGCACGAGGCGATCGCCGGGCACGACCCGATGGACTCGACGTCGATCGACGCGCCGGTCCCGCCGGTCGTGGAGGCGGCGCGGGGCGGCTCCGTCCAGGGCATGCGCGTCGGTGTCGTCAAGCAGTTCTCCGGCGAGGGCTACCAGGCCGGGGTCGTCCAGCGCTTCAACGAGTCGGTCGAGCTGCTGAAGTCGCTCGGCGCCACGGTCGTGGAGCTGGACTGCCCGACGTTCGACCTGGCGCTCTCGGCGTACTACCTGATCGCGCCGTCCGAGTGCTCCTCGAACCTCGCCCGGTTCGACGCCATGCGCTACGGCCTGCGCGTCGGGGACGACGGCACGAAGTCCGCCGAGGACGTCACCGCGCTCACCCGCGAGGCCGGCTTCGGCGACGAGGTCAAGCGCCGCGTCATCCTCGGCACGTACGCGCTCAGCTCCGGCTACTACGACGCGTACTACGGCTCCGCGCAGAAGGTCCGCACGCTGATCACGCGCGAGTTCGAGCAGGCGTTCGAGCAGGTCGACGTGATCGTCTCGCCGACCACGCCCACCACCGCCTTCCCGATCGGCGAGCGCGCCGACGACCCGATGGCGATGTACCTGGCCGACCTGTGCACCATCCCGACCAACCTCGCCGGCAACGCGGCCATGTCGCTGCCCTGCGGCCTGGCCCCCGAGGACGGCCTGCCCGTCGGGCTCCAGATCATCGCCCCCGCGATGAAGGACGACCGGCTGTACAAGGTCGGAGCCGCCGTCGAGGCCGCTTTCGTGGAAAAGTGGGGACACCCGCTGATCGAGGAGGCTCCGTCGCTATGAGCGCCATGACCAAGAAGGCCAAGAACTTCAAGAAGTCGAAGACCGGGCTGTACGTGTCGATGGCGACCACCGCCTTCGGAGCGCTCAGCGTCGCCAAGCAGGCGAAGCTGGCCCGCTCGGACAACGACACGCTGCGCCTCATCGACGCCGCCGTGTCCGCCGCCGCCATCGCCACCGGTCTCGCGATCCTCTATCGCGAACTGAAGCGTCTCGGCGACGACGACGTACTGCTGGGCTGAGAGGGAAAGTTTTCCGTGACTGTCATCGACCTGGAGTCGTACGAGGACGCCCTCGCGACGTACGACCCCGTCATGGGCCTTGAGGTCCATGTGGAGCTCGGCACCAAGACGAAGATGTTCTGCGGCTGCTCCACGGAGCTGGGGCAGGACGCCAACACGCAGACCTGCCCCGTCTGCCTCGGGCTGCCCGGCGCGCTGCCGGTCGTCAACGAGATCGGCGTGGAGTCCGCGATCAAGATCGGCCTCGCGCTGAACTGCGAGATCGCCGAGTGGTGCCGCTTCGCCCGGAAGAACTACTTCTATCCGGACATGCCGAAGAACTTCCAGACCTCCCAGTACGACGAGCCGATCGCCTTCAACGGCTATCTGGACGTCCAGCTGGAGGACGGCGAGGTCTTCCGGGTGCAGATCGAGCGCGCCCACATGGAGGAGGACACCGGCAAGTCGACGCACGTCGGCGGCGCCACCGGCCGTATCCACGGCGCGTCCCACTCCCTGCTCGACTACAACCGCGCGGGCATCCCGCTCATCGAGATCGTCACCAAGCCGATCGAGGGAGCCGGCGCACGCGCCCCCGAGGTCGCCCGGGCGTACGTCGCCGAGCTGCGCGAGCTCATCAAGGCGCTCGGCGTCTCCGAGGCCCGCATGGAGATGGGCCAGATGCGCTGCGACGTCAACCTGTCGCTGCGCCCGAACGGCACCGAGACCTTCGGTACGCGCTCCGAGACGAAGAACGTGAACTCGCTGCGTTCCGTCGAGCGCGCCGCCCGCTTCGAAATCCAGCGCCACGCCGCGGTGCTGAACTCCGGCGGCACGATCGTGCAGGAGACCCGGCACTTCCACGAGGAGGACGGCTCCACCACGGCCGGCCGCATCAAGGACAACGCCGAGGACTACCGCTACTTCCCCGAGCCCGACCTCGTACCGGTCGCCCCGGCCCGCGAGTGGGTCGAGGAACTGCGCAAGGGCCTCCCCGAGCTGCCGCGGGTCCGCCGCGCCCGGCTCAAGGAGGAGTGGGGCGTCTCCGAGCACGACATGCAGTCCATCCTCAACGCGGGCGCGGTCGACCTGATCGTCGCCACGACCGAGGCGGGCGCCCCCTCGGACCAGGCCCGGAAGTGGTGGATGGGCGAGCTGGCCCGCAACGCCAACGAGACCGGCCGCGGCCTGGACGAGCTGCCCGTCACCCCGGCGCAGGTCGCCCGGGTCGCCGAGCTCGTCGCCGCGGGCGACCTCAACGACAAGCTGGCCCGCCAGGTCCTGGAGGGCGTGCTCGCCGGCGAGGGCGACCCGGACACCGTCGTCGAGAAGCGCGGCCTGAAGGTCGTCTCCGACGAGGGCGCGCTGTCCACCGCCGTGGACGAGGCCATCGCGGGCAACGCCGCCATCGCGGACAAGATCCGCGGCGGCAAGGTCGCGGCGGCCGGCGCCCTGGTCGGCGCGGTCATGAAGGCGACCCGCGGCCAGGCGGACGCGGCCCGGGTCCGCGAGCTGATCCTGGAGAAGCTGGGCGTCGAGGGCTGACGCCGTCCGCGTACGCCGAGAGGGGCGGTGGGTCCGGTGAGAACCGGGCGCGCCGCCCCTCTCGGCTGCGCGGGTCCCGAACGCGCGCGCACCCCATGTCGCCCATAAGCGGATGTGCCCGCTGTGACCCTCCCCACGAATGGGGCAAATGATCTCGAATGGCTGCGAGAGTGGCCGTTCTCAGGTCATGCGTTCTCCCGCGGGCGGCTTCCGCCGGCCCCGGGAAGACCACGAACCCGCAGGGAGCGCGTCCCCTTGGCTGCCATCGCCCGCTGGTGCGTCTCGCACCGCCTCATCGCCGTTCTGATCTGGCTGCTCGCCCTCGGGGGCACGGCCGCCGCCGCGGGGTTCGCGGGGTCCGCCTACTCCAACGACTACGAGGCGCCCGGCACCGAGTCCGGGCGGGCCGCGGAGCTGTTGAAGAGCGGGTTCACCGATCTCGGCGGGGACACCGACACCATCGTCTGGCACACCGAGGACTCCACGGTCCGGGCCACCGACGTCGAGCAGAAGATGACCCGCACCCTGCACGCCGTGGAGCGGCTGCCCGGGGTCGGGGCGGTCGACAGCCCGTACACCGAGACCGGGGCCGCGCGGATCAGCGCCGACGGGCACACCGCGTACGCCACCGTCACCTTCGACAAGCGCGCCGACGACGTGCCCGTGGCGCAGGCGCGGGCGGTCGTGGACACCGCGAAGGCGGCCGAGAGCCCGCATCTGCGCGTCGAGCTGGGCGGCCAGGCCGTCGGGCTCACCGAGGCACCCGCCGCGCATCTCAGCGAGGTCATCGGGGTGGCCGTCGCGGCCGTCGTGCTCTTCCTCGCCTTCGGGTCGCTCGCCGCGAGTCTGCTGCCCATCGCCACGGCGCTCGTCTCGGTCGGCACGGCGTACGCGGGCATCGTGCTCCTCGGGCACCTGATGACCGTCGCCGACTTCGCACCCATGCTCGGCATGCTGATAGGGCTCGGCGTGGGTATCGACTACGCCCTGTTCATCGTCACCCGGCACCGCAGAGGGCTGCGGCGCGGCATGACCGTGCCGGAGGCCGCGCAGCACGCGGTGGCGACGACCGGGCGGGCCGTCGTCTTCGCCGGGGCCACCGTCTGCATCGCGCTCCTCGGCATGCTGATCCTCCGGCTGAGCTTCCTCAACGGCGTGGCCATCGCCGCCTCGCTCACCGTGATCCTGACCGTCGCCGCCTCGGTGACCCTGCTGCCGGCCCTCCTCTCGCTCATCGGACTGCGGGCGCTCAGCCGGCGCGAACGGGCCCGGCTGGCCGCGTACGGACCGCAGCCCGAGCCGCCGACCGGTTTCGCCGCCCGCTGGTCCGCCTTCGTGGAGCGCCACCCCAAGCTCCTGGGCGCGGTGGCGGCCGTGGTGATGCTGGTCCTCGCGCTGCCCACCTTCTCGCTCCACCTGGGCAGCTCCGACCAGGGCAACAACGCGGAGTCCTCCACCACCCGGCAGGCGTACGACCTGCTCGCCGACGGCTTCGGCCCCGGCGTCAACGGACCGCTGACCGTCGCCGCGCAGCTGGACGGCGCCGACGACCGGCTCGCGATGGACGCCCTGCCCGCCACCCTGCGTACGGTCGACGGGGTGGCCTGGGCCTACCCGGTGACGTACAACGCCGGGGGCGACACCGCGTACGTCACCGTCGTCCCCGACTCCGCCCCGCAGTCCCGCGCGACCAGCGACCTCGTGGAGCGGCTGCGTACGGACGTGCTGCCGAAGGCGGCCGACAACACCTCGCTGGAGACCCATGTGGGCGGGGTCACGGCCAGCTACGACGACTTCGCGCAGATCATCATCGGCAAGCTGCCGCTGTTCATCGGGGTCGTCATAGGGCTCGGCTGCCTGCTCCTGCTGCTGGCCTTCCGGTCCGTCGGCATCCCGCTGAAGGCGGCGGCGATGAACGTCGCCGCGGTCGCCTCCTCGTTCGGCGTCGTCGTCGCGATCTTCCAGTGGGGCTGGGGCAGCGAACTGCTGGGCCTGGGCAGCGCGGGCCCCATCGAACCCTTCCTGCCGGTGATCATGGTCTCGGTGCTCTTCGGCCTCTCCATGGACTACCAGGTCTTCCTGGTCGGCCGGATGTACGAGGAGTGGCTGGAGACCCGCGACAACCGGCGGGCGGTCCGGGTGGGCCTCGCCGAGACCAGCCGGGTCATCAACTCGGCCGCTGTGATCATGATCTCGGTGTTCCTCGCCTTCGTCCTCAGCGGCGACCGCGTCATCGCGATGTTCGGCATCGCCCTCGCGGCCGCCGTCGCCCTGGACGCCTTCGTCCTGCGCACCCTGCTCGTCCCGGCCCTCATGCACCTGCTGGGCGGCGCCAACTGGTGGCTCCCCGGCTGGCTGGAGCGCCGCCTGCCCCGCCTGAGCATCGAACCGCCGGACCGCCCGGTGGTCCGGGTGCCGGCGCCCGGCGTGCGGACGTACGAGGACGAGCCGGCCGAGCGCGTCCACTGACCGCCCGCCGGGGCGACCGGATGCGTTAAGGGGCCTCTCATCTGCGGCACCTAGCGTGCGCCGCATGAACCCCACCACGCCCGAAGCCGTCGCCGACGGCGCGAAGAAGACCGACGGGACGCCCGACGGGACGCCCGAAGAGACGCACGACGGGACGACCGTCGAGAAGACCGACGGGACGACCGACGAGGAGACCGACGGGACGACCCCGGAGGAGACCGACGAGGAGACCGACGACACCGACGAGGAGACCTCGGGCCGGCTCGCCGCCGCCTCCGCGGCCGTCGTCTCCGCCGGACTCGGCGTCGTCGGACTCACCGGCGCCTGGAGCGGCCGGGTCGCCGCCGAACGCGAGACCCTGATCGGCCAGATCAAGACCTCGTCCGGCGGCTCGGCGGCCCAGCAGATCAACGAGATAGGCGACGCCTGGCACGCCACCGCCCTGGTCAACGGCCTCTTCGGGCTCCTCGCCCTGCTGGTCGGCGGCTACGTCCTGGTCCGGCCCGCCTTCGGCGCCCCGGCCCGGCAGCCGCAGGCCGGCTGGGTCCGCGCGGTCGCCCGGGGCGGCCTCGCCCTCGGCGCCCTCGGCGTGCTGATCTCCGTAGCCATGTACTTCGACCTCATCGTCGCCGTGCCCGCCACGGGCGGATAGGACGGTTCCGGGGCCCGGGCACCCCGTACTAAGGCATGCCGGAGCGGTCTCACCGGCCCTGAGCGGTGGTGAGCCCCCGGGCCTAAGGCGTCCATGCGCCACAGATGCGGAACACGCCCGATGCGGCGCACCCCCCTGGGGGACGAGAGTGGTGGCACGGCAGCGGAACTGCCGCCACCGAGGCCCGAGAGGGCCCTCACCCAGGGGGACATCCCATGTTCGAGTACGAACTCCACAAGGTCATGCACGCCGAACTCCTCCGCCGCGCCGACCTCCGGCGCCTCGCCGGAGAGGCGACCCGCGCCCGCCGCTCCCGCCGGACCCTCCGCAAGGAATCCGGAAGGACGGTGAGTACCGGCGGCGTACGGGACCGGTTCACGCCGGCCGCGTAGGGCGGCGGCGGTGGACCGGGGCCGGGGGCCCTTCAGCCCCCGGCTTATTCCGTCCGCACTGTCGGCCCCGTGTGCGATGCTCGGCCCCGTGGAGACCAGGTCAGTCAGCCCCGTCTTCGTCGGCCGCACCGGCGAACTCAACTCGCTCACCGGCGCCCTCACCCGCGCCACCAAGGAACCCTCCGGCGCCGCCGGAGGGTTCTGCGGTGCGCCGCAGGCCCTGCTCATCGGCGGCGAGGCCGGCGTCGGCAAGACCCGCCTCGTCGAGGAATTCCTCGCCGTCGCCGCCCGCCGCGACGCGGTCGTCGCCGTGGGCGGCTGCGTCGAGATCGGCGCCGACGGCCTGCCCTACGCCCCCTTCTCCACCGCCCTGCGCGCCCTGCGCCGCGCCCTGCCCGACGAGATGGCCGCCGCCTGCGCCGGCCAGGAGGGCGAACTGGCCCGGCTGCTCCCCGAACTCGGCGAGACCGGCCGCGACGGCAACGACGAGCTCGGCACCGCCCGCCTCTTCGAGCTGACCGTCCGGCTCCTGGAACGCCTCTCCGCCGACCGTGCCGTCGTCCTCGTCCTGGAGGACCTGCACTGGGCGGACTCCTCGACCCGCCACCTCCTCGCCTACCTCTTCCGCACCCTGCGCAGCGGCCGGCTCGTCGTCGTCGGCACCTACCGCGCCGACGACATCCACCGCCGCCACCCCCTGCGCCCGCTCCTCGCGGAGATCGACCGGCTCCGCACCGTCCGCCGCATCGAGCTCTCCCGGTTCACCCGCTCCGAGGTCCGCCGCCAGCTCGCCGGCATCCTCGCGGACACCCCCGATCCCGCCCTGGTGGACGAGATATTCGAGCGCTCCGACGGCAACGCCTTCTTCGTGGAGGAGCTGGCCTGCATCCTGGAGTGCGGCGACGGGGACGGCGACGGCCTGCCCGAATCGCTGCGCGACCTCCTCCTCGTCCGCGTCGAGACGCTGTCCGCCGACGCCCAGAAGGTCGCCCGGATCGTCGCCGAGGGCGGCTCCGCCGTCGAGTACGAACTGCTCGCCGCCGTCGCCGGGCTCGGCGAGGACGACCTCATCGCGGCGCTGCGCACCGCCGTCGGCGCCAACCTGCTCCTGACCACCCCGGAGGGCGACGGCTACCGCTTCCGCCACTCCCTGGTGCGCGAGGCCGTCAGCGACGACCTGCTCCCCGGCGAGCGCTCCCGCCTCAACCGCCGGTACGCGGAGGCGCTGGAAGCCGATCCCGCCCTCGTCTGCGACGGCGAACGCGCGACCCGCCTGGCCAGTTACTGGTACGGGGCGCACGATCCCGCCAAGGCGCTGCCCGCCGTGCTGAAGGCATCGGTCCGGGCCCGCCACCGCAACGCCTACGCCGAGCAACTGCGCCTCCTGGAACGCGCCCTCGAACTCTGGGACGACGCCCCCGAGGACGTCCGCCGCACCCTGCGCCCCATCGACTACGCCGAGGTCTACCCGACCTGCGGGCGGGACGCCTCGACCCCGCTGACCTACCTCGACCTGATGGCCGAGGCCACCGTCGCGGCCCGCCTCGGCGGCGAGCGCGAACGGGCCTTCGCCATCTGCAAGAAGGCCCTGCGCATCCTGGAGGGCGAGGACGACGCGCTGCGCGCCGCCTGGTTCTGGGTCCAGCGCTCCCGCCTGGTCCAGGACCTCACGCGCGGCGACGGCTGGGAGGAACTGGCCACCGCCGAACGGCTGGTCCGGGGCCTGCCGCCGTCCGCGGTGCACGCGGACGTCCTGATGATGGTGGCCGGCTGGGGCGCCCTGCACCGCCCCGGCGCCGAGACCCTGACCGCCGCCGAACGGGCCGTGGAGTACGCCCAGCTCGTCGGCGACGAGTACATCGAACTGCACGCCCGGCTCACCCGGGGCTGGCTGAACGCGGACGCGGGCGCCGTCGACGCGGGCATCGCCGAGATGTACGCCGTGCGCGACCGGGCCGACGAGCTGGGCCTCATCGACATCATGGGCCGAGCCAGCATCAACCTGCCGTCCACCCTGGAGGCCATGGGCCGCTCCCTCGAAGCGGTGGCCGCCGCCGACCACGGCATCCGCATCTGCCACGAGCACGGTGTCGCGGACATGGAGGCGTGGGTCCGCACCAACCAGGGGATGTCCCTGTTCTCGCTGGGCCGCTGGGACGAGGCCGTGGCCACCACGGAGGCCGCCGCCCGCAAGTCGCTGTCCCGCAAGTCCCAGGGCCTGGTCGCCTCCCGCCGTACCGAGCTGGCCATCGCCCGGGGCGACCTCGCCGAAGCCGAACGGCAACTCGCGCTGACCCGGCGCTGCTTCGGCTCCAGCGACCCCCAGCCACAGCACTTCATCAACCCCGTGCGCCACGCCATCCAGATCGCCGTGCTGCAGGGCCGGCTGCCCGAGGCGCGCGCCGCCTTCGAGGCGCAGGCCGCCGAGGGCTTCCCCACCGGCACCCAGCGCTACGCCTTCCCGATGCTGCACGCCGTCGCGGCGGCCGAGGCCGACGCCCGGGGCCTGCCCGCCACCGAACCGGGCCGCCCCGCCGTCCTCGACCTGGTCCGGGGCCACCTCAAGCGGCTGCCGGTCCTGGTGCCGGTCTGGTCCGCCTACGCCCTCCTGATCGAGGCGGAACTGGCGAGGGCCGAGGGCGTCGACACCCCGGACCACTGGGAGGGCGCCGCCCGGGCGTTCACCCCGCTGCACCGCCCGTACGAGCTGGCGCAGATCCACCACCGCTGGGCGGAGGCCCTGCTCGTCGCCTCCGGTGACCGGGCCACCGCCACCGGCCTGCTGCGCGACGCCCACAGCACCGCCGTCCGGCTCGGGGCCCGCCCGCTCACCGAGACCATCGAGCTGCTGGCCGGCCGCGCCCGCATCGCCCTGGCCGGCGCGGGCGGCGAGGACCGGGCCGAGGAGCTACCGGCCGCGGTCGTCGTCCCGGACGAGCCCGGGACCGCCCGGGACCCCTCCGAGGAGCAGCTGCGGGCCGCCGCGGCCGCCGTGGAGTCCTTCGGGCTGACCCCGCGCGAGCAGGACGTGCACCGGCTGGTCGCGGCGGGCCTCACCAACCGCCGGATCGCCGAGGAGCTGTACATCTCGCCGAAGACCGCGAGCGTCCACGTCTCCAACATCCTGGCCAAGCTGGGCGTGACCGGCCGGGGCGAGGCCGCCGCCCTGGCCCACCGGCTGAGGCTCTACCCGGTGCCGGAACAGCGCTGAGACGGCGGCTCACCGCACCTGGACCAGCAGAATCCTGTCGTCCCCCGGCTTCGGCGTGCCCCGGCTGTCCGTCTCGCTCGTGACCAGCCACAGCTTGTCGCCGCCCGCCGCGAGCACCGTGCGCAGCCGGCCGTACTCGCCCTCCAGGAACGCCTGGGGGTCGGCCAGGGGCTCCTTCGCGGCCCCGCCCTCGCGGGAGAGCGGGATGCGCCACAGCCGTTCGCCCCGCAGCCCGGCCATCCAGATGGAGCCCTTGACGTACGCGATGCCGCTCGGCGACGCCTCGGAGGTCTTCCACTGGGCGACCGGGTCGCGGAAGCCCTCCTCGTGCGCGGTGCCCTCGACGTCCGGCCAGCCGTAGTTGCCGCCCGGCTCGATCAGATTCAGCTCGTCCCAGGTGTCCTGGCCGAACTCGGAGGCCCACAGCCGCTTCTCCGCGTCCCAGGCGAGACCCTGCACATTGCGGTGCCCGTACGAATACACCACGGAGTCGCCCTCCGGGTTGCCGTGCAGCGGCTCCCCGTCGGGCGTCATCCGCAGGATCTTGCCCGCCAGGGACTCCTTGTCCTGGGCGCGGCCGTCGTCGCCCGTCTCGCCCGTGCCCGCGTACAGCGCCCGGTCGGGCCCGAAGGCGATCCGGCCGCCGTTGTGGATCTGGCCCTTGGGGATGCCGCGCAGGATGGTGTCCGGGGCGCCGAGCAGCCGGCCGGGCGAGCCGTTCTCGTCGTAGATCATGCGGGCGATGCGGTTGTCCGACGCGGTGGTGAAGTACGCGTACACCTGGTGGTCCGTGCCGAAGTCGGGCGACACGGCGAGGCCGAGCAGCCCGCCCTCGCCGGCCGGGGCGACCCCGGGCACCGTGCCCAGGAGCTTCTTCTTGCCGGTCTCCGCGTCGATCCGGGTGATGGTGCCCTTGTCCCGGGAACCCACCAGGAGGTCGCCGCCGGGGAGCGCGGCCAGCCCCCACGGGGAGTCCAGCCCTTCGGTGAGCGTCGACACCACCTTCGCCGAGCCCTTGGCCGGGGGCCGGCCGGCCGGGGGGCGCGAGACGGACGGCGACGGGGACGGGGACGCGGCGGCCGATGCGGAGGGGGAGGAGGCCGGGGAGCTCGCGCCCCGGCCCGCCGAACTCTCCATGCCCTCCTGGGAGCTGCACCCGGCGGCCATCAGCAGGGCGCCGGCCGCCAGCACGGCCACCGCGCCCCGCCGTGCCCCGGGGCGGCCCCCGCCGCGGCCCGTCCGACGCCCCTCGGCCCCCTGCACTGATCCCAACACCGCACCTGTCCCTTCAACGGCCGCCTGTCCCCTGTGTTCTTACACCGAGCCCGCCCGGACCGGGGTGCTTTCCGGACCGGCGACCGGGGCGCGCCGGACGATCAGTCCCAGGACTCGCGCGGCGCCGGCAGCCCGTCGATCTCCGCCAGGTCGCGTTCCGTCAGCGTCAGCCCGGCCGCGCCCGCGTTCTCCACCGCCCAGTCCGCCCGCTTGGTGCCGGGCACCGGCACCACCTGGGGCCCCTGGTGCAGCACCCAGGCCAGGGCCGCCTGCGCGGGCGTCGCCCCGTGCCGCTCGGCGACCCGGCGCAGCCCCACCACCAGCGGCTGGTTCGCCGCCATCATCTCGGCCGTGAACCGGGGATGCCGGGCCCGCAGGTCCTCCGGCTCGAACCCCTGCCCCGGCGTGAGCGTCCCCGTGAGGTAGCCGTTGCCCAGCGGCATCGCGGCCAGGAAGCCCACGCCCCGGGCCGCGCACCACGGCAGCAGCGACTCCAGTGCCTGCGGCGACCACACCGAGAGCTCCGCCTGCACCGCGCTGACCGGGAACACCTGCTGCACCCGCTCCAGTTGCCGGATCGTTCCGTCGTGCATCCGGGAGCCCGGCCGCCGGGACGCCCGCGCACCGACCGCGCACAGGCCCAGCGCCCGCACCTTGCCCGCGCCCACCAGCTCGGCCATCGCGCCCCACGTCTCCTCGACGGGCACCTCCGGGTCGGCGCGGTGCAGCTGGTAGAGGTCGATCACATCGGTCTGGAGCCGCCGCAGCGAGGCGTCGCAGGCCCGGCGCACGTAACCCGGCCTGCCGTTGGCCACGATGTGCTGATCACCCACCAGGAGCCCGCACTTGGTGGAGACGAACGCCTCGGCCCGACGGCCCTTCAGCGCCCGCCCCACCAACAGCTCATTGGTGAACGGGCCGTACATGTCGGCGGTGTCGAGCAGATCGACCCCCGCGTCCAGCGCCGCGTGCACCGCCCGCAGCGCACGGTCGCCCCGCTGCTGCGAGGCGCTGTACGCCCAGCTCATCGGCATGCAGCCGAGACCGACCGCACCCACGGCGAGCGCCGCCGCACCGAGACTCCTGCGCTCCAACTCCCCGAACCCTCCCTCGCACCCACAACAACCTAACCTCTGCGTCCCGGAGGGCTTCGCATAGCCTCCTGACCATGACTTCCACCACGCACTCCGCCCCCGCCCCCGAGGTCTGGCTGCCCCTCCCGGCCGACGAGATCGAAGGGCTTCCCGAGGGTCTGACGTACCGCTTCTGGGACGGCGGGGAGGACTACCCGGCCGACCCCGCCGACTGCGCCTACTACGTCGTCCCGTACATGAAGGGCATGGAGGTCGCGGTCCGGCCGCTCGGTGCGATGAGCCGCGTCCGGGTCGTGCAGACGCTCTCGGCGGGCACCGACCACGTCGAGCCGGGCCTCGCCGGACTCCACGCCGGTGTACGGGTCTGCAACGCCAAGGGCGTCCACGAGGCGTCCACCGCCGAGCTGACCCTCGCTCTGATCCTGGCCTCGCTGCGCGGACTCCCCGGCTTCGTGCACGGCCAGGACGCCGAGGAGTGGCGGTCCGGGTTCTACCCGGCGCTGGCCGACAAGTCCGTGCTGATCGTGGGGTACGGATCGATCGGCTCGGCGATCGAGGACCGGCTCGTGCCGTTCGAGTGCGCGCGGGTCGCACGCGTCGCGCGCTCCGCACGGACAACCGCACGCGGCCCCGTACACACGCTCGACGACCTGCCGGCCCTGCTGCCCGAGGCCGACGTGGTCGTCCTGTCCACCCCGCTCAACCCCTCCACGCAGGGGCTGGTGGGCGCCGAGTTCCTCGCCGCGATGCGCGACGGTGCGCTCCTGGTCAACGTCGCCCGGGGCGGAGTGGTCGACACCAAGGCCCTGCTGTCCGAACTCGAGTCCGGCCGGCTGCGCGCCGCCCTCGACGTCACCGACCCGGAACCGCTGCCTTCCGGCCATCCCCTCTGGCATGCTCCGAACGTCCTCATCACCCCGCACGTGGGCGGCAGCACCTCCGCGTTCCTGCCGCGCGCCAAGCGGCTGATCGCCGGACAGCTCACCCGCTTCGCCGCGGGGCAGCCGCTGGACAACGTCGTACGCACCACCGGCTGACCACGCAACGAGCACGTCCGGCTCCCCTCCGTGGCCGCAACACCGCAGGTCGTCACGGAGAGTAGAGGAACTATGTCCCTGAGTGACGAGTCTGGTGTATCGTCCCGAAAGGGGTGTCGCGCCGTGGCAGGGACGGCGCCGGGGAGCCAGCCACACGCGAGGGGGCGACGGGCGATGGACGGCCGATGGGCGAACGATCCGACACGACGCGGCCGGCGACGGCGCGCGGAGGGCCCGGTGAGCCGGCGCCGCAGCCGGCCGGGGACCTCGGGGGGCCCGCGGTGAGCGCCCCGGCGAGCACCCGCGGAGCGCTCCTCGCCCGGCAGTCCGGGCCGGGCCGCACCTCCGCGCTGCTCCCGCAGCTCGTCCTCGGTCTCGTCTGCGGCGGATACGCGGTGGGCGCGGCCACCGGCTGGGGCTCGGCCGAGGTCGCCCTGTTCATGGGGGACTTCGGCCTGAGCGCCGCCGCCCTCGCCGCCGCCGTCTCCTGCTTCCTCTTCGCCCGCGTCGCCGACCCGAGGTTCCGCCCGGCCTGGCTGCTGTTCGCGCTCTCCTCCCTGATGGCCTCGGGCGGCAACGCCGTCTGGGGCTGGTACGAGTGCGTGCGCGCGGTCCGCGTCCCGAGCCCCTCCCTCGCCGACGTCTTCTTCCTCTGCTTCGCGCCGCCCGCGATCGTCGGACTCCTCGTCCTCGCCAAGCGGCCCGTCACCCGCGCCGGCTGGGTCTGCCTGGCCCTCGACTCCTGGCTGATCGGCGGCTCGCTGCTCACCCTGTCCTGGAGCCTCGCCCTCGCCCACACCGCGCACGTCGCGGACATCGAGGGCGACAGCGTGGCCCGCGCCGCGCTCTCGCTGGCGTACCCGCTGCTCGACATCGTGCTCGTCTCGATGGTCCTCGCCCTGCACTTCCGGCGCTCCAGCGTCAACCGCGCCGCGGTGAACACCGCCATCGCCGCGCTCGCCCTGACCGTGCTCTGCGACGCCCTGTTCACCTCGCCGCTGCTCCGCCAGACGTACCACTCGGGCCAGTTGCTCGACGCCGGCTGGTTCGCCGGCTCGCTGCTCCTCGCGTACGCCCCCTGGGGCGCCGCGCGCGACGCGGACGACACCGCCCGGGGGGAGAGCGGGGGCGAGCGCGAGGACCCGGCCGAGCCGCGCACCACCAGCCGTCCCATCGCCGGCTCACTGGCCGCGCTGACCCCGTATCTCGCCGCGGCCGTCTGCACCCTGGGCATCCTGTACAACGTGATCGAGGGCCGCCGGGTGGACCGCGTCGTCGTCCTCACCGGGTGCACGGTGGTCCTCGCCCTCGTCGTCCGCCAGGGCATCATGCTCCTCGACAACATCGCCCTCACCCAGGAACTGGCCCAGAAGGAGAACCACTTCCGCTCCCTGGTGCAGGGCTCCAGCGACGTCATCATGATCGCCGCCCCCAGCGGAGTCCTGCGCTACGTCAGCCCCGCAGCCGCCGGTGTCTACGGGCGGGACGCGGACGAGCTGGTCGGCACCGAGCTGTCCTCGATCATCCACCCCGACGACCTCGGCCGCGTCGTCCACGAGGTCCGCCGCTTCCTCGCCGCCCCGCCCGGCGAGGAGCCTGCCACGCGCATCGAGTGCCGCTTCCGGTCCGGCTCCGGCGACTGGCTCAACGTCGAGTCCACCGTCAACCGCCACCAGGGCGGCCTGCTCCTCAACAGCCGGGACGTCACCGAACGCGTCCGCCTCCAGGCCCAGTTGCAGCACAACGCCGAGCACGACCCGCTCACCGACCTGCCCAACCGGGCCCTGTTCACCGCCCGGGTCCGCCAGGCGCTCTCCGGCCGCCGCGCCGGGGACGCGGGCACCGCCGTCCTCTTCATCGACCTGGACGGCTTCAAGGCGGCCAACGACCGGCTCGGCCACCAGGCGGGCGACGAACTGCTCGTCCAGGCCGCCCGCCGCCTCCACGAGTCCGTCCGCTCCGGGGACACCGCCGCCCGCCTCGGGGGCGACGAGTTCGCCGCCCTCATCGTCGGGGACGCCGGCCGCGAGCAGGACGCCCGCGAGTGCCAGGTCCACGAGATCGCCGACCGGCTCCGCCTCACGCTCTCCGAGCCCTACCGCGTCGGCGACGGCGAGGTCCGCGTCACCGCCTCCATCGGCGTCGCCTTCGCCGAGCCCGGCATCACCCCCAACGACCTCATGCGCAACGCGGACCTCGCCATGTACCGCGCCAAGGCCGGCGGCAAGAACCGCGTCGAGCTGTACGCCCCGCAGATGCAGGCCGACGTGGTCCGCCGCTCCGAGCTGGCGACCCGGCTGCGCGGCGCCCTGCGCGACGGAGAGTTCGCGCTCCTCCACCAGCCCGTGGTGCACCTGGCCACCGGCCGGGTGGCCGCCGTCGCCGCCCAGGCCCGCTGGCGCTCCGCCCAGGGCATCCTGTTCACGCCCGCCGAGTTCCTGCGGATCTCCGAGGACGGCGACCGCACCGCCGAGCTGGGCCGCTGGCTCCTCGAAGAGGCCGTCGAGCAGGCCGCCGACCGGGCCAGGGCGGGCCACCAGGCCGCGGTGTCCGTCCGCCTCCCGGCCCGCAGGCTGCTCGACCGGGGCTTCCCGGCCGGCTCCGTCGAGGCGCTGCTCACGCGGTACGGGCTGCCCTCCGGGGCGCTCATGATCGAGGTCGCGGACAGCGATCCCCGGGTCTCCTTCGACGACCTGGAACAGCGTCTGGCCGCCCTGCGCCGGCTGGGCGTCCGGATCGCGCTCGACGGCTTCGGCAGCGGCTACGCCGCGATCAACGCCCTGCGCCGCCTCCCCATCGACGTGCTCAAGCTGGACCGGGGCCTGGTGGAGGGCGTCGTGGAGTCGGCCCGGCTGCACAAGATCACCAGCGGGCTGCTCCGGATCGCCTGCGACCTCGGCATGCAGTCCGTGGCCGACGGCGTGGACGTCCCGGAGCAGGTCCTCGCCCTGCGCGCCATGGGCTGTACGCACGGCCAGGGCGCGGCCTTCTCGGGTCCGCTGGACGAGTACCGGCTGCGCCGCGCCCTCGTGCGCGGGACCTTCCCGGTGCCCGCCGGGGTGCCCGCGCAGCCGGTCCTCACGGGCGGCGTGATCCCGTCCCTCACCCGCTCACATGGTGAGACACCCGTCCCACCCACTTGACACTCCGCGTGCGTCGGAGAGAGGGTCATTGCCATGCGCACCCGAATTCTCGTACTTGGAAAGCGCGTCGGCTGAAGCAGAGTCCCTCCATGACACTCTGCGGACCGCACCGGCGCGCTCCCCTCGCTTGCCTCACGGCACGAGGGGTTTTTTGTTGCACCGGACCAGGCAAAACGTCGTAAAACACTCGCAAGAAACCTCAGCTTCAAACCTCAGCTTCGAGAAGAGAATGCCGATGACCGAGCAGGCCACCGGGGCCCACCATCCCCAGCCGCGGGCCCGTAGCGGCGGATCGCCCTCCGCCACCGTTGAGCACCTCACGGGCGCGCAGTCCCTGATCCGTTCTCTCGAGGAAGTCGGCGCCGACACCGTATTCGGCCTCCCCGGCGGCTGCATTCTCCCGGCCTACGACCCGCTGATGGACTCCACCCGCGTCCGTCACATCCTGGTCCGGCACGAGCAGGGCGCGGGTCACGCGGCCACCGGTTACGCGCAGGCCACCGGCAAGGTCGGGGTCTGCATGGTCACCTCGGGTCCCGGCGCCACCAACCTCGTCACCCCGATCGCCGACGCGGCCATGGACTCCGTGCCGATGGTCGCGATCACCGGTCAGGTGGCCTCCGGCGCCATCGGTACGGACGCCTTCCAGGAAGCCGACATCTGCGGCATCACCATGCCGATCACGAAGCACAACTTCCTGGTCACCCGCGCCGAGGACATCGCGCACACGATCGCCGAGGCGTTCCACATCGCCTCCACCGGCCGCCCGGGCCCGGTCCTGGTCGACATCGCCAAGGACGCGCTCCAGGCGAAGACCGCCTTCAGCTGGCCGCCGGTCATGGACCTGCCCGGCTACCGCCCGGTGACCAAGCCGCACGCCAAGCAGATCCGCGAGGCCGCCAAGCTCATCACTCAGGCCAAGCGCCCGGTGCTCTACGTGGGCGGCGGCGTGATCAAGGCCGGGGCCACCGCCGAACTCAAGGTGCTGGCCGAGCTGACCGGAGCGCCCGTCACCACCACCCTGATGGCGCTCGGCTCCTTCCCCGACAGCCACCCGCTGCACGTGGGGATGCCCGGTATGCACGGTGCGGTCACCGCCGTCACCGCGCTCCAGAAGGCCGACCTGATCGTCGCCCTCGGCGCCCGCTTCGACGACCGCGTGACCGGCAAGCTCGACAGCTTCGCCCCGTACGCCAAGGTCGTCCACGCCGACATCGACCCGGCGGAGATCGGCAAGAACCGCGCGGCCGACGTCCCGATCGTGGGCGACGCCCGCGAGGTCATCGCCGACCTGGTCCAGGCCGTCCAGGCCGAGCACACCGAGGGCAACACCGGGGACTACAGCGCCTGGTGGAAGGACCTCAACCGCTGGCGCGAGACCTACCCGCTCGGCTACGACCTCCCCGAGGACGGCAGCCTCTCCCCGCAGCAGGTCATCCAGCGCATCGGCGAGCTCGCCCCGCCGGACACGATCTTCGCCGCGGGCGTCGGCCAGCACCAGATGTGGGCCTCGCACTTCATCCAGTACGAGCAGCCCGCCACCTGGCTCAACTCCGGCGGCGCCGGGACCATGGGCTACGCGGTCCCCGCCGCGATGGGCGCCAAGGCCGGCATGCCCGACCGCACGGTCTGGGCGATCGACGGCGACGGCTGCTTCCAGATGACCAATCAGGAGCTGACCACCTGCGCCCTGAACAACATCCCGGTCAAGATCGCCATCATCAACAACGGCGCGCTCGGGATGGTCCGCCAGTGGCAGACCCTGTTCTACAACCAGCGGTACTCCAACACCGTGCTGCACGCGGGCCCGGACGGCGAGACCCCGCCCAACAAGGGCACCCGCGTCCCGGACTTCGTGAAGCTCTCCGAGGCCATGGGCTGCTACGCGATCCGCTGCGAGGACCCGGCCGACCTGGACAAGGTCATCGCCGAGGCGAACGCGATCAACGACCGCCCGGTCGTCATCGACTTCATCGTCCACGAGGACGCCATGGTGTGGCCGATGGTCGCCGCCGGCACCTCCAACGACGAGGTCATGGCCGCCCGGGGCGTCCGCCCCGACTTCGGCGACAACGAAGACGACTGAGAGACAGAGAGAGACCGACTTCCATGTCCACCAAGCACACGCTCTCCGTCCTGGTCGAGAACAAGCCCGGTGTCCTGGCCCGGATCACCGCCCTGTTCTCCCGCCGCGGCTTCAACATCGACTCGCTCGCGGTCGGCACCACCGAACACCCCGACATCTCCCGCATCACCATCGTCGTGAATGTCGAGGACCTGCCGCTGGAGCAGGTCACCAAGCAGCTCAACAAGCTGGTCAACGTCCTCAAGATCGTCGAACTCGAGCCGTCCGCTGCGATCCAGCGCGAGCTCGTCCTGGTGAAGGTCCGCGCCGACAACGAGACCCGCTCCCAGATCGTCGAGATCGTCCAGCTGTTCCGCGCCAAGACCGTCGACGTCTCGCCCGAGGCCGTCACGATCGAGGCGACCGGCGGCGCCGACAAGCTGGAGGCGATGCTCAAGATGCTGGAGCAGTACGGCATCAAGGAGCTCGTCCAGTCCGGCACCATCGCCATAGGGCGCGGCGCGCGCTCGATCACCGACCGGTCCCTGCGCGCCCTCGACCGCACGGCGTAAAACCCCCGGGACCCGCCGTCCTGCCGACACCGCTCGCATGGCGAGACCCGAAAACGTATCTGACGCACCCCGCCGTACGGTGGGACGCAACACCTGCACACCAAGGAGAAGACCCAGTGGCCGAGCTGTTCTACGACGACGATGCCGACCTGTCCATCATCCAGGGCCGCAAGGTCGCGGTCATCGGCTACGGCAGCCAGGGCCACGCCCACGCGCTGTCGCTGCGTGACTCGGGTGTCGACGTCCGTGTCGGTCTGCACGAGGGTTCCAAGTCCAAGGCCAAGGCCGAGGAGCAGGGCCTGCGCGTGGTGACCCCCTCCGAGGCCGCCGCCGAGGCCGACGTCATCATGATCCTCGTCCCGGACCCGATCCAGGCCCAGGTCTACGAGGAGTCCATCAAGGACAACCTGAAGAAGGGCGACGCGCTGTTCTTCGGCCACGGCCTGAACATCCGCTTCGACTTCATCAAGCCGCCGGCCGACGTCGACGTCTGCATGGTCGCCCCCAAGGGCCCGGGCCACCTGGTCCGCCGCCAGTACGAGGAGGGCCGCGGCGTCCCGTGCATCGTGGCCGTCGAGCAGGACGCGACGGGCAACGGCCTGGCGCTCGCCCTGTCGTACGCCAAGGGCATCGGCGGCACCCGCGCCGGCGTCATCAAGACGACCTTCACCGAGGAGACCGAGACCGACCTCTTCGGCGAGCAGGCCGTCCTCTGCGGTGGCACCGCCGCCCTGGTCAAGGCCGGTTTCGAGACCCTGACCGAGGCCGGTTACCAGCCGGAGATCGCCTACTTCGAGTGCCTGCACGAGCTGAAGCTCATCGTGGACCTCATGTACGAGGGCGGCCTGGAGAAGATGCGCTGGTCCATCTCGGAGACCGCCGAGTGGGGCGACTACGTCACCGGCCCGCGCATCATCACGGACGCCACCAAGGCCGAGATGAAGAAGGTGCTCGCCGAGATCCAGGACGGCACCTTCGCCAAGAACTGGATGGCCGAGTACCACAACGGTCTGCCCAAGTACAACGAGTACAAGAAGGCCGACGGCGACCACCTGCTGGAGACCACCGGCCGCGAGCTGCGCAAGCTCATGAGCTGGGTCAACGACGAGGACGCGTAAGGCCCGGGCCCCGGGGGCGGGTCACCCCCGCCCCCGGGGCCCACGCACTCGTGCGGGTGATCCTTCCGAAGGGGCGCTGATCGGGGTCTCGCGCATGACTACACTGCTCCACATACACGCGTCAGGCCCACAGTGTCGTGCGTCTTCCACGCGGCAAGCCCCTCCACGCCTGCGGCCGTCGGGACGGCCGTCCGCACTGGATCTGTGAGGACTCACGTGAGCTCGAAACCTGTCGTACTCATCGCTGAAGAGCTGTCGCCCGCCACGGTGGACGCCCTGGGCCCGGACTTCGAGATCCGGCACTGCAACGGCGCGGACCGCGCCGAGCTGATCCCCGCCATCGCCGATGTCGACGCCATCCTGGTGCGCTCCGCCACCAAGGTCGACGCCGAGGCCATCGCCGCCGCGAACAAGCTGAAGGTCGTCGCCCGCGCGGGCGTCGGTCTGGACAACGTCGACGTCTCCGCCGCCACCAAGGCCGGCGTGATGGTCGTGAACGCCCCGACCTCCAACATCGTCACCGCCGCCGAGCTGGCCTGCGGTCTGCTCGTGGCCACCGCGCGCCACATCCCGCAGGCCAACACCGCCCTGAAGAACGGCGAGTGGAAGCGCTCGAAGTACACCGGCGTGGAGCTGAGCGAGAAGACCCTCGGCGTCGTCGGCCTCGGCCGCATCGGCGTCCTGGTCGCGCAGCGCATGTCCGCCTTCGGCATGAAGATCGTCGCCTACGACCCCTACGTGCAGCCCGCGCGCGCCGCGCAGATGGGCGTCAAGCTCCTCTCGCTGGACGAGCTCCTCGAGGTCTCCGACTTCATCACCGTGCACCTCCCGAAGACTCCGGAGACGCTGGGCCTGATCGGTGACGAGGCGCTGCACAAGGTGAAGCCCACCGTGCGCATCGTCAACGCCGCGCGCGGCGGGATCGTGGACGAGGAGGCGCTGGCCTCCGCGCTCAAGGAGGGCCGCGTCGCCGGCGCCGGCCTCGACGTGTACGCGAAGGAGCCCTGCACGGACTCCCCGCTCTTCCAGTTCGACCAGGTCGTCTGCACCCCGCACCTCGGCGCCTCCACCGACGAGGCCCAGGAGAAGGCGGGCATCGCGGTCGCCAAGTCCGTGCGCCTGGCGCTCGCCGGTGAGCTGGTCCCGGACGCGGTCAACGTCCAGGGCGGCGTCATCGCCGAGGACGTGCGCCCCGGCCTGCCGCTCGCCGAGAAGCTGGGCCGGATCTTCACCGCGCTGGCCGGCGAGGTCGCCGCCCGCCTCGACGTCGAGGTCTACGGCGAGATCACCCAGCACGACGTCAAGGTGCTCGAACTCTCCGCGCTCAAGGGCGTGTTCGAGGACGTCGTGGACGAGACGGTGTCGTATGTGAACGCCCCGCTGTTCGCCCAGGAGCGCGGCGTCGAGGTGCGCCTCACCACCAGCTCCGAGTCGGCCGAGCACCGCAACGTCGTCACCGTCCGGGGCACCCTGGCCGACGGCCAGGAGGTCGCGGTCTCCGGCACGCTGGCCGGCCCCAAGCATCTCCAGAAGATCGTCGCGATCGGTGAGCACGACGTGGACCTGGCGCTCGCCGACCACATGATCGTGCTCCGCTACGAGGACCGCCCCGGCGTCGTCGGCACGGTCGGCCGCATCCTCGGCGAGGCCGGTCTCAACATCGCGGGCATGCAGGTCTCCCGCGCCGACGTGGGCGGCGAGGCGCTGGTCGTCCTCACCGTGGACGACGACGTCCCGGCGGCCGTGCTGACCGAGATCTCCTCGGAGATCGGCGCCGCCTCGGCCCGCTCGGTGAACCTCACCGACTGACCTCGCGCACCGCACGAGTCCCACCCGTACCCGGTATGTAGACGCGCGTCTTACACACGCGTCTGCATGCCGGGTACGCTGCTGTCATGGGACATCGTGAGGATCTGCTCGAAGGCGCCAAGCGCTGCCTGCTGGAGAAGGGGTACGCGCGCACCACGGCGCGCGACATCGTGGCCGCGTCCGGCACGAACCTCGCCTCCATCGGCTACCACTACGGCTCGAAGGACGCGCTGCTCAACCTCGCCTTCATCAAGCTGACCGAGGAGTGGGGCGAACGATTCGCCCCGGACGGGGAGGGCTCCGAGGGGGCGGCGGCGCCGGAGGTCCCCGCCCCACCGCTCGACCAGTTCCGCGAGACCTGGGAGCGGGTGATCGGGACCTATGAGCAGACCCGGGCCGTCTGGCAGCTCCAGATGGAGGTCATCTCCCGGATCGACTCCGACCCCGAGCTGCGCAAGGCCCTCATCGGACCGCAGCGTGCCGGACGCGACGGACTCGCCGAGGGCATGATGGGCATCGACCCGGAGACCGACCCCGAGCGCGCCCGCGTCGCCGGCCTCTTCATCCAGGCCCTGCTGGCCGGGGTCATGGTCCAGTGGCTGATGGACCCCGATTCGGCGCCGTCCGCCCAGGACCTGACGGACGGCCTGAAGGTCGTCCTGGAAGGGCGCGGCCCCGCGAACTGAGCCTCAGAGCCGGGCCGCCTTCAGGGCCATGTGCAGCAGCAGCCGGTCCTCGCCGTCGTTCAGGTCGAGGCCGGTGAGCTGCTGGACGCGGGAGAGGCGGTAGTACAGCGTCTGACGGTGGATGCCCAGCTCGGCCGCGGTCCGGGACGCCTGGCCCGCGCAGTCCAGGAACACCTCCGCGGTCCGGGCCAGGTCCCGCTGCGCCGGGGTCAGCAGGGGACGCACGGCCGGGTCGGGCAGGCCGTCCGGGGCGAGCGCGGTCAGCGTGCGGTACGGGCCGATGGCCGTCCAGTCGGCGACCGGGCCGAACCGGGTCTCCGCCGCCGCGGCCCGGGCCGCCGCGGACGCCTCCTGCCAGGCGTCCGCCAGCTCCGTGAGGCCCCGGCGCGGGACCGCGATCCCGGCGGTGGCCGTCTCCCCGGCGGTGGCGCGCAGCCGGCCGGCCGCGGTGAGCGCCGGGTCCAGGACCTCCGGCGACCGCAGCCGGATCAGCGCCGCCAGCGCGGGCGGCCCGGACCGGCCCGGCAGCGAGGCCCCGGTCAACGCCGCCGCCGAGGGGACGGTGCGCACGGCGGGCGCGCCGTCCGGCCACGGGGCCACGCACACCACGGTGTGCAGCCCGTCCGCGTCGGGGCCCAGGGCCTCGGCGAGCGCGGCCACCGCCATGTCACGCTGCCAGCCGCGCCCGGCGGCCAGCACCGCGCCGAACTCCCGGGACAGGTCGGTGCCCGCCCGCTCCTCGTCGGCCAGCAGCGCGCCGATCCGGGCGGCGACGTCCATCGCCGCGTCGAGCTGGCGGTCGGTCGGCCCCGGGTCGGCGTCGAGCAGCCATACGTAACCGAGCACCACACCCCGATGGCGTACCGGCAGGCAGATGCGGTCGCGGTAGACGCCGGCCTCGGGGGCGGCCGGGATGCGCAGGGGGCCGGTGGCGCGGGTGATGCCGAAGTTCTCGAACCAGGCGCGGACCGCCGGGGTGGAGCGGCGGGTGAGGATCGACCGGGTGCGGACCGGGTCCATCGCCGTGGTGTCGTCGCTGTCGTGGGCCCCGAAGGCGACCAGGCCGAAATCCCGGTTCTCCAGCGTCGCGGGGACGCCGAGCAGCGCGGAGATCTCGTCCACCAGCTCCTGGTAATCGCCCTTCACCCGGCCATTCTCGCACCCCTTCAGACATATGTCTGAGATCCAGTCCACGGATGTGTGGCAGCTGTCGATGGCAGGGAATCGGCGCGATCCTTAGATTTCACGGTGGTTCTCCGTGCTGTACCGCTTATGTTCGTTACACGGCATATACGGCGGTGTGGCTTCGTTCGTACTTTCCGTGGAGGTGCCCCGTGCTGGGTCCCGTGATTCTCGCCGCGTCGCGAAGCGACAAGATGCGCCGGTTCATCTCGGCCGCGCCCGGCACCAAGCAGGTCGTGGACCGCTTCATCGCCGGTGAGACGGTCGACCAGGTCGTCCCGGTCATCGAGGACGCCGCCGGCAAGGGTCTGGAAGTCACCCTCGACGTCGTCGGCGAGGACATCACCACGCCCGAGCAGGCCGCCGCCGCGCGCGACGCGTACCTGGAGCTCGTCGAGCGCCTCAAGGACCTCGGCCTGGGCACCCGGGCGGAGATGTCCGTCAAGCTGTCCATGTTCGGCCAATCGCTGGACGGCGGCCACGAGCTGGCCCTGGCCAACGTGCGCCCGGTCGTGGAGGCCGCCGCCGCGATCGGCACCACGGTCACCCTGGACGCCGAGGACCACACCACCCTCGACTCGATGTTCGCCATCCACGAGGAGCTGCGGAAGGACTTCCCGCAGACCGGCTGCGTCATCCAGGCGTACCTCTTCCGCACCGAGGAGGACGCCCGCCGCCTCGCCGCCGCCGGCAGCCGCGTGCGCATCGTGAAGGGCGCCTACAAGGAGCCCGCCTCCGTCGCGTACCAGGACAAGGCCGAGATCGACAAGGCGTACGTCCGCATCCTGAAGATCCTGATGCGGGGCGAGGGCTACCCGATGATCGGGTCCCACGACCCCCGCCTGATCGCCATCGCCCAGGAGCTGGGCCGCCAGGCCGGCCGCAAGCTGGACGAGTACGAGTTCCAGATGCTGTACGGCATCCGCAGCGACGAGCACATCCGGCTCGCGGCCGAGGGCCACCGCATGCGCGTCTACACCGCGTACGGCACCGACTGGTACGGGTACTTCATGCGCCGCCTCGCCGAGAAGCCGGCCAACCTGCTGTTCTTCGGCCGCTCCATCCTCACCAAGGGCTGAGCACCCCCGCCCCCCTCCCAACGACTGACTGAAGGAGCATCGGAACCCATGGACGCTGTGACCCAGGTCCCCGCGCCGGTCAACGAGCCGGTCCACTCCTACGCCCCGGGCTCCCCGGAGCGCGCCCGCCTGGAGGCCAAGCTCAAGGAGCTCAGCCAGAACCCCATCGACCTGCCGATGACCATCGGCGGCGAGAAGCGGATGGGCGGCGGCGAGCGCATCGACGTCGTGCAGCCCCACAACCACAAGGCCGTCATCGGCACCTTCGCCGGCGCCACCGAGCAGGACGCCCAGGACGCGATCGACGCCGCCCTGGCCGCCGCCCCGGCCTGGCGCGCGATGTCCTTCGACGACCGCGCCGCGATCATCCTGCGCGCCGCCGAACTGCTGTCCGGTCCGTGGCGCGAGACGCTGGCCGCCTCCACCATGCTCGGCCAGGGCAAGACCGCCCAGCAGGCCGAGATCGACTGCCCCTGCGAGCTGGTCGACTTCTGGCGCTTCAACGTGCACTACGCGCGCCAGATCCTCGCCGAGCAGCCCCCGGCCAACTCCCCGGGCGTGTGGAACCGCATGGACCACCGCCCGCTGGAGGGCTTCGTCTACGCGATCACGCCGTTCAACTTCTCGGCCATCGCCGCCAACCTGCCGACCGCGCCCGCCCTCATGGGCAACGTCGTCGTGTGGAAGCCGTCCCCGACGCAGACCCACGCCGCCGTGCTGCTCATGCAGCTGCTGGAGGAGGCCGGTCTGCCCAAGGGCGTCATCAACCTGGTGACCGGTGACGGCATCGCCGTCTCCGAGGTGGCCCTGAACCACCGCGACCTGGCCGGCATCCACTTCACCGGCTCCACCCCGACCTTCCAGCACCTGTGGAAGACCGTCGGCAACAACATCGCCAACTACCGCACCTACCCGCGGCTGGTCGGCGAGACCGGCGGCAAGGACTTCGTCGTCGCCCACCCGTCGGCCGACCGGGCCGTCCTGAAGACCGCGCTGACCCGCGGCGCCTTCGAGTACCAGGGCCAGAAGTGCTCGGCGACCTCGCGCGCCTACATCCCGGCCTCCATCTGGAACTCGGGCTTCAAGGAGGCGTTCGCGGCCGAGGTCGACTCCATCACCATGGGCGACGTCACCGACCTGTCGCACTTCATGGGCGCCGTCATCGACGACCGCTCCTTCGCGAAGAACAAGGCCGCGATCGACCGCGCCGCCGCCGACCCGGCCTGCACGATCGTCGCGGGCGGCACCTACGACGACTCGGTGGGCTACTTCGTCCGCCCGACCGTCATCGAGTGCACCGACCCCGAGAACGAGGTCTTCACGACCGAGTACTTCGGCCCGATCCTCGCCGTGCACGTCTACGAGGACGACCGGTACGACGCGATGCTGGAGCAGATGGAGTCGGTCTCCGACTACGCCCTGACCGGGTCCGTCATCGCGAACGACCGCGCGGCTGCCGCGTACACGATGGAGAAGCTGCGGTACGCCGCGGGCAACTTCTACATCAACGACAAGTCGACCGGAGCCGTCGTCGGCCAGCAGCCCTTCGGCGGCGGCCGTGCCTCGGGGACGAACGACAAGGCCGGCGCCCCCCAGAACCTCCAGCGCTGGACCCTCACCCGGGCCATCAAGGAGACCCTGGTCCCGCCGACCGAGTACACCTACCCCCACCAGGGCTGACGCCCTCCGGGGCGCCCGTCGCCCCGCCCCGATTCCCGCCCCCCGTCCGGTTCCCCTGCCGGACGGGGGGCGGTTTCCATACGCGGCTCAGCTCCACCCGCGCACGATCAGCCCGAGCCCCACCGCGAACCCGCCGCCGAGCAGCGCCAGGTAGAGCCCGTACAGCCGGCGGTGGCGGCGCAGCAGCAGCCCGGACGCGCCGAGGGCGAGCCCCACCGTGAGCGTCCGCGCGCCCCGCGCCGCCGCCGAAGCGGCCACCCAGTCCGCCGCGGGCACCGAAGCCCGGCCCGCCTCCGCCCCGTACACCTTGAACGGGATGCCGTTCCACGGCTGGTGGCGGACGGCCGACGCGCCCTCCACCGCCAGCTCCGCGCGCACCTCCACCCGCATCCGGTCCGTGGTCAGCGGCGCCGGCAGATGCGCGCCCGCCGCCGCCATGTGCAGCGCGAGCAGCCCGCCCACCAGGCTCCCGGCCAGCGCCCCCAGCGACATCCTGAGGGCCGCGCGCGGCACCGCCACGCAGACCGCGGCCAGCAGCAGCTCCGGCATCAGCGGCCAGCTCAGCGCCTCCGCGAACGCCCAGCAGAAGGCCAGCGGCAGCCCCGCCCGGGACGTGACGACCGAGGCCACCCGCCGGCGCACCCCGGAGTCCCGCAGCGGTTCCGCGGCCGTCCGGTCGTGCAGTCCGCGCACCGCGTCCCGGGCTTCCTCGGGGGTGGCCCCGCAGGGCAGCGGCTCCCCGATCGCCACCCGGACCAGGGACGAGCACAGCCGGCCGTGCTTGGGCAGCAGCCGGTCCGTGCCCGCGATGCCCACCGGCACCACCGGCACGCCCGCCTCCTCGGCCAGGACCAGCGCGCCCTTGTGGAAGGAGCCGAGCGTGCCGTCCTCGGCGCGGGTCCCCTCCGGGAAGAGCACGACCGCCCGGCCCGCACGCAGGTCGCCGGTCATCGCCAGCAGGTCCGCCGTCCCGCCGCCCGCCCGCCGGACCGGGAAGCCGGCCGCCAGCCTGCGGCAGATCCGGCGCCGCCAGGGGGACGCGAACCAGTAGTCCGCCGCCGCGCCGATCGCCGGGCCGTGCCGGGCGTCGAGCGCGGCCAGGAGCGCCGCCGTGTCCGCGTGCGAGGTGTGGTTGGCGACGACCACGCAGCCGCCGCGCGGCAGCCGCCCGCGCCGCTCGATGCCGCCGGTGAGGCTGAGCACGCACCACCACAGGCCGCGCCGCAGGGCGGAGGCGGCCCGGGAGCGGACCGGGAGGACACCGGAGGTGCGTACACGCGTGCTTCCCAGAGGCTTCACGTCGTCACCATCGCCAGGAGCAGGGCCACCAGCAGGGAGTCGATCCGGTCGAGCAGGCCGCCGAAGCCCGGCAGCCAGCTGCCCGCGTCCTTGACCCCGGACTCGCGCTTGACCATCGACTCGACGAGGTCGCCGAGCACGCACCCGCCGACCACGGCCGCCCACAGCGGCGGGGTGAACGCGCCGAGCACGAGCAGCAGCGCCCCGGTGGCGACGGCCGCGCCCAGCACCCCCGCCCACGTCTTGTTCGGGGAGAGCGGCGACAGCGGCCGGGCGAGCGGACCGCGCCGCCCCAGCGCCGTACCGCCGCACCAGGCGCCGACGTCGCCCAGGGCCACCGCCAGGCCCACCGCGACCGCGGTGTCCCCGAGCGTGACCAGACCGGTCAGCGCGACCGGTATCCACAGCAGCCCGAAGGCGGTCCGGGCGGTGCGGGTGAAGCCCGTGCGGTCGTCCCCGCCCAGCACGGAGGGCAGCGCCGCCGCGACGAGCAGCAGGGCCGCCGCCCGCAGGTCCAGCGTGCGCGGGGCGAGCCAGGCGAGGGCCGGGAGCGCGGCCGAGGCCGCCGCGAGCACGGCCAGGTCGCCCCGGCGCAGGCCCGCCATCCGGGCGTACTCGCCGGCCGCGACCACACCGAGACCGGCCGCCAGCGCGTACGTGCCGCCGCCGCCCAGGAAGAACGCGCCCAGGAAGACCGGCGCGACCACGGCCCAGGTCCGCCAGCGCCGGCGCAGCTCGGCGCGCATCCGGACCTTCGCGGGCAGCGCCGCGACGGCGACCCCGCCCGCGCCCAGCACGCCCGCGACCAGCGGGACCGCGCGGGCGGCGGCCTCCTCGGCGATCAGTGCGGCGCTCATGCCAGCTCCCGCCAGAGGCCGGCCAGCCGAAGGGCGGCGGTGAGCAGGGACCCGACGGCGATCACGGCCAGCACCGGGACCGCCCAGCCGCTCGCGGCGGCGATCACCACGAGGAGGCAGCGCTCGGTCTTGCCGACCGGACCCCCGTTGCGGCGGGGTGCCCCGGCGGCGGCCCCGGCCAGCGACACCCAGGAGGGCAGCGTGGCCGCGAGACCCGCCGCCGCGACCAGCCAGAGCGGGGCGAGCGTCAGGAAGCCGGCCAGCACGACCAGGTCGGCGACCCGGTCGCCCAGCTCGTTGAGGACGGCGCCGCGCCGGGTGGTGCGGCCGGTGTCCCGGGCGAGCGCCCCGTCCAGGTTGGCGAAGGCGAGCCGCGCCGCGAGCAGGACGGCGACCGGCAGGGCGGCGGCCGGGGCGGGCAGCCAGGCCAGGGCGGCGGCGGCACCGGCCGCGGCGGCCACCCCGGCGGCGGTGAGGGTGTCGGGCGACACCTCACGGCGGACCAGCGAGGCGCGGACGCCGGAGAGCCGGTCCGCGTACCAGGGCTTGAGAGCGTAGAGGCCGTTCATGGCTGCAACTCTCGTGCGGCGCACGTTCTTTCGGCACGGCCCTGGTACTCAACTCCGCCTGAGTACGTGGGCGGGCGCAGGGGCCGGCCCGGGGGCGCCGTCTCAGATAGTAGGAAGTCCGAGTAATTGTGGAGACAGACCGGCTCCGCTGTTCTAGCTTTGTAGGAGCCGAACGTCTCGCTAGATCCAGCGACTGGCGGTCGAGAGCACGCGCCCCGCGCAGGCAACCCCTGCGGCGCGTCGTTCCCCGCCCCTTCCGGCGCCTCGAAATCACTGATCTCGACATCACCCCACGCTGTTCGATCTCGAAATCCGCGCGATCTCAAGGAGTCGATCCACCATGGCCGAGACCACCACCCGCCGCCGTGTCCGTCACGCCCACCGCCCCACCGAGTCGGAGCGGCAGGCCGCCGCCGCCGCGCTGCAGCGCGCCCTCGACCGCAGGGACAACGGCGGCTCCACCGGCCACTGACCGGGACGCGCCGGCCCGCCCGGCCCGGCCCCGGTCGCATGGGTGACCGGTACACGTACAGCCGCCCCGATGTCCGCATGATGGACGGGATGTGTCATGGGGTGGGACGAGCAGTAGGGTGCCAGCATGTCTCGCAGCATCAATCTCGCAGTGATCCCCGGTGACGGTATCGGCCAGGAGGTCGTGGCCCAGGGCCTCAAGGTCCTCAACGCTGTTCTCCCGCAGGATGTGAAGCTGGAGACCAAGGAGTACGACCTTGGCGCCCGGCGCTGGCACCGCACCGGTGAGACCCTTCCGGACGCGGAGCTCGACGCCCTCAAGGGGCACGACGCCATCCTGCTCGGCGCGATCGGCGACCCGTCGGTGCCGTCCGGCGTCCTGGAGCGGGGGCTGCTGCTGAAGCTGCGCTTCGCCTTCGACCACTTCATCAACCTGCGGCCGTCGAAGCTCTTCCCGAACACCGAGACCCCGCTGGCCGGCCGCCCGGACATCGACTTCGTCGTCGTCCGCGAGGGCACCGAGGGCCCGTACACCGGCAACGGCGGCTCGCTGCGCACCGGTACGGAGCACGAGGTCGCCACCGAGGTCAGCCTCAACACCGCCCTCGGCGTCGAGCGGGTCGTCCGGGACGCCTTCGAGCGCGCCGCCGCCCGCCCCCGCAAGAAGCTGACGCTGGTCCACAAGAACAACGTCCTGGTGTACGCGGGCCACCTGTGGAAGAACATCTTCGACCGGGTCGCCGCGGAGTACCCGCAGGTCACCACCGACTATCTGCACGTCGACGCCGCGACGATCTTCTTCGTCACGCAGCCGGAGCGCTTCGACGTCATCGTCACCGACAACCTCTTCGGCGACATCCTCACCGACCTCGCCGCGGCCGTCTCCGGCGGCATCGGCCTGGCCGCCTCCGGCAACATCAACCCGACGGGCGCCTTCCCGTCGATGTTCGAGCCGGTCCACGGCTCCGCCCCCGACATCGCGGGGCAGGGCAAGGCGGACCCGACCGCCACAATCCTCTCCGTCGCCCTCCTGCTGCGCCACCTCGGCTACGAGGCCGAGGCCGCGCGCATCGAGGACGCCGTCTCCGCCGACCTGGCGGAGCGCGACGGTGCCCGTACGACCGATGAGATCGGCGACGCCCTCGCGGTACGCGTAGCGGGCTGACCCGACGACTCCCACAGAAGCCGCCGGGTCGCAGACGCACCCGGCGGCTTCTCCTGTGCGGCCCCGGGTGTCACCATCGAACCCTGGACCGCAATCACGCCATTTCGTGCACGGCAGCCTTCGAGCAATAATCGAACGGGGCCGTGGCTCGCAGCGAAGCTCGGACGTCCTAGCACCTGAAGGCGTGCACGCGGTCCTACACACACATCACGGTGAAGGACACGCACTCATGACGACCACGATCGAGCTCAAGCCCTCCGCGAACCCGCTGTCCGACGCGGAGCGCGAGGCGATCCTGGCCCAGCCCGGATTCGGCCGCTACTTCACCGACCACATGGTGACGATCAAGTGGACCGAAGGCCGCGGCTGGCACGACGCTCAGCTCGTGCCGTACGCGCCGCTGTCGATCGACCCGGCCAACATGACGCTCCACTACGGCCAGGAGATCTTCGAGGGCCTGAAGGCGTACCGGCAGCCCGACGGCTCCGTCGCCACCTTCCGCCCCGAGGCCAACGGCGAGCGCTTCCGCTCCTCGGCCCGCCGCCTCGCCATGCCGGAGCTGCCGGTCGAGACGTTCGTGGCGGCCTGTGACGCGCTCGTCCAGCAGGACGCGGCCTGGGTCCCGGCCCACGGCGGCGAGGAGTCCCTGTACCTGCGCCCCTTCATGATCGCGACCGAGGTCGGCCTCGGCGTGCGGCCGTCCAACGAGTACCTGTTCCTGGTCATCGCCTCGCCGGCCGGCGCCTACTTCCCCGGCGGTGTGAAGCCCGTCTCCATCTGGCTCTCCGAGGACCGGGTCCGCGCCGTCCCCGGCGGCATGGGCGACGCCAAGACCGGCGGCAACTACGCCGCCTCCCTCCTCGCCCAGGCCGAGGCCGCCGCCAAGGGCTGCGACCAGGTCGCCTACCTCGACGCCGTCGAGCACAAGTGGGTGGAGGAGCTGGGCGGCATGAACCTCTACTTCGTGTACGGGGACAAGATCGTCACCCCGTCCCTCACCGGCTCCCTGCTCGCCGGGATCACCCGGGACTCGCTCCTCAAGCTGGCCGGCGACCTCGGCCACACCTCGGAGGAGGCCCGCGTCTCCATCGACCAGTGGCGCGAGGACACCGCCGCCGGCACCCTCACCGAGGTCTTCGCCTGCGGCACCGCCGCCGTCATCACCCCCGTCGGTACGGTGAAGAGCGCGGGCGGCGAGTGGACCCAGGGCGACGGCACCCCCGGCCCGGTCACCCTCAAGCTGCGCGAGCGCCTGCTGGACATCCAGCGCGGCACCGCCGAGGACACCCACGGCTGGATGCACTCCCTGGCGTGAGCACCCGGTACGGAGAGCCCCCGGTGTCCCGCCGGGGGCTCTCCGTACGCCCGCATCCTGAGACGGCCGGTTCACGGCGGCGGTCCTGTGCCAGACTGCTTCCGTGCCCTCGTTCGTCATGATTATTGGCAGCAGGCGCGCCGGTCCGCAGTGACCGTCCCGTACCACCACGTACGGCACGGCCACCGTGCCCCAGACCCGCGCGCAGACCTCTCGCACCCGCGAGGGGTTTTTTGTTTTCCGGCCGCCACCTCGGCCGGCGAACGCGGCGCACGGGATGATGGGGGCAAGTGGAGCCGGGCCGTGTCCGGCAGATCAGGGTCGGGTAGGGCGCGGCGTCTGGTGCGGTGCATCGCAAGGCGCCGGAGCGTCCTCATCGCGGAGCGATTAGGGCGGTTCGGCAACGCGGCGAGGTGCCGTGCCAGGCGTCGCGACCCCGGCCCTGATCCGCCGGACACGGCCCAGCCGTCCGGATCCACTCATCCGACAGGAGTCAGAGCAGCAATGACCACCAAGGCCAAGCCCACCGACGACAGCTTCCATGTCTTCGACACCACGCTGCGCGACGGTTCACAGCGTGAAGGCATCAACCTGACGGTCGCCGACAAACTGACCATCGCCCGGCACCTGGACGAGTTCGGCGTCGGCTTCATCGAGGGCGGCTGGCCCGGCGCCAACCCCCGCGACACCGAGTTCTTCGCCCGCGCCCGCCAGGAGATCGAGTTCAAGAACGCCGAGCTGGTCGCCTTCGGCGCGACCCGCCGGGCGGGCGGCTCTGCGGCCGAGGACCCCCAGGTCAAGGCGCTGCTGGAATCCGGCGCCCCGGTGATCACGCTGGTCGCCAAGTCCCACGACCGCCACGTGGAGCTCGCGCTGCGCACCACGCTGGAGGAGAACCTGGAGATGGTCCGCGACACCGTCGCCCACCTCCGCGAGCAGGGCCGCCGGGTCTTCGTGGACTGCGAGCACTTCTTCGACGGATACCGCGCCAACCCCGAGTACGCCAAGGCCGTCGTCAAGGCCGCCGCCGAGGCCGGCGCCGACGTGGTCATCCTCTGCGACACCAACGGCGGGATGCTCCCGGCCCAGATCCAGGCCGTCGTCTCCACGGTCCTCGCCGACACCGGCGCCCGGCTCGGCATCCACGCCCAGGACGACACGGGCTGCGCCGTCGCCAACACCCTCGCCGCCGTCGACGCGGGCGCCACGCACGTCCAGTGCACCGCCAACGGCTACGGCGAACGCGTGGGCAACGCCAACCTCTTCCCCGTCGTCGCCGCGCTGGAACTCAAGTACGGCAAGCGGGTCCTGCCCGACGGCGCCCTCGCCGACATGACCCGCGTCTCGCACGCCATCGCCGAGGTGGTCAACCTCACCCCGTCCACGCACCAGCCGTACGTCGGCGTCTCCGCCTTCGCGCACAAGGCCGGGCTGCACGCCTCCGCGATCAAGGTCGACCCGGACCTCTACCAGCACATCGACCCCGCCCTGGTCGGCAACACCATGCGGATGCTGGTCTCCGACATGGCCGGGCGGGCCTCCATCGAGCTGAAGAGCGACGAGCTCGGCATCGACCTCGGCGGCGACCGGGAGCTGGTCGCCCGGGTCGTCGCACGGGTCAAGGAGCGCGAGCTCAAGGGCTACACGTACGAGGCCGCCGACGCCTCCTTCGAGCTGCTGCTGCGCGCCGAGGCCGAGGGCCGGGTGCGGCGCTACTTCCGCACCGAGTCCTGGCGGGCGATCGTGGAGGACCGCCCCGACGGCACCCACGCCAACGAGGCGACCGTGAAGCTGTGGGCCAAGGGCGAGCGGATCGTCGCCACCGCCGAGGGCAACGGCCCGGTCAACGCCCTGGACCGGGCGCTGCGGGTGGCCATGGAGCGGATCTACCCCCAGCTGGCCAAGCTGGAGCTGACCGACTACAAGGTCCGCATCCTGGAAGGCCGCACCGGGACCGACTCCACCACCCGCGTGCTGATCACCACCGGTGACGGGACCGCCGAGTGGTCGACCGTCGGGGTCGCCGAGAACATCATCTCCGCGTCCTGGCAGGCGCTGGAGGACGCGTACACCTACGGTCTGCTGCGCGCCGGCGTCGAACCGACGGACTGACCCCGAAGGGCCCGTGCCCGTACCCGCGCGCCCCCGTCCGCCCGCCTCAACCGGCAGGGCGGACGGGGGCGTTCGCGTGTACGGCCCCGTACGGGCACCGAGTGAACGGGATGCGGGGCGCCCGCGTCAAGAGGTCTGTGCGTTCAGGAAATGAACGAAAGGGCCGTGTTCTCCTCGTTATCAGATGGGTACGGACCAATCTCGACGTGAAGTATTGACGGCTGTGTTCCAGCGGGGTTAACTCACGCCACCAACGCCGGTACCGGTTCCGGAACCGGTTGCGGTACCGGTTCCATCCCGGCCGTCACGGCCGTTCCCTCTGTCCCGTTGTGTCCTGGAGGCCCCCGATGCGCGTCACCATCGCTGATGTCGCCCGCGAGGCCGGCGTCAGCAAGACGACCGTGTCCCGGGTCATCAACACCAAGGGCGAGGTGGACGGTTCGACGGCCGCGCGCGTTCGCGAAGTGATCGCACAGCTCGGCTACGTCCCCAGCTCGGGCGCCGTCGGCCTGGCCCGCGGCAGCAGCCGTACGGTCGGCATGCTGGTGCCCTCGCTGACCTGGCCCTGGATGGGCGAACTGCTCCAGGGCGTGGTCGACACCGTCGAGGCCGCCGACTACGGGCTGCTGCTGTTCACCTGCAACCGCGGGGCCGAGTCCGTGGAGCGCTTCACCAGCCAGGTGTCGGCCCGGGCCTTCGACGGCCTGGTGGTGGTGGAACCCGAGAACACCCTGGACCACCTCACCGAACTGCACCGCGACGGCCTGCCGATCGTGCTCATCGACGATCGCGGCCACCACCCCGAATTCCCCTCCGTCGTGACCACCAACCACGAAGGAGGCGCGTCGGCCGCCCGCCATCTGCGGGACGCCGGCCGCACCAGGCCCGTCGTGATCACCGGCCCCGAGCACTTCGGCTGCGTACGCGACCGGACGGCCGGGTTCGTCTCGGTCCTCCCCACGGACCTCGTCATCCCGGGGGACTTCACCGAACGCTCCGGCCGGCTCGCCGTGGAGGAACTCCTCGCTTCCGGCACGGAGTTCGACTCGGTCTTCGCGCACAACGACATCACCGCGGCAGGCGTCCTGCGGGCCCTGCGCGCCGCGGGGAGGACCGTACCCGGTGACATCGCGGTCGTCGGCTTCGACGACATCCCGATGTCCGAGCACACCGAACCGCCCCTGACCACCGTGCGCCAGCCCACCCGGCAGATGGGTGAGACGGCCGCACGGATGCTCCTCTCCCACCTGGGCGGCACGCCCGCACCGGAAACCCCGGTCGTGCTCCCCACCGAACTGGTCGTGCGCCACTCGGCGCCCTAGCGGACAAGGGCACCCCCAGGCCCACACCGCACCCGCACCACCGCACGTGCAACGCCCGTACCAAGGCGCGCGCCCCGCGCTGCCCGTTTCCGGAATTCACAGACCCGCCAGTCCCTCCTGGAGTCGTTATGTCCGCACGCCGTCACACGCTGAGAGCAGCCGCCCTCGCCACCGCGGTGGTCGCCCTCGCCGCAGGCTGTTCCTCGGCCAACTCGAACCACGACAAGAACAACGGCAGTGCCGCTTCGGGCGTCCTGAACATCGGCAAGCCGGACGGGCCGCAGACGAACAACAGCAACCCGTTCCTCAACACCTCGGCCGGCGCCACCCTCGGCTACCGCTGGATGATCTACGAGCCGCTGGCGATGGTGAGCCAGATCCGGCCCGCCGACAAGCCCGACCCGTGGCTGGCGACCGACTGGAAGTGGGACCTCAACTTCACGAAGGTCACCCTCACCATCGACGAGCGCGCCAAGTGGGCCGACGGCAAGCCGCTGACCGCCGACGACGTGGCGTACACCTTCAACCTGCTGAAGAAGCACCCGGCCCTCAACGCCGACGGCATCCAGTGGGGCGGGGTCGAGGTCAAGGACAAGAAGGTCATCCTGACCTTCAACACCTCGCAGTACGTCAACCAGAACAAGATCCTCCAGCAGTTCATCGTGCCCAAGCACATCTGGGAGAAGGTCGACAACCCGGAGACCTGGCCGAACCGGAAGCCCGTGGGCTCGGGCCCGTACAAGCTGAAGACGTTCACGCCGCAGACCACCACCCTGACCGCCACGCCGACCTACTGGAAGGGGTCGACCAAGGTCAAGGAGCTGCGCTACAGCACGTACAACGACAACAACGCGGCGACCACCGCGCTGGCCAGCGGCAAGCTGGAGTGGTCGTTCGTCTTCATGCCGGACTTCAAGAAGCTGTTCATCGACAAGGACCCGAAGAACCACAAGCTGTGGTTCCCCTCCGGCCTCGGCATCCACGGCCTCTGGTTCAACACCACCCGCAAGCCGTTCGACGACCCGGCGCTCCGCAAGGCCATGGCGATGGTCATCGACCGCAAGGCCATCTACACCCAGGCCGAGGCGACGCTGTACCCGGAGATCACCAACCCCACCGGCATCCCGCTGCCGGCCGGTGAGTCCTTCATCGCCCCGGACTACAAGAACGCCACCACCACGCCGGACGTCGAGGGTGCCAAGAAGGTCCTGGAGAAGGCCGGTTACACGCTCGGCGGCGGCGTCCTCAAGGCCCCGGACGGCAAGCCGGTGAAGCTCACGCTCACCGACCCGGCCGGCTGGAACGACTACATCACCGGCCTGTCGATCATCAAGGACAACATCAAGAAGATCGGCATCGACGCCAAGGTCAAGACGCAGACCGCGGACGCCTGGGGCGCGGACGTCGCCAACGGCAACTTCGACGCCACCCTGCACTGGACCAACAGCGGCGCCACCCCGTACGACATGTACCAGAACATCATGGACGGCGCCCTGCTCCAGCCGATCGGCAAGCCGTCCCAGTCCGGCAACTTCGGCCGCTTCAAGAGCACCGAGGCGACCGAGGCGCTGAAGGACTTCGCCCAGGCCACCACGGACACCGCCCGCAACGAGGCGATGAACACGCTCCAGAAGATCATGGTCGAGCAGGTGCCGATGGTCCCGACCGCGGCCGCGCCCATCGGGGCGGAGTACTCCACGAAGAACTGGGTGGGCTGGCCCACCGAGGACGACCCGTACGCCGACCCGCAGCACACCCAGCGCACCTCGCTGGAAGTCGTGCTGAAGCTCAAGCCCGCCAAGTAGGACCAGGGATTCCAGGTACCGGCCATGTCTGAACAGTCAGAGAACAACCACATCGTGCTCGAAGCACGCGGAGTCACCAAGCACTTCGCCGTGCGGCGCAACGCCCGCGACCTCCTCGCGCGCACGCGCCGTACCGTCCACGCCGTCGACGACGCCTCGCTGCAGCTGCGGCGCGGCACCGTCACGGCACTGGTGGGGGAGTCGGGCTCCGGGAAGTCCACCGTCGCCAGACTGCTCGCCCAGCTGTATCCGCTCACCTCGGGCGAGATCCACCTGGACGGGCAGCCGGTGAAGGCCGGACGTGGCCGGTCCTTCCGCAGTTACGTACGCCGGGTCCAGCTCATCTTCCAGGACCCGTTCGCCTCGCTGAACCCCGTGCACACCGTGCGCTACCACCTGACCCGGTCGCTGAAGATCCACGGCCGGGCGGGCAGCGGCGAGGCGGAACTGGAACAGAACCTGACCGCTCTGCTGAACCGCGTCCAGCTGACTCCTCCTCATCAGTACCTGGACAAGTTCCCGCACGAGCTGTCGGGCGGTCAGCGCCAGCGCGTGGCCATCGCCCGCGCGCTCGGCGCCGACCCCCAGGTCCTCCTGGCCGACGAGCCGGTCTCGATGCTGGACGTGTCCATCCGGCTCGGGGTGCTCAACCTGCTCAAGGACCTCAAGGACCGGCTCCACCTCGCGATCCTCTACATCACCCACGACATCGCGTCCGCCCGCTACTTCGCGGACACCACCCTGGTGATGTACGCGGGCCGCATCGTCGAGGGCGGTGACAGCGAGACCGTCACCCAGCGCCCGGCACACCCCTACACCCAGCTGCTCATCGCTTCCGCGCCGCACCCCGACCGGACGGGCGACGAGGACGAGCCGGAGGACACCGGCACCGGCGAGCCGCCGTCGCTCATCGACCCGCCGGCCGGCTGCCGCTTCCACCCCCGCTGCCCCAAGGCGATGGAGCGCTGCCGCACCGAGCTGCCGCCCCGGTTCGACCTGGCCGACGGCCAGTGGGCCGCCTGCTGGCTCTACGACGGCACCGGCACCGCCCGCACCGACGACCACGAGAAGGAGGCTGCGAAGTGAAGTTCCTGCTCCAACGGCTCGCCTTCTACCTGGTCACGGCCTGGGCCGCGATCACGATCAACTTCCTCATCCCGCGCCTGATGCCCGGCGACCCGGTCCAGGCCCTCATGGCCCGCTTCCAGGGCCAGCTCGACACCAGCGCCATCGACTCGCTGAAGGCCCTCTTCGGCCTCGACGAGAAGCAGTCGATCTGGGAGCAGTACACCGACTACTGGGCGCACCTGTTCCACGGCGACCTCGGCCTCTCGTTCACCTTCTTCCCGACCCCGGTCAGCGAGGTCATCGCGCAGTCGCTGCCCTGGACGCTCGCGCTCGTCGGCATCACCACGCTGATCAGCTTCCTGCTCGGCACCGGCATCGGCGTCTTCACGGGCTGGCGGCGCGGCTCCTGGATGGACAGCCTGCTGCCCGTCACCACGTTCATCTCGTCCATCCCGTACTTCTGGCTCGGGCTCATCGCGATCTCGCTGTTCGCCGTGAAGTGGCCGCTCTTCCCGGCCGACGGCGGCTACGACAACTCGCTGGTGCCCGCCTTCGACTGGCCGTTCATCTCCAGCGCGCTCTACCACGGGGTGCTGCCGGGCTTCACGATCGTGCTCAGCGCGGTCGCCGGCTGGATTCTCGGCATGCGGAACATGATGGTGACGGTGTCCAGCGAGGACTACGTCATGGTCGCCCAGGCCAAGGGGCTCTCCGAGCGCCGGGTGATGTTCGGTTACGCGGCACGCAACGCGGTCCTGCCCAACATCTCCGGGTTCGCCCTCTCGCTCGGCTTCATCGTCGGCGGCACGCTCCTGGTGGAGATGGTCTTCTCCTACCCGGGCATCGGCTATCAGCTCTTCCAGGGCGTGGGTGCCAAGGACTACCCCCTCATGCAGGGCATCTTCCTCATCATCACGCTCTCCGTCCTCGCGGCGAACCTCCTCGCCGACATCCTCTACATGCTCCTTGACCCCCGTACCCGAAGGGAGGCGTAGGACATGGCCGTCACCGCATCCGAGGTCGCCGTACTCGATGCCACCGACACCCCGGCAGCGAGCAAGCGCACGTTCCGGTTCCTGCGCGGCCGGAAGACCGTCGTCGGACTGGGCATCCTGCTCTTCTTCGTGCTGATCGCGATCATCGGCCCGTGGATCGCCCCGTACGACCCCGACACGATGAGTCAGGACCTGCTCCAGGCACCCTCCGGTTCGCACTGGTTCGGCACCACGCAGACCGGTCAGGACGTGCTCTCGCAGATCCTCGTCGGCACCCGGGGCGTGCTCGTCGTCGGCTTCGTCGCGGGCATCCTCGCCACTGCCCTGTCCGTGCTGATCGGCGTCACCGCCGGCTTCCTCGGCGGGCTGGCCGACGAGGTGCTGTCGCTGCTGTCCAACGTCTTCCTGGTCATCCCCGGACTGCCGCTGATCATCATCATCGCCAGCTTCGTCACGGACGCCGGCGACCTGCTCATCGCCTTCGTCATCGCCCTCACCTCCTGGGCCTGGGGCGCCCGCGTCCTGCGCGCCCAGACCCTGTCGCTGCGCCGCCGCGACTACGTGGAGGCGGCCCGCGCCACCGGCGAGCCGACCTGGCGGATCATCCTCTTCGAGGTGATGCCCAACCTCACCGCCGTCATCGCCTCCGGCTTCGTCGGCACGGTCATCTTCGCGATCCTCTCCGAGATCACCCTCGCCTTCATCGGCGTCGCCGACATCTCCAACTGGAACTGGGGGACCGTCCTGTTCTGGGCGCAGTCCAGCCAGGCACTGGCCCAGGGCGCCTGGTGGTGGTTCGTCCCGGCCGGGCTCTGCATCGCCCTGCTCGGCATGTCCCTCGCCCTGATCAACTTCGGCATCGACGAGTTCGTCAACCCGCGACTGCGCACCGAGACCGGCGGCTCCCGCAAGGTCAAGATGCGCGTCGGCTTCACCCCGGTGGCCCGTCCCGGCACCGGCACCCAGCGCCACAAGGAGACCCGCTCATGAGCGAGCCCGTCCTCACCATCAGCGGCCTCAACGTGGACTACGGGACCGGCGCCGACGCCGTGCACGCCCTGCGCGACATCGACCTCACCCTGCACCGCGGCGAAGTCCTCGGCCTCGCCGGCGAGTCCGGCTCCGGCAAGTCCACCCTGGCCTACGCGGTCACCCGGCTCCTCTCCCCGCCCGGCGTCATCACCGGCGGCGAGGTCCACTACCACGGGCGCGACGGCGAGGCCATGGACCTGCTCGCGATGTCGGCGGCCCAGCTGCGCGCCTTCCGCTGGCAGGAGCTGTCCATCGTCTTCCAGGGCGCGATGAACTCGCTGAACCCCGTCTACACGGTGCACAGCCAGCTCACCGACGTGCTCCAGGCGCACCGTCCGGAGATGAAGAAGGCCGACCGCACCGCACGCGCCCGGGAACTCCTCAACCTGGTCGGCATCTCCGCCGACCGGCTCGGTGCCTACCCGCACCAGCTGTCCGGCGGCATGCGCCAGCGCGTGATGATCGCGATGGCGCTCGCCCTGGAACCCGAGATCGTCATCATGGACGAGCCGACCACCGCGCTCGACGTCGTCATGCAGCGCCAGATCCTGCGCCAGCTGGTCCGGCACCGCGAGGAACTCGGCTTCTCGGTCGTCTTCATCACCCACGACATCTCGCTGCTGATCGAGTTCTCCGACCGGATCGCGATCATGTACGGCGGCCGGATCGTGGAGGAGGCCGGCTCCACCGAGATCTACCGCGACCCCCACCACCCGTACAGCGCCGGGCTGCTGCACTCCTTCCCCGCGCTGCACGGACCCCGCCGTGAACTCAGCGGCATCCCCGGCTCGCCCCCGCACCTCTCGGCGATGCCCACCGGCTGCGCCTTCCACCCCCGCTGCGCCAAGAAGGTCGAGGGCTGCGACACCCACGTCCCGGTGCTCACGGCGCCCGGGACGGACGGCTCCCGCTCGGTGGCCTGCTGGCTGCACCACGAGGCCCCGGCCGCCACCGCCGCCCGCGCCTAGGCCCTGAGCTCCGCACACCACAGGAGAACCATGAACCTCGTCACCCCTCAGGCATACGCCCGCGAGATCACCGCCCGGGCCGTACCCGGACTCCCCGCCGGCTTCCGCTGGGGCGTCGCGACCGCCGCGTACCAGATCGAGGGCGCGGCGGCCGAGGACGGCAGAACACCGTCCATCTGGGACACGTACTGCCGGGTGCCGGGCATGGTCGTCCGCGGGGAGAACGGTGACGTGGCGTGCGACCATTACCACCGCATGCCGGAGGACGTACAGCTGATCGCGGACCTCGGCGTCGACACGTACCGCTTCTCGCTGGCCTGGCCCCGCATCCAGCCGGGCGGCCGGGGCCCCGCGAACCCGAAGGGCCTCGACTTCTACAAGCGCCTGCTGGACGAGCTGGAGGCCAAGGGCGTCACCCCCTGGGTCACCCTCTACCACTGGGACCTGCCGCAGGAGCTGGAGGACGCCGGCGGCTGGCCGGTCCGCGACACCGCGTACCGCTTCGCCGAGTACGCCGCGCTCGCCTACGACGCGCTGGGCGACCGGGTCACACACTGGACCACGCTCAACGAGCCCTGGTGCTCCGCGATGCTCGGTTACGCCTACGGGGGCCAGGCGCCCGGCCGGCAGAACTTCGGCGAGGCGATCCACGCCGTGCACCACCTGCTCCTCGGCCACGGCCTCGCCTCGCGGCACCTCCGGGAGCAGGCCGCCGCCCGGGGCAACGACCTCGAACTCGGCATCACCCTCAACCTGGGCACCGCCACCCCGGAGACCGACAGCCACGAGGACGCCGAGGCGTGCCGCCGCGCCGACGGCCTGGGCGCCCGGCTCTACCTGGACCCGGTCGTCAAGGGCACCTACCCGGAGGACATCGTCGCCGACCTCGCCGCCCAGGGCATCGAACTGCCCGTCCAGGAAGGCGACCTGGCCGCGATCTCGACGCCGCTGGACGTGCTCGGGGTCAACTTCTACCGGGGCTCGCTCTTCTCCGGCGTCACGGAGGAGGGCGCGGCCACCGACGCGGAGGGGCTGCCCGTCACCCGGCAGGTGGAGCGCGACCTGCCGCGTACCGCCATGGACTGGGAGATCACCCCCACCGCGCTCACCGACCTGCTCGTCCGCCTGGAGAACGACTACGGCCTCCCGACGGTCATCACGGAGAACGGCGCCGCCTTCGACGACACCGTCTCCGAGGACGGCGAGATCCACGACGCCGACCGCACCACCTACCTCGCCGACCACATCGCCGCCGTCGCCGCCGCCCGCGCCCAGGGGGCCGACGTGCGGGGCTACTTCGCCTGGTCGCTGATGGACAACTTCGAGTGGTCCTACGGCTACGACAAGCGGTTCGGCATCGTCCGCGTCGACTACGACACGCAGGAGCGGACGCTCAAGGACAGCGCCAAGTGGTACCGCGACACCATCCGGCTCACCCGCGACGCCTGACCCCCAACACCCCCCGCAGGACGGCACGACAGCACGACAGCAGCACCGGCGCGGGCCCCCGAGGGCCCGCGCCGCCCCCGTACGCACCGCACCAGCAATCCGTACGAAGGAGCCGCACACATGCCACCCCGCACCCGCCGCCGGGCGAGACCCGCCACCGCCGTGCTGGCCGCCGCCACCGTGGTGGCCGGCCTGCTCGCCGGGGCCGTCCCGTCCACGGCGGCACCGGCCGCCGACGAACCGGCACCGGTCGCCGTCGACCGCTTCGAGGGGGAGGTGCCCTTCGCCAACCAGCCGGCCGAGGGCATCTTCACCTGGGGCGGCGACGCCGACGACCCGCCCGCCCTGGCGCTGAAGGACCGCGCCGACGCCCCCGAGGGCGCCAAGGTCCTCGAAGGCACCTACGACATCAGCGGCTACGGCGGCTTCAGCCACGACTACGCCGCCGACCAGCCGGCCCACGACTGGTCCGCCCACAAGGGCATCCGCTTCTGGTGGTACGGCCAGAACACCGCGCCGCTGCCGCCCGGTTCGGGCAAGCGCATCGCCTTCGAGATCAAGGACGGCGGCGCCAACGGCGAGGCGTCCGAGCTGTGGACCACCTCGTTCACCGACGACTGGGAGGGCTGGCACCTCGTCGAGATCCCGTTCGCCGACTTCACCTACCGGGGCGACTACCAGCCCGTCGGCGGCATCGACCAGGTGCTCGGCCTGAACGAGATGTGGGGGTATGCCCTCACCCTGCCGCCCGGCGCCCCCGGGAAGTTCGCCATGGACGGCGTCGAGCTGTACGGCAAGGCCGACGCGGCGCTGAAGGCGAGCGTCGTCACCGAGGCGGCGGTGGTCCCGGTGAAGCAGGGCGCGTCCGCGTCCCTCGGCTTCACGCTCACCACGACCGGGTCCGTCCCGCTGGAGGAGCCCGTCACCGTCGCGTACGAGACGAAGGGCGGAACGGCCGAGTCCGGCACCGACTTCACGCCGGTCAGCGGCACGTACACCTTCCCCGCAGGCACCGCGTCGGGCACCACCCACCACGTGGCCGTCGACACGAAGAAGGTCTCCGGTGCCGCCACCGCGAAGACCGTCCCGCTGGAGCTGACGGTCACCGGCGCCCGGCCGCCCAAGGAGAACCCGCAGGCCGTCATCGACGCCCACGGGCTGCCGTACCAGAACCCGAAGCTGCCGGTGAAGAAGCGCGTCGCCGACCTGCTCGCCCGGATGTCGCCCGCCGAGAAGGCCGGCCAGATGACCCAGGCCGAGCGCAACGCGCTCTCCTCGCAGGGCGACATCGCGGCCTACGACCTCGGCTCGCTGCTCTCCGGCGGCGGTTCGGTCCCCTCGCCCAACACCCCCGAGGCGTGGGCGAAGATGATCGACGGCTACCAGCTGCGCGCCCAGGCCACCCGCTTCCAGATCCCGCTGATCTACGGCGTGGACGCGGTGCACGGCCACAACAACCTGGTCGGCGCGACGGTCATGCCGCACAACGTCGGCCTCGGCGCCACCCGCGACCCGAAGCTGGCCCGGAAGACCGGTGCCGTCACCGCGAGCGAGGTCCGCGCGACCGGCGTCCCATGGGACTTCGCCCCCTGCCTCTGCGTCTCGCGCGACGAGCGCTGGGGCCGCTCCTACGAGGCGTACGGTGAGGACCCGGCCCTCGTGAAGTCCCTGGAGACGGTGATCCAGGGCATGCAGGGCGCGGCCGACGGCAGGGACCTGGACCGCAACGACAAGGTGCTGGCCACCGCCAAGCACTACGTCGGCGACGGCGGTACGGAGTACGGCTCGTCGACCACCGGTTCGTACACGACCGACCAGGGCGTCACCAAGGTCACCCGGCAGGAGCTGGAGGCCGTCCACCTCGCGCCCTTCGAGGACGCGGTGAAGCGGGGCGTCGGCACGGTCATGCCGTCCTACTCCTCGCTGGACATCATCGGGGACGACCAGGGTCCGGTGAAGATGCACGGCGACGCCGAGATGATCAACGGTGTCCTCAAGGACCGCATGGGCTTCGAGGGCTTCGTCATCAGTGACTACAAGGCGATCGACCAGCTCCCCGGCGACTACGCGAGCGACGTGCGCACGTCCGTCAACGCCGGGCTCGACATGATCATGGTCCCGACCGAGTACAAGGACTTCACGAAGACGCTCCAGGACGAGGTCGCCGCGGGGCGCATCCCGCAGTCCCGGATCGATGACGCGGTCGCCCGCATCCTGACCCAGAAGTTCAAGCTCGGCCTCTTCGAGCAGCCGTACGCGGACACCGCCAACCTGGAGAAGATCGGCTCGGCGGAGCACCGGGCCGTGGCCCGCGAGGCCGCCGCCAAGTCGCAGGTGCTGCTGAAGAACGACGGCGGCGTGCTGCCGCTGAAGTCCTCGCAGAAGGTGTACGTCGCCGGCTCCAACGCCGACGACATCGGCAACCAGGCCGGTGGCTGGACCGTCAGCTGGCAGGGCTCGTCCGGCGCCATCACCCCGGGCACCACGATCCTGTCCGCCATGAAGAAGGACGCCGCGTCCGTCACGTACTCCAAGGACGCGTCCGCCGACACCGCCGGCTACGACGTGGGCGTGGTCGTCGTCGGTGAGACCCCGTACGCGGAGGGCGTCGGCGACGTCGGCAACGGGCACGACCTGAAGCTGTCCGACGCCGACCGGGCCGCGATCGACAAGGTCTGCGCCGCGATGAAGTGCGCCGTCCTGATCGTCTCGGGCCGCCCCCAGCTCATCGGCGACCAGCTCGACGGCATCGACGCGCTGGTGGCGTCCTGGCTGCCGGGCTCCGAGGGCGACGGCGTCGCCGACGTCCTCTTCGGCAAGCGGCCCTTCACCGGGCAGCTCCCGGTGACCTGGCCCAAGTCCGAGGCGCAGCTCCCGATCAACGTGGGCGACGCGTCGTACGACCCGCAGTTCCCGTACGGCTGGGGTCTCACCACGCTGAAGAAGCCTCCGGCCGGCGGCGAGCTGACGCTGGCCCTGCTCGGTATGGCCGCCCAGGTCGCCGAGAAGGCCGGCCTCGGCCGGACCGAGGTGGGCCGGGAGATCGTCGGCCAGGCCCGGCTGCTGGTCCAGCAGAAGACCGGCGGCAAGCTGACCGAGAAGGTGTCCAAGCCGTTCGCGGACGCCGACCACCTGCTGCTCACCGGTGATCTGACCGGTGCGGTGGCGAAGCTCAGGACGGCCTACCGGGCCGCCTGAGGACACGGGACGGGCGGGCGGCTCCGGGAGGCCGCCCGCCCGTTTCGTACGCGTGTGCGCCAGCTCGCCCGTGCGTTAGCTTGGAGGTATGCGGAACAGGTGGTTCCACAGCTTCCCGGCCCCGGCACTCCTGGCGGGGCTCCTGGCCCTGCTGTCCGCCCTCGCCCTCTTCCTGGCCCCCGCGGCGGCCCCCGCCGCACCGGCCGCGACCGGCGCATCCACCGTGGACGACGTCGCCCGGGCGCTGCGCAAGGGGCCCGTCCACGTCGACCCGGCCGCCTCCGACCAGCTCTCCCGGAGCCAGGCCGCGGCGCTGCGCGACAAGATCGAGAACGCGGACAAACCGGTGTTCGTGGCCGTGCTGCCCGACACCGCCGCCTTCCCCGAGGACACCGTGCTGCGCACCCTGCGCGCCGAGACCGGCATCACCGGGGTCTACGCGATCCGCCTCGGTGACGGCTTCAGCGCCGGCGCCGACCCCCGCGTCATGTCCCGGAACGCCGTCATCAACCTCACCGCCGCCGTGAAGACCCCCGGCGCCGACGCCGACGCGGCGACCCAGCTCAACACCTTCGTGGACCGCGCCGTCGAACAGGCCCGGGGCAGCGCCCCCGCCTCCTGGAGCGGCGGCGAGCACTCCGCGTCCGACGGAGGCTCGGCCGCCGTCGGCCTGGCGGTGACCGGGGCCGTGGTGGTCCTCGGCGGCGCCGCCGCGTTCACGGTCGTCCGCCGCAACCGCAGGCGTAAGGCGGAAGAGGAGCGGGCCGCGCTCGACAGGCTGCGGGTGGTCGTCGACGAGGACATCACGGCGTACGGCGAGACCCTGGAACGGCTGGACTTCCACCCCGCGGAGCCCGGCGCCGACGACGCGATGCGCGCCGACTACGAACGCGCCCTCGACTCCTACGAGAGCGCCAAGACCCGTATGGCCGGCGCGGAACACCCCTCGGACGTGCGCGGGGTGACCCAGGCCCTGGAGGACGGGCGGTACTCCCTGGCCGTGCTCGACGCCCGCCGATCCGGCCGCGAACTCCCGGCCCGCCGTCCGCCCTGCTTCTTCGACCCGCGCCACGGCCCCTCGGTCGCCGACGTCCGCTGGGCCCCGGCGGGCGGCAGCGCCCGGGAGGTCCCGGTGTGCGCGGCGGACCGGGTGCGGCTGAACGAGGGCGAGGACCCGATGAGCCGGACGGTCGAGGTGGGCGACGGCACCCGCCGCCCGTACTGGGAGGCCGGTCCGGCCTACGGTCCGTGGGCGGGCGGCTACTTCGGCGGCGGCCTCCTGCCGGGCCTCCTGGTCGGCACCATGCTCGGCTCGATGCTCGCCACCCCGGCGTACGCGGCGGACTACGGGGGCGGCGACTACGGCGGCGGTGATGTGGGCGGTGACTTCTCCGGCGGCGACTTCTCCGGCACCGACTTCGACTCGTCCGGCTTCGGCGGCGGCGGTTTCGGCGACGGGGGAGGCTTCGGCGGCGGCGACGGCGGCGGTTTCGGCGGCGGCGGGGACTTCGGCGGAGGGTTCTGACCGCGGAGGGGCCGGGTACCCCGTGCCAGAATCGAGCACATGAACGAGTCGGTTGCGGGGTCCATGGCCGAGCTGGTGCACCGCCGCTGGCGCGAGCGGGAGGCGCCCGACGGCGACGTCATTGTGTTCGCCGACGGCTCCCTGCGCGTGATGGATCTCGTGCGGACGCAGTCGCCCGACCGGCCCGACGATCCGCGGGCCGAGAGGTGGCACTGGCTGGAGATCCTGCGGGCCACCGAGTGGAGCACGGACGACTGGGTGGAGGTCGAATCCACCCGCGCCACCCACGCCCACGGGGGGAGCCGGGCCTCGGCGGGCGAGTCCGCCCACCACGGTTCCATCGGCTGGGTCGCGCTGACCCGGGACAACGGGGAGAGCACCCTCGAATGGCTCGCCGTCTCCCGCTGGTCCGACCCGTTCCGCGACGTCATCCTGGACGACACGGCGGTGACCGCGGTCAGCACCGCCGGCCACGTCTGGACCTTCCCCCGCGACGCGCCCCAGAACGTGCGGATCGCCGTCGCCCCGGACCCGCGCCCCTGAGGCGGGCACCGGACACGCGTCCGGGCCGCGGGGGACGGTCCCCGCGGCCCGGACGTGGTGCAACGGCCGCCCCGCGGGCTCAGCCGCGCCCGCCGTGCGTCCGCTCGAACGCGGCGAACGCCGCCTCCTGGCGCCACTCGGTCGCGGCCTTCGGGCTGCCCGCGAGGTAACGCGCGCAGCGGGCGCTCGGGCGGCCGTCACCGGGGCGGTCGGCCCGGCAGGCCGCCACCACGCGGTAGCCGGAGGGCGCGGTGCCGGTGGCCCACAGGCTGCGGCCGTCGCGGAAGGCGTACTCCAGCGAGGCGCGGGCCAGGTCCTTCAGCTCGGTGTACGAGAGGCTGTACGTCTTCGCGGCGTACTGGTACTCGTGGCTGATGTCGATCCGGGAGACGCCCGGGTCGTCCGTGGAGAGCACGACCGGCACGCCGTAGCGGCGGTACGCGTTGAACGGGTGGTCGTCGCCCGCGATGCCGAGGATCTGCTTGTTGCTGGAGAACGGCACCTCGATGGCCACGTGCCGCCGTGCCATGGTCCGGGCCAGCGCGCGCCAGTCGTCCTCGTGGACCAGGTCGACGCCGTGGCCGATGCGCTCGGCGCCGGCGACCCGGACCGCCTCGTTGATGTGGAAGGTCAGGTCCTCCGGCTTGACCAGGCCCGGGGCGAGCTCACCGGCGTGCAGGGTGAGGTGGGCGCCCGGGTACTGCCCGCGCAGGTACTTCAGCATCCGCATCTGGAGGCTGTAGTTCTCCAGCGAGCTGTCCCAGTCCTCCGGCTGGACGAGGTTGACCGCGACGAACCTCGGGTCGCGCTCGGCCAGCCGCATCCCGACCACCATCTGCGTGAACACGCGGGCCGGGGAACTGCCCCGGGAGACCTGAGAGATCCACCGGACGGGCAGCTCGCAGGCGGGGGCGGGGCGCGGGGTGTCGCAGTGCGCGGCCTCGCGGAACTGGACGTCGGTGTCGTCGGCCTCCTGGACCGCCTCGTCGATGACCTTGTCCAGCTTGCCGCCGGCGACCAGCTTGCGGTGGAAGGCGGCCAGGTCGGCGTCGTAACCCACCTGGTCGGCCAGCTTCTTGGCGCTCTCGGAGGCCGGGCTGACCATCGTCTCCAGGTAGAACTGGTTCTGCTTCACCACGGTGTCGGCGACGTTGGCGAGCATCTTGCCCCGGGCGTACCAGGTGGCCATGCCGAACTTGCCGAAGGTGTCGAAGAAGTGGTCGTGCCCGGACTCGTCGGCCGGGAAGTCCTGCATCGACCAGGCCCGGATGATCTGCTGCCGGAACGCGGCGTCGGTGCGCGCGTCGGCGGCCGGCCGGCTGCCCGGGGCGCACGGGGAGGCCACGGCGGTCATCGTCGCGTCGATGCAGAGCCCCTGCTCGATGGCGAGCTGGAGCAGGTATTCGGTGGTCACCGCTCCGGAGAGGTGGTTGTGCAGGTCGCCGCCCTTGGGCAGCTCCTTGAAGAAGGCCCGCAGCCGTGCGGGCCGGTCCCGCAGCGAGTCCAGGTGGGCGGCGGTACGGCGTTCGGCGGGTGTCACCGGGCGCGGCGCCGCGTAGGCGGTGGAGCGTACGGCGCTGTCGGGCGCGGGCGCGGCGGCGGTCGCGGGGATCGCCGGGATCAGGCTCAGCAGGGCGAGGGCACCGCCGAACCCGGCCAGCAGAGGGGACTTGGGGCGACGGGCTGTCCGATGGGAAGAGATCACCGAGGCATGATCGCGCTCGCATTCGTCATTTGCCCGCGAATCATGCCTTTGCGGAGGAACGTCCACCCGATCGAGTGGAGACGCCCTCCGGAAAGTTCTGCCGGACGGGGGCCGTTCGCGCAGCTCACGCGGACGGGGGTAGGTCTAGACCACTAACGAAGAGTGGAAACTGTTTACCAGGGGGCGGTTCCTGTGGCTCACTGTGTCGTGTTCGCGACAAGTGGACGCGCGTAGACCATGCGTGAAGCGTGCTGCCCGAGCGGCCGGCCACGGCCGCTTTCCCCCCACAGCAGGAGGCTCCTCATGACCACTCGCAAGAGACTCACCGTGGCCGGTGTCCTCGGCACGACCGCGGCTCTGCTGCTCGGTCTGATGTCCGGCACCGCCTCGTCGGCGCCCCGCCACGACAACCCCGTCCCGCTCGGCAAGGGCTACATGGGTGTCGGCTACGTCCAGGACACCAGGGACTTCAAGCCGGACACCCGGCAACTGCACCTCGGCGCACAGCCGGACGCCAACCTCAAGGCGGCCCCCGAGGGCATCGACGTCTCCAGCTGGCAGGGCTCCATCAACTGGAACTCGGTGCGCGGCGCGGGCATCGAGTTCGCCTGGATGAAGGCCACCGAGGGGCTGACGTACAAGGACCCGACGTTCAGCGCCAACTACCTGAACGCCTACCACGCGGGCGTGATCCGGGGCGCGTACCACTACGCCCGCCCGGACGTCTCCGGCGGCGCGGCGCAGGCCGACTTCTTCGCGAGCAACGGCGGCGCCTGGTCGCGCGACAACCTCACGCTCCCGGGCGTGCTGGACATCGAGGGCACCTGCTACGGCTACTCGCAGGCGTCCATGCAGCAGTGGATTCTCGACTTCTACAACCGGTACAAGGCCCGCACCGGCCGCGACGTCGTGATCTACACCAGCCCGAGCTGGTGGAACACCTGCACCGGCGGCTGGAGCGGCATGTCCGCCCGCAGCCCGCTGTGGGTCGCGCACTGGACCACCGGCACTCCCAGCATCCCGTCGGGCTTCCCCTTCTACACCGTCTGGCAGTACAGCTCCACCGGCTCGGTGAGCGGCGTCTCCGGCAACGTCGACCGGGACCGCTTCGGCGGCGACCGCTCCCGGCTGCTCGCCCTGGCGAACAACACGCCGTGAACGCAGGCGTATAGACGTATAGGTGTACGAGCCGGAGCGGCCGGGTAAAGCCGCTCCGGCCCCGCCCCCGACCGTTCACCAAGGAGCACGTCATGATCCCACCCCTGAGCCGGCGCGGCGCCCTGATCGCCGGGGCCGCCGCCCTCGCCGGCGGTCTGGGCCCGGCGGCCGGCGCGGAGGCGGCCCGCCGGCTGCCCGAGAGCACGCGGCCCCGCTTCTCCGCACTGTCCCCCCTCCAGCGCGCCGGGCAGCGCGTCATCCACTCCTACCCGGGCGCGACACCCCCCGCGTCCCTGCTGACGGCCATCGAGCAGGGCCACACGGCGGGCGTCATCTTCTTCGGCGAGAACATCCAGAACCTGACGCAGATCGAGGGCGTCATCCGGACGATGAACGAAGCCCACGCCTCGTCCCCGGTCAAGGCGCCGCTCCTCCTCATGACCGACCAGGAGGGCGGCCTGATCCGCCGCCTCCCGGGGGAGCCCGTCAAGTCCGCGAAGGACGTCGGGGCCTCCGCCGATCCGCACTACTGGGCCGACTTCACCGGCAGCGGCGCGGGCCTCAACCTCGCCGGGGTCGGCATGAACGTCAACCTGGCGCCGGTCCTCGACGTCTACCGCAAGGACGGCGACTTCACCGACCAGTACGAGCGCTCGTACAGCAAGTCGGCCGCAGCCGTGGCCAGTTGCGGCGTCGACTTCATCACCGCCCAGCAGCGCGAGGGCGTCGCCGCGACCGCCAAGCACTTCCCGGGCCTGGGCCCGGCGTCGGCGAGCCAGAACACCGACCTGCGGTCCGTCACGATCACCACGTCCGCCTCGACGCTCCGTAGCGTGGACGAGGCCCCCTACCGGGACGCGATCGCGGCGGGCGTCAAGCTCGTCATGCTGTCCTGGGCGGTCTACACGGGGCTGGACTCCGCCCGTCCGGCCGGTCTCTCCCCGACCGTCGTCGGCGAGCTGCGCAACCGCCTCGGCTTCACCGGGGTCACCGTCACCGACGCCTTGGAGGCCGGTGCGCTCTCGTCCTACGGCAGTACGTCGCAGCGCGCCGTGAAGGCCGCCGCCGCCGGGATGGACCTGCTGCTCTGCTCGGCCCGCAGCGTCTCCCAGGGCGACGAGGCCGTCGCCGCCCTGGCCGACGCCCTGGGCGGCTCACTCGACCCGACCGCCTTCGACGCTGCGGCGGCCCGCGTGAACGCCCTGCGCGCGGGGCTGTGACGGGGCGCTTGTTACCTCGGTCCCGGCCGCTCCGTCAGAGAGGTGTAGCCACCGCTCGACAGAAGGCAGGAACCGATCATGAACGCTCGCCTCGACCTCTTCGCGCACGCTCCCTCGGCCAAGACCCTGAAGCACATCGTCGCGGCGGGCCGGGCCCTGGAGGACTCGACGCTGCCCCTCTCCACCCAGGAACTGGTCCGGGTGCGGGCCAGCCAGATCAACGGCTGTGCGGCCTGCCTCGACATGCACACCAAGGAGGCCGCGCACGCCGGGGAGACCGCGACCCGCCTCAACCTGGTCGCGGCCTGGCGCGAGGCGACCGTGTTCACCGACGCCGAGCGCGCCGCGCTGGAACTGACCGAACACGGCACCCGCCTCGCGGACGGCGGTGTCCCGGACGAGGTCTGGGCCGACGCCGCCGAGCACTACGACGAGGACCAGCTCGCGGCCCTGGTCTCCGCGATCGCCGTCATCAACACCTTCAACCGCATGAACGTGCTGGTGCGGCAGCCGGCGGGCGACTACGTGGTGGGTCAATACGCCTGAGAAGGGCCCGACCGGCACGGTACGTTGCCGTGATGGCCGACATACCGCTGTCCTCGCCGGAACCCGGCAGCTCCGCCGACGTCGTGCGTACGTGGGACGCGCGCGCGGAGCGGTATCTCCAGGTCTTCCGGTACGAGTTGGAGGCGAAGCCGTACGACCTGGGGGTGCTGCGCGCGTTCGCGGAGCGGGTCGGGGCGGGCGGCCGGGTGTACGACGCGGGCTGCGGTCCCTGCGGCCACGTCACGGCCCTGCTCGCGGCCTACGGCCTCGACATGCTGGGCATCGACCTCTCGCCCCGCTGCGTCGCGCTCGCCCGCCGGGAGCAGCCCGGCTGCCGGTTCGCCGTCATGGACCAGGGCGCGCTCACGGGCGGCCCGCTGGACGGCCTCGTCGCGTACTACTCGCTCCACGACCAGCCCAAGAGCCGGCTGCCCGACACGATGGCGTCCTGGGCCGCCGCGATACGCCCCGGCGGCCGGCTGCTCGTCGTCGCGAAGGAGGGCGAGGCCGACGGCGTCATCGCCGACCCCCTGGGCAGCGAAATCCGCGTCTACTGGGCGGAGTACACCGCGTACGAGCTCCGCCGGGCGGCCCACGAGGCGGGCTTCGGCACCGACGACTGCACGGTCCGCGAGGCGTACGAGGACGAGATCCCGGCCCGCCGCGTGTACCTCACGGCGACGAGGCGTTAGGCGTTCGCCCGGAGGAAGGCGTCCCAGGCGGCGGGCGGGACGGTGAGCACGGGCCCGTCGGTCACCTTGGAGTCCCGGATGTGCACGGCGGCGGGGTGCGCGGCGACCTCGACGCAGTCGCCGCCTTCGCTGCCGCTGTAGCTCGACTTGTGCCAGTTGTAAGCGACTTCGACGCAGTTGCCGCCTTCGCTGCCGCTGTAGCTTGACTTGAACCAGCTGAGGCCGGTGCCGTGTGCTGCGCGGGTCATGTCTCTCCAAGCAGGTCGTCCATTAGGCAGACACTCTCCTCGGGTGAGTGCGCCTGCGATCGGAGCATCCCACACTTCTGTTGGAAGACGCTGACTTCCTCAGGCTCATCGATCAGGTAGCTGACGCGCTGCCCCTCGATGTAGGCCACGTGATCGTGATCCGGGGTTTCGAGCAGCACCATCGGGCCGTCGAGGGCGGCGTGTGTCTGGCGGCTGGTCGGCATGATCTGGAGGCTCAGGAAGGGGAGTTCGGCGTACTCACGCAGACGCCCGATCTGCTCGCGCAGGACCTCAGGCCCCCCGATGGGTCGGTGCAGGATCACCTCTTCCAAGAGGAAGCTCAGCATCGGACGCGGTTTCCGCTCCAGGAGCGCCCGGCGCTGCATACGGTTCTTCACTCGCTCTTCCACCTCCTCAGGCTCCAAGGGTGGGTAGAGGGACTTGAAGACCGCTCGCGCGTAATCCTCGGTCTGGAGGAGCCCGGGCACCACCTGGTTCTGGTATGAGTGCAGCGAGACCGCCTCCTGCTCATGCTCCACGTAGTCCTGTACGAACAGCGGGAACCGTTCCTTCTCCGGCACCTTCTCCACGGCGACCTGCAAGGCCCCCTTGGTTTCCAGGAGCCGATCCAGGAGGATCGCGAAGTCCAGCTGAAGCGGGCGCCGCCCCTGCTCGATCGACGCGATCGTGTCCTCGCTGACACGGCACATGTCCGCGAGGGCGGCCTGCGTTAACCCGGCGGCCCGCCGGAAGGTCGCCACTTGTACACCGATCACGTGCCACGCTGTGACGCGCTTCCTGTTCTGCTTCGGGTTCGCCATGCAGTGCCTCTCCCCGCTGAGCGCTGGTGATGACCCGTCAGCGGTCGTACATCGACTCCGTACGACCTGACGCGATGCACAAACATAGTGACCGTATGTGACCGTCGTCTCATGAACGAGCCAACTCAACTCCTCGAATTCCGCGAAGCGTTCTACCGCCGGGAGCGGCGGTCGGTGCCGCTCGTACGGAGGTTCGTACGGCAGGCCCTGCTCGACTGGGCGTGCGAGGCGCACCAGGTGAACACCGATGACGTGCTGCTCTGCGTGAGCGAGCTCGCGACCAATGCGCTCGTGCACGGCGTGCCGCCGGGCCGGGGTTACCGGCTGTTCCTGTACTGGGACCGCGCGGAGACCCGGCTGCGGGTCGAGATCCACGACAGCGGCGACGGTGAGGTCCCGGAGGCGGCGCCGTCCTCGGACCCCACGGCGGAACGCGGACGCGGCCTGATGCTGGTCGCCGCGCTGGCAGCCACATGGGGCGTCAGCGAGCGCATCCCGGGGAAGATCGTGTGGTGCGAGTTCGCCGCACCGGCGCGGATTCGTCAGCGAGATCATGTGGACCGCGCTGCTGAGATCTTTCCGACCCTGGCGGTCAGTAGTGGTCGCGGGCCTGGATGATTTCCAGGCCGCCGGAGTCGGTGACGCGGTAGACCAGCCGGTGTTCTTGTGTGATGCGGCGTGACCACCAGCCGGACAGGTTCCCCTTCAGTGGCTCGGGCTTGCCCCTGCCTTCGAAAGGGGTCCGCTTGATCTCCTTGATGAGGTCGTTGACCCTCCGGAGTGCCTTGCGGTCGGTGTCGGCCCAGTGGGTGGAGTCCTCCTACCCGTCGTCCGAGAGCGACGTCTTCACGCCTCGTCCGTGTCGATCAGGTCTCGTACGGTGCCGCGTCCGGCGTCCATCTGCTCGGTGGAGCGCATGAGGCGGGCGGCGTTACGGGGGGAGCGCAGTAGGTACATCGTCTCCTCCCAGGCGTTGTAGTCCTCCTCAGACATGATCACGACGTTGCCCGCCTTCGACGTGACGTGCTCCGGCGCGTGGTTTTCGGTGACGCGATGGATCAGACCGAAGAAGTCCCTCCGCGCTTGGCTTGCGCTGATGGCCATGGGTTTCCTCCTGCCGCGTGTGTCGCCAGCCCTCCAAGACAACGTACTTCCTGTTTGAGTCCTCTTTTGCCGCACCGGCAAGGATGTTTGCCGGAGCGGCGTCCGGCGCGCACCATCTCCCCTAGATGGAGGAGGTTCGCATGAGCGACAACACGCAGACGTACGACGTAGTGGTGATCGGTGGCGGGGCCGCCGGGCTGAGCGGGGCGCTGGCCCTCGGGCGGGCCCGGCGCTCCGTGCTCGTGATCGATTCGGGCACTCCGCGCAACGCGCCCGCGTCGCACGTCCACAACTACCTGGGCCGCGAGGGCACCCCGCCCTCGGAGCTCCTGGCGATCGGCCGGGACGAGGTCGCCGGGTACGGGGTCGAGGTCGTGACCGGCGAGGTCACCGTGGCCGAGCGGCTGCCGGAGGACGCCGGGTTCCGGGTCGTGCGCGGGGACGGGACCGCCGTCACGGCGCGGCGGCTGCTGGTCACGACCGGGCTGACCGACGAGCTGCCGGCGGTGCCGGGCCTGGCGGAGCGGTGGGGCAACGAGGTGCTGCACTGCCCGTACTGCCACGGCTGGGAGGTGCGCGACGCGGCGATCGGGGTCATCGCGGTCAGCCCCATGGCCGTGCACCAGGCGCTGCTGTGGCGGCAGTGGAGCGAGGACGTCACACTCTTCCTGCACCAGGGGCCCGAGCCCTCCGACGAGGAGTACGAGCAGCTCGCGGCGCGCGGCATCGCGGTCGTGGACGGCGAGGTGGCCGGCCTGGAGGTGACCGACGACCGGCTCACCGGTGTCCGGCTCGCGGGCGGCCGGGTGGTCGAGCGGGCGGCCGTGGTCGTCCAGCCCCGGTTCACGGCGCGCTCCGGCGTACTGGAGAGCCTGGGGTTGCGGCCGGTACCGCTGGAGATGGGCGGCCACACCGTCGGCTCGTACATCGAGGCGGACCCGACCGGCGCCACGGCGGCGGCCGGGGTGTGGGTGGCCGGCAACGTCACCGGCCTCATGGACCAGGTGATCGGCGCGGCGGCGGCCGGGCTCAAGGCGGGCGCGGCCATCAACGGGGACCTCGTCACCGACGACACCCGGAGCGCCGTGGAAGCCCGCCACGCCCCGTCCGACGCGGAGCTGTGGGACAACCGGTACCGCGAGAGCCACCGCATCTGGAGCGGGAAGCCCAACACCGTGCTCGTCCGCGAGGTCGAGGACCTGGCGCCCGGCCGGGCGCTGGACCTGGGCTGCGGGGAGGGCGCGGACGCGGTCTGGCTGGCCGGCCGGGGCTGGCAGGTCACCGCGACGGACATCTCGCGCGTGGCGCTGGCCCGGGCCGCCGAGCACGCGGCGGAGGCCGGGGTCGCCGACCGGGTGGACTGGCAGTTCCACGACCTGGGCGCCACGTTCCCCGAGGGGTCGTACGACCTGGTCTCGGCGCAGTTCCTGCACTCCATGGGCGACCTGCCCCGCGCCCGCATCCTGCACCGGGCGGCCCGCGCCGTCGCCCCGGGCGGGGTGCTGCTGATCGTGGGGCACGCGGGCTTCCCGGCCTGGGACCACCACCACGCCGACATGGAGCTGCCGACCCCGGACGAGGTGCTGGCCCAGCTGGAACTGCCGGAGGGGGAGTGGGAGGTGCTGCTCAGCGACGAGCACGAGCGCGTCCAGAACGACCCGGACGGCAACCCCACCACCCGTACGGACAACGCCCTGAAGGTCAGGCGGCGTCGAGTCCGCGTACAGGACCGGACCTGACCTAATGCACTCCTACTGTCATTCCTGAGGGCGGAACAGGAACGACGGAAGGCAGTGACACCATGAACGCCAACGAGACGGCTATCGCGCACACCGGTTCGGACGAGCGGGCGGACTACCTGGAGGCGCTGGGCAAGCAGCGGCACTTCCTGCGGTTCACCACCCGCGACCTGACCGACGAGCAGGTGGGGGAGCGGACCACGAAGAGCGAGCTGTGCCTCGGTGGCCTCGTCAAGCACGTGACCTCGGTCGAGCGGAGCTGGGCCGCGTTCATCGTGGAGGGCGCCGCTGCGATGCCGGACTTCACCGCGATGACGGAGGCCGACTTCGCGAAGCGTGCCGACGACTTCAGGATGCTGCCGGGGGAGACGCTGGCGGGCGTGCTCGACGCGTACGAGAAGGCGGCGGCGCAGACCGACGAGCTGGTCGCCTCGCTGCCGGACCTGGGCGTCGCGCACGCGCTGCCGAAGGCCCCGTGGTTCGACGGGGACGCGACGTGGTCGGCCCGCCGGGTGCTGATGCACATCATCGCGGAGACCGCGCAGCACGCCGGCCACGCGGACATCATCCGGGAATCCCTGGACGGCTCGAAGTCCATGGGCTGATCGGGTCCGGGCGGCGGCACAATGGCGCGCATGGATGCCGAAGTCGCCGCGCTGATAGGGGCCGCCGTCGGCTCGCTCGCCACGCTGGGGGCGGCCTTCGTCACCGGGCGGACGGCGGCCCGCTCCCAGTACGACCAGTGGCGCAGGCAGCACCGCAGGGACGCGTACGTGGCGTACCTCGGGGCGCTGCACGACCGGGACATCGCGCTGGACGCCGTGTTCGAGGCGCTGCGGCCGGAGCGGCCGGACATGGCGGCGGTGGACGAGCGGGTCGGCGTGTTCGTCGGCCTGGCCCGCGAGGTGCACCGGGCCGCCGAGGTGGTCCTCGTGGAGGGGCCGGACGCCATGGTGGCGGCGGTCGGCCGGGTGGGCCGGGCGTCCGCCGAGCGCGCCGAGCTCATGCGGCGGATGGTCGCCGACGCCCGCGCCGGCGACACCGCGCACAGGGCCGCGCACACCGTGCCGGCCGCCCGGCGCGACGAGGCCCTTCACCAGGCGGTGAAGGGCCTCCGTGCTGCCGCCGCGCGGGTGCTCGACGCGCCGCGCTGAGCGGATTACGCCTGCGGGGCGGCCTTGATCGCGGAGATGTCGAAGTTCAGCTTCACCTTGTCGCTGACCATGACGCCGCCGGTCTCCAGCGCCGCGTTCCAGGTCAGGCCCCAGTCGGAGCGCAGGATCTCGGCGCCGCCCTCGAAGCCGACGCGCTCGTTGCCGTAGACGTCCTTGGCGGAGCCGTTGAACTCCAGGTCGATGGCGAGCGGGCGGGTCACGTCCTTGATGGTCAGGTCGCCGGTGACGCGGTACTTGTCGCCGCCCAGCTGCTCGGCGGAGGTCGAGCGGAACGTCATCAGGGGGAACTTCTCGGCGTCGAAGAAGTCACCGCTCACCAGGTGGCCGTCGCGGTCCTTGATGCCGGTGTCCACGCTGGCGATCTTCACGTCGATCGAGGCGGTGGAGTTGGCCGGATCGCTGCCGTCCAGCTTCAGGGAACCCTCGTGCTCGGCGAAGGAGCCGCGGACGTTGGTGACCATGGCGTGACGCACGGTGAAGCCGATGCTGCTGTGCGCCGGGTCGATCGTGTAGTCACCCGTCAGGGCGGCCAGGGCGGGGTCGACGTCGGCCGTGGTCGTGGCGGCGGCAGCGGCGTCGTCGGACTTGCGGTTGAACAGAGCCATGGCTCCTCCTCGGGGACCGGGCCGAGTGGACTCGACCTGTTGTTTAACCTTCAACGAGATTCACTGTAGACCCATCTTGTTCAAAGTTCAACATCTATCGCGAGGACTGTTACGGCTCCCACCGTCCGTTCACGCGGCCGTTACGCGAGACCCCCTGGCGACGCGCGTAGAACTGGGGCACCATCTCTCCTGCCCCTTTGTCATGCACAGGAGGAGAATCCCCCCATGGCCTTTCACGCCCCCCATGTCTCCCGGATGACGCTGCGCCCCGTCCTGACCGCCCTCGCCCTCGTGCTCGGCGTTCTCTTCGCCCCCGGCTTCGGCCTGGTGAGCGGCACGACGGACGCGTACGCCGTCACCAAACTCACCCACAGCCAGGCGACCGCCCGCTTCAGCTCGTCCGGGATCACCTGGTCGTCCTCCGGCGGCTGCTCCAACCGGAACGTCTCCACCTGCACCTCGTTCGACCAGCTCAACCTGGCGACCGCCCAGGGCGCCCAGACCCTGAAGAGCGCCACCGGCTGCGCCCTGAACATCACCGGCGGCACCGAGACCGGGCACGCGAGCGGTACGTACTCGCACTGGAACGGTTACAAGCTGGACTTCGGCAAGACCACCTGCCTCACCAACTACGTGCACAGCGCGTTCAGCTACATCGGCCTGCGGGGCGACGGCGCACCCCAGTACAAGTCCGCCTCCGGCAACGTCTACGCCGACGAGGGCAACCACTGGGACGTGACCTACTACAACTGCGGCGGCTGCTGACCCGGTCCGGGCCGCGCACGCGTGAGGAAGGGCCCCCGTCCCGCCCGGACGGGGGCCCTCCCTGCCTGTGGGGTGAGGTCAGGAACCGACGCTCACCGTGAACCGCCTCGGGTTGCCGTCGTTCGCGGCGCCCGAGACGTCCGGCTGGCCGTCCGGGCGTACGTCGTCGTACGGGAAGGCGTAGCCGATCGGGCTGTTGGCGTGGACGATCCGGGACCAGTGGTTGGTCACCGCGCCCTGGTAGTAGTCGGACACCGAGGTGCCGTTGGGCTGGTCCGGGTGGCTGAGCATGATCGAGCGGTTGAAGCCCGCCGCGAGCCGGGCCAGCAGGGCCTTCTTGTCGTCGTTGTCCGCCGGGTTGTTGGTGAACGGCCCGTGGTTGCAGGTGAAGATGTCCTTCGACACCGGCTTGCCGAAGGTGTGCCCGCCCTCGAACACCAGCGTGTCCCCGCTGACCCGGCCCGTGCGCACCCCGCGCCCGCCCTGGAGGTCGATGCGCAGGTCCGTCGAGCGGTACTTCTCCCAGACCTGGTCGATCTGCGCCGTGAACAGGTCCCGGAACGGCATCTGGTCGGGGCGGTCGAAGTAGGGCGCCATCAGGTTCTGCGGCGAGATGACCCGCAGCACGCTGCCGTCCGCGCCGCGGGTCACCAACTTGTCCCAGGGCTGGCCGTCGGCGGCCGCCTGGGCGATGAGGCCGTCGGCGATCCGCTGCACGGCGCCGTCGGGGAGCGGGGCGACGGTGTGCGTGGCGTCGCCCTCCAGGGTCAGGCCGATCGGGAGCGCGGTCACCAGGTCGACGTAGCTGATGTTGGCGTACAGCTGCTGCGGGTTGAACGTGAACTCGCAGAACGACCAGGTCCGCCCGTAGTTCGGGTCCGTGGAGGTGGCGAACGCCGGCTCGACCAGGGCGGGGCCGGGGTTGAGGTAGAAGGTCAGGGTGTCGTCGCGGACGAAGTACACGCGGGCGCCGTACATCTGGGGCAGGGTCAGCACCACGGGCGCGCCGCCCGCCCCGTTCAGCGGGATCGCGCAGTCGACCGGCAGCGGGGTCTGCGGTGCCGAGGGGGAGTCGGGGTGGTAGACGCCGCCGTCGGCGCGCAGCAGGACCCAGCGGCCGGTGCCCTGCTCGTGGCCGGTGACGTAGGCGTTGACGCGGCCGGGCAGCGACTTGTTGACCAGGGCGAGTTCGCAGGTGGCGGCGGAGGCCGACGCGCTCGGGCTCAGCGCGCTGCCCCAGAGGGGGTAGGTCAGTGCGGTGGCGGTGGCGGCGGCACCGCCCGTCAGGAACTTCCGGCGCGAAATCATGAGGCGACTCCGGGGGTACGTGGGGGGTGCGGACGGGGGACCGTGCGGGGGAGGTGGAGCGGGGGGCGTCCGCGGTGCGCACCACTTTCTCGACGTGGAGGACGGGCGTCAAGACTTGTGACTGAGAGCGCTCTCAAAAAGAAGAACTCTTCACAACTCGACGCTGGTGAGCGGCACTTGCCGGGCCGGCCCCCTGGGGCGTCTCGGCGTGTGATCAGGAACTGAACACGGCGCCCCGGATGTCCCGGTCCGGCCCCACTTGGGCTCGCTTGGACTTACGGAGGGCGGTTGTTGGACTGGCGAAGCCCTCGGCGCCGTCCGTCGTTGACGGTGCGCGGAGCCGACGACTACGCAGTGCACATGTCACCAAGCCGTATGCCGGTGGGCGTCGCAGCCGCCGCCTCAGCAGCCGTCCTGGCCCTGGTGGGGACCGCCCTCCCCGCCGTGGCCGCCGCCCCCTCACCCGCTGCCGCCGCCGTGCCCGCGGGCAGCCCCGTCATCGCCTCCGCGCAGCTCGCGGTCGCCGTCGCAGCGGACTTCCCGCGCGTCCTCACGTACACCGACCGGGGAACCGGCGCGCAGCTGACCGGCTCCACCCGCCCGGTCACCGCCGTCACCCTGAACGGCACCGCGCACCCGGTGAAGCTCAAGGGCGCCCCGAAGGTCACCGGCTCGGCCGCCCGCTACACGCTGGTCTTCACCGACCTGCCCGGGGTCGAGATCGACGCCGTGCTCTCCGTGTCCGGCCGCGCCACCACGTTCAAGGTCACGGCCGTCCGCGACACCGGCGCGTTCCGCGTGGGCACGATCGACATACCCGGGCACGACCTGGTCTCCGTCGCCAGTACGGACAGCGGGGCGGCCACGGCCTTCACCAAGCTGGACACCGACTCCACCAGGACCGCGGACGTCTTCGCGAAGGTCACCCCGGACACCCCCGCCGAATCCGCGCCCGCCGGCGCCACGTACGCCCTCCTCAACACCGGCTCCCTGGCGGCGGCCGTGGAGTCCAACTCCTCGTACGACAAGCCGTCCGGCGCCACCGGCGGGGACGACGCACGGTTCTGGCACCAGGCCCGCAAGGAGGACGACGGCACGACACGGGTCGCCGTCTGGTCCGGCCAGTGGACCTACCGGGGCGAGGGCGCGCCGAAGCGGAGAGCGGGGACGCCCTGCCCTGGGCCAAGGTCGTCGTCACGCCCGACGCCAACGGCGACAGGACCGTCGACTGGCAGGACGAGGCCGTCGCGTTCCGCTCGATCGGCGTGGTCGCGCCGGGCAGCGAGGACACCGCGGACCGGGTCATCACCCACATCCCGTTTCTTCGCCAGCCAGGCCACGCACCGTTCCTACTCAGTGAGCAGGAGTGAGTCTTGGACCCATTCCTGTTCGCTGCGGACATCCCGAACGGTATTGGGTGTCCTGGTTGCCCGCGTTCTCGCCGCGTCCGGTGGCACGGATCGTGTCCGTGGTCCGGGGATGCGGGGGCGGGGGTCCCTCACGTCCTGGGGCACCTGGTGCGGCCTGGACGGTCCGATGCCCGTGCGCATCGCTCCGGTGCGCACGGGGCGGTGTCGTCCGACGCCGGATCGGGTGTCCGAGGGCGCGTCGCCCGATCGCGATACCGGCGGCATCGTGACGGGACATCTTCCGGTGCGGGGTGGTCAGTGGCTTCTGCCAGTGCTGAGCACCCCACCGGGAGGTGTAGGCCGGGTCGACCGCGATGATCGCGAGACCGTGTTCGGCGGCCATGGAGACAAGGCGGGCCTTGAGCCTGCCGGTCGGCATACCGGAGACCAGCTGCCGGAAACGCTTCCTGCGTCCGTGCTTCTCCCGGGTCTTCTCCGCACCGAAGTCCAGGTCCTCGATGGCGATCGCGGTGACGCCGGACCGTGTGGCCCAGTGCAGGAGGCGGGTGAGGGCGTGGCGGACCTGCGCGTCACGGTGTGCGGCTGTTCCGGACAGGTCGTAGGGGAAGTGGTGTGGTTCGCCGACCGGGTTGCCATGGGCGTCGAGGCGGTACGCGGCGAAGTGATCGGCGTTGGTGTCCACACCGATCACACCACCAGCACGAGCCGCCTCCAACGGGACGGTCTGCACGACTGGTTTCTGCCAGGACGCGGTCAGATACCAGCGCCCTCGGTCGGTGTCGTAGTGGATGCGGTAGGCCACACCACGGTTCGCCTCGATACGGTCGGCCCACTCCGCGCCCCGGTGCGCGAAAGCCACCGACGAGGTGAGGGTGTAGCGGCCGTGTGCGCTGTTGGCCAGGTGGGCCAAGGGGGCGGGGAGCTTGATGCTGACCCGGCCGTCCGGGGTGACGCGGATCGTTTCGTTCCCGTACCGCTTCCCCGACTCACCGTCCGCCGCCAGGAACCAACGCTCCGCCTCCCACCGCTGACGCCACTCACCCTCGCCCAGCCCGGCCTCGGCCAGGTGATGGCGGGTCTTCAACAGGCGCTTCCCACCCCGTACGACCCGCACTCGTCCCGACCGCCAGTCCGCAACAGCAGCCGCCAGTCGGTCCTCCAGGGCCTTGAGGCGACGCGACTTCTGGAACCACTCACCCCGGGACCGATATCCGCCCGCCGCGCGCTTGGTGCCTTCGGTCCCGACCGGGAGCGACAACCGGTGCCGCAAGGTTCTGATCCCGGCCTCCAAGGAGCGGATGTGCGCCGCCAGGCCCCGCCTCGCCAGCGCCCACTGATCATGCGACGCCTTCGTGATCGCCCCGGCGATCCGCGACGACGACACTCCCGTCAACCCACGCTTGCGCGAAGCCCACGACTCAGCATCGTGGTCCAAGCCGTCCGCACACCGGGCCTTCAGATCACGCGACGCCAGCCCACCCTGGTGCGCGCCGACGGCCCTCAGCACCCGCTCGTCCTGTTCGGTGAGGTGCTTGAGGCGGTCCCGCACTGCCACCCCGGACGGTCCGGGCACCACGAACGACGCCGCCACCTCCCTCACCGCGTCCACCATCGCACCCCCACCGGCCCAGCCCGTCACCCAGCACAACGAGCAACCGTCCACCAGGTCACCCATTCGATCCGAGAACCCACATCCTCACGCCACCCCCCCGCACCACCGTGCCAGGCCGGCTGGAACGGGAAGCTCATCGACGACGTGATCGGCGGCAAGGAGTCCCTGAAGGCACACGAGGAGAACACCGGCCTCGTCTACCGCACGGCCCCCTGGACCGTCCCGATGACCTCGGGCCACCGCTACCAGGTCGAGTACGACTACCAGTCCAGCCACGCCGGGGCCTACGAGTGGGTCGACGGCTACGACCGGATCACCGCCGACGGCAAGCCCGCCTCCGTCGAGACCCGGACCACCGCCGTCGGCGCCCAGCACACCACCGGCCACTTCACGGAGACCGTCACGGCGGGCTGCGGCGACACCTGGACCGGACTGCGCAAGCGCGGCGACGCCCCGGAGGGCGCCGACTTCGTGCTCGACGCCTTCACGGTGACCGACCTCGGCGAGGCGCCCGCCGGTGAGCGGGCGGCCTGCGGCACGCTCGCCCTCGCGGCCGGCGGAGAGACGCTGGAGCCGGGCGCCGCCAACCCCGTCGAGGCGAGCTTCACCAACTACGAGTCCACCGCCGCCACCGGCGTGCGGGTGGACCTCGACCTCCCCGAGGGCTGGCAGGCCGAGCCCGCCGGAGCCGTCACCTTCGACTCCGTGGCCCCCGGCGCGAAGGTCACCGCCCGCTGGCAGGTCACCCCGCCGGTGGACGCCGAGTACCGCACGTACACCCTGGCCTCCCATGCCACGTACACGGCCGGCGACGGGCAGCGGAAGCTCGGCGCGCAGACCTCCGTACGGACGCTGCCCCCGCCGCCCACCGAGGACGGCTGGGCCAGCGACCTGGACTGGACCGACGCCACCAACGGCTGGGGGCCGGTCGAGCGGGACCTGTCCAACGGCGAGACCGGCGCCGGTGACGGCACCGCGCTGACGATCGGCGGCACGGTCTACGAGAAGGGGCTCGGCAGCCACGCCCCGGCGGCCATCCGCTACTACCTCGGCGGGCAGTGCACCTCCTTCACCGCCGAGGTCGGCGTGGACGACGTCCAGAAGACCGCCGGCAGCGTCCAGTTCTCCGTGAAGGCCGACGGCACCGAGAAGGCGAAGTCCCCGGTGCTCCGCGCCTCGGACGCCGCCTGGTCGCTCACGGCGGACGTCACCGGAGCCGCGTACGTCGAACTGATCGCCGCTGACGGCGGCGACGGCAACGGCAACGACCACGCGGACTGGGGCGACGCCCGCTTCCACTGCGGAAGCTGAGCCCCACGGCACCGGCCCCGCCTCCCTTTGTGTCCGGACTCTGGGAAGCGGGGCCGGTGCGCGCGTACGCTCGTGCACCATGGGGGAGTTGAGAGCGGACTGGCGACTGCGGTTGCGCCGGGACGGCCCGGAGGGGCCGGTGCGCGGAGCCGGGGTGCTGATCACCCAGGACCGGATGCTGACCTGCGCCCACGTCGTCGGGCAGCCCGACGCCCGGATGTGGGTCGAGTTCGCCGAGAACCCGCGCATCCCGCCCGTCGCCGCCCGGGTCGCCCCGGACGGCTGGCTCGAAGACCGCGAGGACATCGCCGTCCTCGCCCTGGACGGCCCCCGCCCCCAGGCCGAACCCGCACCCCTGTCCCGGCGCCTCGAACGCGGCGCCGAGGTGTGGCTCGGCGGCTACGCGGCCCCGTTCGACGCGGACGGCATGTGGCTCGCCGGCCGGATCAGCGGCCTCCACGGCGACTGGGTGCAGCTCGACGCCCGCACCAACGCGGAGGTGGTGCGCCCCGGCTTCAGCGGCGCCGCCGTCCACACCGGGCGCGAGGGCGAACGCCCCGAGAGCGTCGTCGGCCTCGTCGTCAGCTGGCGCGGCGACCTGGAGATGGGACTGCCCACGGAGAACGACCTCGCGTTCTCGTACATGATCCCGGTGGACCGCATCGCCGAACTCGTGCCCCTGGTCGCCGAGCTGAGCGGCCCGGACGGCTGGGACCACGCCTTCGCCGGGCGGCTCCGGCGCTGGTTCGCGGGCGCCGACCAGCCCTCGGTGCGCTTCAGCGTCATCCCGGAGGGCGGCGGCCGCGACCGCACCCTGCGCCACCAGCTCCACCGCGCCCACCTCGTCCACCAGGGCGGACGCAGCCGCCCCGACGAACTGGTGGACACCCTGGTCGCCCAGCTGCGCCCCCCGCGCCACCAGCGCAACCGCTACCGCGACTGGCTCCTCGAAGGCGGCGACGAACCCGAACGCTCCCTCGCCGGACGCCCCGCCGCCGGCCCGGTCCTCGCGGTGATCGGACTGGACGAGGACCCGGACCCGGCCGGGCTCGTACGCGTACTGGCCCGGGTGCACACCCTCGGCTTCCGGCTGCTGGTCGTCGTACGCGGTACCGGGGGCCCGGCGCCCGGCGCGGTGGAACGCGACCTGCTCGTGCCGGCGCTGGACGAGCGCGCCGAGGAGCTGGTGAGGAAGGCGGAGCGGATGGAGCGCACCTGGTCCCGCCTGGAGGGCCTGACCGACTCCGCGTCGGCGCCGCCGCGCCCGGCCACCGACCCGGCCGCCCGCCGGCACCGGCTGGGGGAGCTGCGCGCCCTGCGGGAGCCGCATGCCCGGCTCGTGGGGCTCAAGCAGCTGTTACGCGAGTTACGCGCCGACCTCGCGGACGCGCCGGGCCTGCCCGGACAGCGCACCGGACCGGGCCGTCCATGAGAATCCCCTGCCCGCACCGCCGCTTCACCGGCGGCCCCTGCACCGGCGCCGTCCAGCCCACCGGCTACTGCGACACCTGCGGTCGCGACGAGACCGCCCCCGGCCTCCCGGCGCTGCCCGCCGCGCCCGAGGACCACGGACCCGCCCGGCTCCTCGGACTCCCGCTGCTCGACCCGGGCAGCCCGGCCGAACGGCTGGCCGCCGCCGAGCACCCCGTGCGCATCGTGATGACCTGCTCGGCCAAGTCCTGCGACACCGCGTTCGTCCCGCCGCACACCGCCGCCCCGCCCCCGGACGAGGGGTACTGCCCGGTCTGCGGAGCGCCCTACTCGTACCGCCCCGAGCTCACCAAGGACGGCCCGCCGCTCCAGGACCAGTACGTCATCCGGGGCCCCATCGCCCACGGCGGGCAGGGCTGGGTCTACCTCGCCGAGGACACCCACCTGGAGGACTTCGTCGCCGTCAAGGGCCTCCTCAACCGCTACGCCGAACGCGGCGCCGCCCAGGCCGGTGAGGAGCGCCGCAGCCTGGTCGCCATCCGGCACGAACGCATCGTCCAGATCCGCGACTTCGTCTCCACCGCCAACGCCGACGGCACCGTCTCCGGCGGCTACATCGTCATGGAGGACGTCGGTGACCGCACCCTGTCCGCCCTGGTCGAGTCGGTCCGGCGGGGCGCCTTCGTCCTCGACATCGAACACGTCATCACCTACGGCTGCCAGATCCTGGAGGCCCTGTCCCACCTGCACGGGATGGGCTTCCTCTACGGCGACATGAAGCCGTCCAACGTGATCCACCACCTCGACGGCATCAAGGTCATCGACCTCGGCGGCGTCCGCAAGGCGGGCAGCGTCGACCCGCCGCCCGTGATCACCCCGTACTACGCCGCCCCGGAGACGGACGGCAGCAAGCCGCTCACCGTGGCCCACGACGTGCACACCGTCGGCGTCACCCTCGACGAACTGGCCCGCTGGGCGGTCGGCGACGACGTCCCCGGGCTCGGCATCAGCTCCTTCCGGCTCGTCGTGGCGCGGGCCACCGCCGAGGACCCCGAGGCACGGTTCGGCACCGCCGAGGACATGGCCGGGCAGCTGCGCGGGGTGCTCCGCGAGATCCGGGCCCTGCGCGGCAAGCGCGACCAGCCCGAGCCCTCCACGCACTTCACGCCCTCCACCGAACTGCTCGGCGCCCGCCTGGGCTCGGTGCCGGACTACGCGCACTGGCTGAGCCGCCCGCCGCACCGCCGCCGCGAGACGCCCCCGGCGCCCGCGCTGGACCCGGGGACACCGACCCCCACGGAGATCGCCCGGAGGCTGCCGGTGCCCCGGCCCTACCCCGGCGACCCGCAGGCCGCCCGCTTCGGGGTCAGCAGCTACGACCCGGGCCAGCCGCTCGCCCAGCCGGCCGAGGGGGAGCGGTCCGTCGAGATCTGCCTGCACAACGCCCGGCTGCTGCTCGGCCAGGAGGGCGCCGGCGCGCTGACGGCGGCCCACGAGCAGGTCGAGGCGGCGGCGGCGATCCCCGGGCCCGGCCCGGTACGGCAGTGGCGCCTCAGCTGGCACCGCGGGCTGGTCGCCCTCCGCGGCTCCGACGTCCGCCCGGCGGAGCGCCGGCCGCTCCTCGAGGCCGCCCACGCCCACTTCTCGGCCGTCCACCGCGCCCTGCCCGGCGAGTACGCGGCGAAACTGGCCCTCGCGTACTGCGCCGAACAAGTGGGCCCCGGGGCGGGCCCGTCCGCCTACGAACTGTTCCGCGCGGTCCACGCCCGCAACCCGTCCCACGTCGGCGCCGCCCTCGGCCTCGCCCGGCTCGCCCTCGCCCGCGGCGACCGGGCCGCCGCCGTCCGGGTCCTGGACCTGGTCCCCGACGAGTCCCGCGACCACACCGTGGCCCGGGTCGCCGCGCTGCGCATCCGGGCCGCCCGACTGGCCTCGGGGGACCGGCCGCTCCCCGGCGAGCCGGAGATCGACGCGGCGCTGAAGGCGATCGCCGCCCCCGTCGTCGCCGGCGACGAGGCGGCCTGGCTGCTGCGCACGGAACTGTACGAGTGGAAACTCGACGCGGTCCGGGCGGCCGCCGACCCCCCTCCGGCGCCCCGGACCTGGCCCTGCAGGGCCCTCCCGCCCCCTCCCGTCCCCGGTGAACGGGAGGTCCGCGCGGAACTGGAGCAGTGCTACCGCTGGCTGGCCCGTCAGCGCCAGAAGCCCGAGGACCACGAACGGCTGATCGACCTCTCGCACGCGGTGCGCCCGCAGACACGGTTCTGAGGAGCCCCCCCCCGGGCCGCCCGACCGTCCACCCCGGCGCCCCGCGCCCCCGCCGCCGTACCCCTGGAGATCCGTTCATGGCCGCTCCCGCCCCCTCGCCGACCGGGCTCCGCTTCGCCGTGTCCGTCGACGTCCGGCGCGACCAGCAGCCGCACCACGAGACCCGGATCGACGCCCATGTGCGCGTCAAGGCCTCCGGAACCGGCCCCCGGGACCAGCGGCCCGCCACCGAACTCGCCGTCGTCCTCGCGCTGGACGTCGCCCCGGCGCGCAGGGATGCCGCCGCCGCCGCGCTCGCCGCAGCCCTGCGCGCCCTGCCCGACGGGCTGTCGTTCGCCGTGCTCGGGGGCGCCGGGGACGACGGGCCAAGCCGCCGCTACCCGCTGCGCGGGGCATGGGCCCTCGCGGACACCGATGAGAAGCGGCGCGCCGCGTTCAGCGCGGGGAGCGTCGCGCCGACCCCCGACGACCGGCCGCCGCCGGGGTACGGGGCCTGGCTCACCGCCGCCCGGGCCCTCTTCGGACAACGGCCCCTGCCCGTACGGCACCTGGTTCTCGTCACCGACGGCGGCGGCCACGACCCGGCCGGCGAGGCGGCCCTCGGGGCGGAGATCGCCGCGTGCGAGGGGGCGTTCAGCGCGGACGTGCTCGCGCTCGGCGCGGACTGGGACCCCGCGCCGCTGCTCGCCCTCACCGAGGGGCTGCACGGCACGGCGGACACCGCGCCCGACCGGTTCGCGCCGGCCGTCACCGGGGCGCTGCGGCGGCTGCGCCGGGTCCGGAGCCCCGAACTGCCCGTCACCGTCACCGGCCGCCCCGCGGTGACCGGCGTGACGCTGACCGAGACCGCGCCCCGGCCGCTCCTGCTCACCGCGGTCACCGGAGCGGACCACCGGCACCGGTACGCGTTCGCCACCCACCAGTGGGAGCCGGGCACCCGCGACTACCTCCTGACCCTGGGCGTCGACGCGAGCACCGACCCGCTCGGCGTGCTGCTCCAGCTCGCCACCGTGTCCGTCGGCGACGCCACCGCCCCGCTCCTGGTCCGCTGGCTGCCCCCGGGCGTCGCCGTGGGCGCCGGCGGCACCGGCGGCGGAGGCGGCACCGTCGACGCGGTCAACGCCGCCACCCGGATGCGCGCCGCCCTCAACCGGGGCTACGCCGCCCTGGACCCGATGAGCCGCGACGAGGCCGAGCGGCAGTTCGGCCTCGCGGTCCGGCTCGCCCACGAGATCGGCGCCGCCTGGGTCCTCGCCGACATCCGGAAGGTGGCCGACATCGTCGACGGGGTGCGCGGCCTGGTCCGCGTCGGGCCCACCGTGGACCGGGGGACCGTGCGCGAGGGCCGGCTCCACGTCGCCTCCGGCCACCTGCTCGACCTGCCCGCCCACGCGGCCGGCACCCCCGTCAAGTGCCCCGGCTGCCGCCACCTCGCCGGGCCGCACGCCCGGTACTGCATCGCCTGCGGGAGGCTCCTGTGACACCCCGGCCCACCCGGTGGACGCGTCCCTTCCGGGCGCGCCGGCGCACCGGATCGCGCACCCGGCGCCTGCTCGAACTGCACCTGGCCGTCGCCCTGCTGTCCGCCCTCGTCTCCATGACCGCGCTGCTCGTCTCGTACCGCGAGGTGCAGAACGCCGCCGGTGAGATGCGCACCCACGCCGCGCCCGCCGTGCAGGGGGTGGCCTCCACCCAGCTCGCCCTGCTCCGCGCCCACCATGAGGCCGTCACCTCCGTGGGCTCCGGGATCGACCGGGTCGTCGGGGCCGGCGCGCGCTACGAGGCACAGCTCGCCGCCGCCAGCCAGGGCCTGTCCCGGCTCTCCGACGTACAGATCGACGGGGAGCGCGGCCGGGGCGTCCTGGCCACCGTCACCGGCGTACTGACCTCGTACGGCGGCTCCATCACCCCGGGCACCACCACGTACGTGGACGACGAGCTGATGCAGGGACAGAAGCTGGCCGAGGCGGCACGGCAGCTCGACCGGCCGGGCACCGGAGTCGTGCCCAGGCTGGACGTGCTCCAGCACCACCAGATGCAGCGCATGGCCCGGATCAGCACCCTGGGGCCCCTCCAGCTCACCGGCTGGGCCGTCGCCGAACTGGGCCTCCTCGTCCTCGCCCTGACCCTGCTCAGCTCCCTGTGGCTGCTGCGCAGCCGCTGCGGACGCAGCCTGGACCCGTGGCTGCTCGCGGCGCTGCTGCTGACCGTCGCCCTGGCCGTCGTACCGCTGCGGGCGACCGTCGCCACCCAGGAACGGCTGGACACCGCCCGCCACGGGCTGGCCGCCATCGAGGACCGGGCCCGCGACCACGACCGGAACCACCTCGCCGAGGCCCAGTCGTTCGTCACCCGCACCTCGTTCGACCTGCGCGACCGGCTGGCCGTCGAGAGCTGGCAGAGCTGGACGTACTACGGGGCCCTGGGCGCGGGCACGCTCATCCTCCTGCTGCCGGTCGCCGGTCTCGGCCGCAGGCTCAACGCCGACTACTACTGGAGGGCCGGATGAGACCGCGGACGCCGGTGCTCCTGCTCGTCCTCGCCCTGCTTCTGACCGCGGCCGGCTGCGGCCTCGCGGCCCCAGGCGGCAGCGACGCCGAACCCCGGGTGACGATCCTCGGGCCCTGGACCGACGAGCAGGAACGGCAGTTCAAGGACGTCCTGGACGGCTTCGGCATCCCGTACACCTACCAGGGCACCGCGGCCACCCGCGAGGTGCTGCTCGCCGAGGTCCAGGCCGGCAACCCGCCGGACATCGCGATCCTGCCCGGCGTCGGCGAACTCGTCGAATACGCGAAGGAGGGCCGGCTCCAGTCGCTGACCGGCCTCTACGACGAGGAGGAGTACGGCAAACCGTGGCTGCCCGTGGCCAAGGGCATAGGGCAGCACCTGTGGGTGCCGCTCAAGGTGGACCTCAAGTCCATCGTGTGGTTCCGCGAGGGCGAGGCTCCGCCGTCCCGGCCCGCCCCGCTCCGCGCCTGGTGCCTGGCCATGGGCGACGACGGCTCGTCCGGCTGGCCCGGCAGCGACTGGATCGAGGACCTGCTCCTCCAGCAGGCCGGTCCGGTGCTGTACGCGCGCTGGGCGACCGGCGAACTGGAGTGGACCGCCCCCCAGGTCGTCACCGCCTGGCGCACCTGGGCCGGGCTGCTGGCCCAGGGACCGGCCGACGCGCGCGCGGACATCCTCGAAGGCGACCACCGGGGCGAGGACGGGGCACCCGGGCTGCTCTTCGGGGACAGCGGATGCTCCCTCGAACACCAGGGCTCCTTCGCCCGCGCCTTCTACGGGGACCGCAGCGCCGGGGCCGCCTTCACGGACTCGGCACGGCTGCTGCCCGGCGGCTCGTACAGTGTGAAGGCGCACGAGGTCTCCGCCGACTTCGCCGCCCTGTTCGGCAAGGGCGACCGGGCCCGCGCGCTGGTCAGGCGGCTCACCTCCGAGCAGGCCCAGGAGGAGTGGGGCCGCAAGGGCGGCGTGTTCTCGGCCAACTCCGCCGTCCCGGCCCGCGAGGGCGCGGTCGAGAAGGAGGTCGGCCGGCGCCTCACGGAGCAGCGGGTGCCGCTGTGCCTGGACGCGTCGGACGTGATGCCGGCGGCGGTGCGGGACGCGTTCTACGAGGCGGTGCTGCTGACCGTGGCCCACCCCGACGAGCCGGTGCTCCCGCGCCTGGAGGACATCCAGAAGGTGCAGAACGAACAGCCCGCCTCCCTCCCCCGGCTCACCGGCGTGTGCGGCAGGCCACAGTGAACCCTTTGTGGAACCCCCACAAGAGGAACCCGGTACCGGCTGGTACTTCGCCTGCATGGGCCCGGGCTTCTGTCAGGCTCCACCAGTAAACCGGGCAGGAGACTGTACGGAGTCGACGGCACGATTTTCTTGGCGGGGTTCGTAGGGTCGTTACATGACCGTTGTGGACGAAACCCAGGGCGAGCCGAGTGACACCCGCGGCCGTGTGGCCGAACTGCTGGCACTGCGCGAGCAGGCCCGCCGCGGACCCAGCGACCGGGCGACCGAGGCGCAGCACGCCAAGGGCAAGCTGACCGCCCACGAGCGCATCGAGCTCCTCCTCGACCCGGGTTCCTTCCACGAGGTCGAGCAGCTGCGCCGCCACCGGGCGACCGGTTTCGGCCTGGAGGCGAAGAAGCCGTACACGGACGGTGTGGTCACCGGCTGGGGGACGGTGGAAGGCCGCACGGTCTTCGTGTACGCGCATGACTTCCGGATCTTCGGCGGGGCGCTGGGTGAGGCGCACGCGACGAAGATCCACAAGATCATGGACATGGCCATCTCGGCCGGTGCGCCGCTGGTGTCGCTGAACGACGGTGCGGGTGCCCGTATCCAGGAGGGTGTGTCGGCGCTCGCCGGTTACGGCGGGATCTTCCAGCGCAACACGCGTGCTTCCGGGGTGATCCCGCAGATCAGTGTGATGCTCGGTCCGTGCGCGGGCGGTGCGGCCTACAGCCCCGCCCTGACGGACTTCGTGTTCATGGTCCGTGAGACCTCGCAGATGTTCATCACCGGACCGGATGTCGTGAAGGCGGTCACCGGCGAGGAGATCACCCAGAACGGCCTCGGCGGCGCGGACGTGCACGCCGAGACCTCGGGCGTCGCGCACTTCGCGTACGACGACGAGGAGACCTGCATCGCCGAGGTCCGGTACCTCATCGGGATGCTGCCCTCCAACAACCGGGAGAACCCGCCCACCGCGGCGAGCGACGACCCGGCCGACCGGCGCGGCGACGCCCTCCTGGACCTGGTCCCGGCCGACGGCAACCGCCCGTACGACATGCACAAGGTCATCGAGGAGCTCGTCGACGACGGCGACTACCTGGAGATCCACGAGCGCTGGGCCCGCAACATCATCTGCGCCCTGGCCCGGATGGACGGCCAGGTCGTCGGCATCGTCGCCAACCAGCCCCAGGCCCTGGCCGGCGTGCTGGACATCGAGGCGTCCGAGAAGGCCGCGCGGTTCGTCCAGATGTGTGACGCCTTCAACATCCCCATCATCACTCTTCTGGACGTACCCGGCTTCCTGCCCGGCGTCGATCAGGAGCACGGTGGGATCATCCGGCACGGCGCGAAGCTGCTCTACGCGTACTGCAACGCGACGGTGCCGCGGATCTCCCTGATCCTGCGCAAGGCGTACGGCGGCGCCTACATCGTCATGGACAGCCAGTCCATCGGTGCGGACCTCACCTACGCCTGGCCCACCAACGAGATCGCCGTGATGGGCGCGGAGGGCGCCGCCAACGTCATCTTCCGCCGGCAGATCGCGGAGGCCGAGGACCCCGAGGCCATGCGGACCCGCATGGTCAAGGAGTACAAGACCGAGCTGATGCACCCCTACTACGCCGCCGAGCGCGGCCTGGTCGACGACGTCATCGACCCGGCCGAGACGCGCGAGGTCCTGATCGCCTCGCTCGCGATGCTCCGCACCAAGCACGCCGACCTGCCGGCCCGCAAGCACGGCAACCCCCCGCAGTAGAAGACGGAGACACCACTCATGACCACTGCCACCGCCGAATCCGTGCTGCGCGTCGAGAAGGGCCTCGCGGACCCCGAGGAACTGGCCGCGATCACCGCGGTCCTCCTCGCCCGCGCCGCGGCCCAGCCCACCACGGCCCCCACCCGAGTCCGCGACACGGCCGGCTGGCGCCGCCTGGAACGCACCCCGGGCTTCCGGGCCCCGCACAGCTGGCAGGGCTGAAGACCGAGCCCGCAGGCGCATTCCAAGGCCGGCGGGCAAGATCAAGCCCGTCCGGCGATTGAGGACAAGCAAGGCCGCCAGGCCGAGCGGCGCAACGCCGATGGCCCCGCACTCCCAGGAGTGCGGGGCCATCGGCGTACCGGGAACACCTACCGCAGGCGCGCCATGAGCGCATGCTCCACCAAGGTGATCAACGCACTCTTCGCATCCGCCCGGTGCCGCGCGTCCGTCGTCAGGATCGGCGTGTCGGGCCCGATCTGAAGCGCCTCGCGCACCTCGTCCGGCGTGTACGGCTGGTGGCCGTCGAAGCCGTTGAGGGCGATGACGAACGGCAGCCCGCTGTTCTCGAAGTAGTCGACCGCCGGGAAGCAGTCCGCCAGACGGCGCGTGTCGACCAGCACCACCGCGCCGATCGCACCCCGCACCAGGTCGTCCCACATGAACCAGAAGCGGTCCTGGCCCGGCGTACCGAAGAGGTACAGGATCAGGTCCTGGTCCAGGGTGATGCGGCCGAAGTCCATCGCCACCGTCGTGGTGGTCTTGTCCCCCGTGTGCGTCAGGTCGTCGATGCCCGCCGACGCGGACGTCATCACGGCTTCGGTGCGCAGCGGATTGATCTCCGAGACGGCACCGACAAACGTGGTCTTACCCACGCCGAAGCCCCCTGCCACCACGATCTTCGCCGAGGTAGTGGAGCGGGCCGCTCCGCCGCTAGAGCTTGCGAAGTCCACTGAGCACCCTTTCGAGCAGTGTCACATCTGGCTGGCCGCCGGCGGACTCGTCGCCGCCGGGCTGATGGATAGCGACGAGTCCCGCCTCGGCCAGGTCGGCTACGAGGATGCGGGCCACGCCGAGGGGGATCGAGAGGAGGGCCGAGATCTCGGCCACCGACTTGATCTCGAAGCACAGCCGGCAGATCCGCTGGTGCTCGGGCAACTGCCCTTGCAGCCGGGACGGATCAGCCGTAGTACTGACCAACGCCTCAATGGCGAGTTGGTAGCGCGGTCGGGTCCGGCCACCTGTCATGGCGTACGGACGGACGAGCGGATTGTGCGCTGCCGGAGCCGCCGGCTCGGGCGCCCGCCGCGGCTGCACCGGCTGGATACGGGGCTGCTGCTGCGGCGCGTCGAAGCGGTGCGGCCTGCGCGCGCGGGGCTGCTGCGGCTGCGCGGGCTGCTGGGGCTCCTGCTGCGGCCAGCCGGGCCCCGACTGGCCGTACTGGCCCTGCCCGTACGGCTGGTAGGGCTGCTGAGGCTGCTGAGCGCCCTGTCTGCCGGGTGCGGAGGGGAAGTTGAAACGTTCGTCCCCGTGCTCACCCGGAACGTGCCGGTCACCGTCGTACTGGTGCCCGCCTGGGGGTGTACCCACGATTCCTCCTCCGCCTGCCGGTCCCGATCCAGTGGACCGCGCCACCGCACCCTATGGCGCGGTGACGCGAAACGCACTGTCTGGTTACTGGATAAGACTAGTTAAGAAGACTTCCCTGGAGCTCGGCACGGAGGTCCGGCGTCAGAACGCTGCCCGCGCGGTCGACCAGAAGGGCCATTTCGTACCCGATGAGGCCGATGTCGGCGTCCGGGTGTGCGAGAACGGCCAAGGAGGACCCGTCGGAAACGGACATGATGAAGAGGAATCCTCGCTCCATCTCCACAACCGTCTGATTCACCGCGCCGCCCTCGAAGATCCGCGAGGCGCCGGCGGTCAGCGAGGTCAGACCGGAGGCGACCGCCGCCAGCTGGTCCGCGCGGTCGCGCGGGAATCCCTCGGACATCGCCAGCAGGAGTCCGTCGGCGGAGACCACCACCGTGTGCGACACCCCGGGGGTGTTGTCCACGAAGTTGGTGATCAACCAGTTCAGATTCTGCGCCGCCTGGCTCATCGGGCTCACACTAACGCTCCTGGTTGTAGGTAGTACTTGTGTCCGTACCCGCGTTGCGTCCCCGGAGGACACCGCGCCGCAGGTTGCTCAGCCTGCCACGCACGTCTTCCGGCGCGCGGGAGACCTGGGGGCCGCCCTGCTGGGTCTGTTCGGCGGTGCCCTCGACCAGGTTGGCCTTGGGCACGCGCCGGGGAAGACCGGACGGGGTGATCCCGCCCGCCTTCGGCTCCCGGAGCTTCTCGGCCCGCTCCCAGCGCTCGTCGTTGGCCGAGCGCCAGTCGTCGGTGCCGTCGTTCCCGTCGTTTCCGTCGGCGGCCTGCTGCGCCGGGGACGGCCGCTGCGGCAGTTCCTGCTGCTGCGGACGCTCCTGCGCTCCACCGGACCCGCCGTTCCCGCGGCCCGTGGGCTGCCAGTGCTGCTGGCCGCCCCGGCGCGGAAGACCGGCTTCGGTCAGTTCGTGGCCGGTGTTCGGGACGGGGCCCGAACGCTCGAAGCCTACGCGCTCCTGCGGCTCGGCGGGAGCGCTCACCGCAGATTCCGGTTCCGCCTGGCCGACCGGCTCGAAGCCGCCCTGGTACGTGCCCTGATCTGCCCACTCTTCCTGCTGGGGCTGGGCGGCGTACTGCTCGTCGTAGCCCTGCACGGGCGCCTCGGGGGCCGCGTAGGCCGCCTCCGGATAGCCGCCCTGGGCGCCGTCGTAGGCGGGCTGGGCGTCGTAGCCGGGGGCACCGGCGTACGGGTCGTACCCGCCCTCGTACTGCTGCGCCGCGTAGGCGTCCTGACCGTTCCCGGGGTAGGCGTCCTGGCCGTTCCCCGGGTAGGCGTCCCGGCCGTACGCGCCCTCGGCGTACACCTGCTCGGGCTGCGCCTGCTCCGGCTGCTCCGGGAACGCCTGGCGCTCGCCGCCGGCGGCCTGGGCCTCCAGCGCCGCGCGGCGCTCCTCGCGCATCAGCGAGCGGCCCACCGGGTCGAGCTGGGCGGAGTCCGCGGAGCCCTCGTCGTAACGCGAGTCGTCGAAGCCGAGTTCGGCCGCCGTACGCAGCTGCTGCTGGTGCGGCAGGGCGTCGAACGCCTGCTGCTGCGGGATGATCGAGGAGACGGTGAAGTCGTCCGGCTCCGGCGCGTCGCCGCCGCCACCGTGGGTGATCGCGTCCGGCAGCATGACCAGCGAGGTCGTGCCGGCCTGCTCGCCCGAGGGGCGCAGCTGGACCCGGATGCCGTGCCGGTCGGCGAGGCGGCCGACCACGAACAGGCCCATGCGCTGCGAGACCGCGGCGTCCACCGTCGGCGGGTTGGCCAGCTTGTGGTTGATGTCGGCGAAGTCCTCGGCGGTGAGGCCGATGCCCTTGTCGTGGATCTCGATCATCACGCGGCCGTCGGGCAGCCGGGTCGCGGTGACCCGCACCTTGGTCTGCGGCGAGGAGAACGTCGTGGCGTTCTCCAGCAGCTCGGCCAGCAGGTGCACGAGGTCGGTGACGGACTGACCGTGGATCTCGGTCTCCGGGACGCCGGAGAGCTCGATGCGCTCATACGACTCCACCTCGGAGGAGGCGGCGCGCAACACGTCCACCAGCGGCACCGGCTGGTTCCAGCGGCGGCCGGGCTCCTCGCCGGCGAGGACGAGAAGGTTCTCGCCGTTGCGGCGCATGCGGGTCGCCAGGTGGTCGAGCCGGAACAGGCTCTCCAGCTGGTCCGGGTCGGCCTCGTTGTTCTCCAGGTCGGTGATCAGGGTCAGCTGGCCCTCGATGAGCGACTGGTTGCGGCGCGAGAGGTTGGTGAAGATCGCGTTGACGTTGCCCCGGAGCATGGCCTGCTCGGCCGCGAGCCGGACCGCCTCCTGGTGCACCTGGTCGAAGGCGCGGGCGACCTCGCCGATCTCGTCCTGCGAGGTGATCGGGATCGGCTGCACGCGGGTGTCGACCCGGCCCGGGTCGGTGCGCGACAGCTGGTCGACCAGCGAGGGCAGCCGCTGCTCGGCGATGGAGAAGGCCGCCGTACGCAGCCGGCGCATCGACCGGCTCATCTGGCGGGCCATGACCCCGGCCAGGAGGAACGCGGCCAGCAGGGCGACGATGACGATCGACGCGTTGACGATGGCGTCGGTCCGGGCGTCGGAGGAGATCTCCGCCGCCTCGGTCACGGCCCGGTCGACCAGCTCGTCCTCGACCGTGGTGTAGCCGTCGAACTTGGCGGTGGCGGCGGCCATCCAGGTCTCGGCGGTGATCCCCTTCGCCTTCAGCTCGTCCGGGTCCTTGCCGAGGCCGATCTCCTTGGCCATGCCGTCGTAGACCGAGCCGTCGATGGAGGGCGGCGCCACGAACGGCACACCGGCCGCGTCCGCCTTCTCCTTGGCGTCCTTCAGTTGGGACGCGCCCTCGGCGGCCTTGGCACCCATGACCTTGCGCAGCCGGGCCGCGTCGGCCTCCGTACCGCCGGAGGTGAACTCACCGAGGGCGATCTGCTCCAGGTAGTTGTACGAACCGAACGCCTTGACCTGGTCGTTGAACTTGCCCTCCACCTTGCTGGGACGGACGAGGAGGTGCATGCCGATGGAGCGCTGAAGCGATTCTGCGGCCTTGGCCAGCTCGATCGCGTAGACGGTCCGGCCGTAGCTCGTGATGTTGCCGGTGCCGAGGCCGAGTTCGTTGCAGAACTCCATCAGGGAGTGCTGGACCTGGACGTAGCCCTCTTCGGTCTTCACCGGGTCCATGGCCGCGGTGTACGCCGCCTTGCGCAGCTGCGGGAGCTTCGGCTCCTCCAGCTTGAACAGCTTGAGGCGGCGCTGGAGGCCCTCCTTGGCCGGCATGTCCTTGACGGCGTCGGCGAACTTGGCGGCGGCCGCGTCGGTGGTGGCGCGGGTCTGCGTGACGACCTCGTCCTCACGCTTGTTCGACAGCAGCGGCTGGGCGGTGAGGTCGCGCTCGTTGAGCAGGGCCTGTCCGTACTCCGCGGCGGCCCGCACGATCAGCGCGGTCTTCTCCGCGTCCTGGGCCTCCTGCCAGGTGTTGACCGAGCCCTTCACCTGGAACCCGCCCATGACCAGGCCGACCAGTACCGGGACCAGGAGGATCGCGTTCAGCCGGGTGGGCACCCGCCAGTTGCGCGGCGACAGCCGGCTGGTGCTGCCACCGGCCGGTGCCCCTTCGGACACGTCGGCGGACGGCGCCGCGGCACGCGACGGCGGGGTGAAGTTGCCCCGCTCCGCCTGCGCCGTGGAGCCCTCGTTGTTACGCCTCACTCGACCAACAACCTCTCGGCGTCGGCACCTACGCTGTGCCGGGTTTTGTTCAGGGCCGTACTGAGACCGTCCGGCACATGGTGGGCGGACGGTCTTACTCGGGAGTTGGTCGAATTGCAGCACGGCTGACGGCCGCGTTCCAAACAGTCGGAATGGGCGATTCCGAGTGGCTCACGCCTCAGATAAATCGGGCATAAAGAGCGAGCCCCGCCAAAAGGCGAGGCTCATGTGAGCGCAGCGACACCGGTCGTGCGCATCCGGTGTCGGTCGCGGGGCAATTCTCTTTCGAAACGTTATGAATACGGGGGCGGATCGTGTCAAAGGACACAGCCCGCCCCCGTGTGACTACGGTAACTGCCGTATGCCACTTCCGACTTGCGGCTACTTGAGCCGGGCCATCAGAGCGTGCTCCACCAGCGTGATCAGACCGCTCTTCGCGTCCGCGCGGTGCCGCGCGTCCGTGGTGATGATCGGCGTGTCGGGCCCGATCTGCAGCGCCTCGCGCACCTCGTCCGGCGTGTACGGCTGGTGGCCGTCGAAGCCGTTGAGGGCGATGACGAACGGCAGCCCGCTGTTCTCGAAGTAGTCGACCGCCGGGAAGCAGTCGGCGAGGCGGCGGGTGTCCACCAGGACGACGGCGCCGATCGCGCCCCGCACCAGGTCGTCCCACATGAACCAGAAGCGGTCCTGGCCCGGCGTACCGAAGAGGTACAGGATCAGGTCCTGGTCCAGGGTGATGCGGCCGAAGTCCATCGCCACCGTCGTGGTGGTCTTCCCGCCGGTGTGCGTGAGGTCGTCGATGCCCGCCGACGCGGACGTCATCACGGCTTCGGTGCGCAGCGGATTGATCTCCGAGACGGCACCGACGAACGTGGTCTTGCCCACGCCGAATCCACCGGCCACGACGATCTTCGCCGAGGTGGTGGCCCGGGTCGCCGCGCCGCCGTTAGAGCTTGCGAAGTCCACTGAGCACCCTTTCGAGCAGTGTCACATCCGGCGCGCCGCCGGCCTCTCCATTGCCCGGCTGGTGAATGGCCACCATGCCGGCTTCCGCCAGGTCCGCGACGAGAATCCGCGCCACACCGAGGGGCATCGACAGCAGGGCCGAGACCTCGGCCACCGACTTGACCTCGCGGCACAGATGGCAGATCCGCTGATGCTCGGGAAGCAGGGTCCCCAGATGCGCGGGATCGGCCGTGGTGCTGACCAGGGCTTCTATCGCCAGCTGATAGCGCGGCCGGGTACGTCCACCGGTCATGGCGTACGGGCGGACCAGCGGCTGGTCGCCCTCACCTTCGTACGACGCGTGACTCGACGCGCCGTACGGATCGGGTGAGGCGGGTGGCGGGGTCATGAATCCTCCGGGCGTGACAGCAGGGTGTCGGCTTGCCGTCTGAAGGGGCCGGTGGGGGGCTGTAAGCGGCCGGACGGTCGAGGGTGGGTTGTCGGGTTGATCGTCTGTGTCACTGGTTCACGGCCGCCTAGTGGAGCAGGCTGCCCTGGAGCTCCGCGCGGAGGTCCGGGGTCAGGACGGTGCCCGCCCGGTCCACCAGCAGGGCCATCTCGTACCCGACCAGACCGATGTCGGCGTCCGGGTGGGCCAGCACGGCCAGCGAGGAGCCGTCCGAGATGGACATCAGGAACAGGAAGCCCCGCTCCATCTCCACCACGGTCTGGCTGACGGCACCGCCCTCGAAGATCCGGGAGGCGCCGGCGGTCAGCGAGGTCAGCCCGGACGCGACGGCCGCCAGCTGGTCGGCGCGGTCACGCGGGAAACCTTCGGACATCGCCAGCAGCAGCCCGTCCGCCGAAACCACCACCGTGTGCGACACCCCTGGGGTGTTGTCCACGAAGTTGGTGATCAGCCAGTTCAGATTCTGTGCGGCCTGACTCATCGGGCTCAACTAACGCTCCTGCTGGTGAGTGGGGCCGAGGGGGAAGCTACCGGTCTGACCGCTGCCCGCCTGACGCCCCTGCTGGATGCCCCGGCGGAGATTGGTCAGACGGCCGCGCACGTCATCGGGCGCGCGCGAGACCTGCGGACCGGACTGGTGGTTCTGCTGCTGGGCGGTACCCGGCACCAGGTTGGCACGCGGGACCCGGCGCGGCAGACCGGACGTGGTGATGCCACCCGCCGCGGGCTTCTTCACCCGCTCCGCCTGCCGGACGATCTCATCGTTCGGCGACGCCCGCCAGGCGCTCGCCGCGCCGCTGTCGCCGAGGGTCCGCTGCGGCGCGGGAGCCAGGGGCTCCTGGGCCGGCTGCTGCGGGAAGTCCTGCGCCGGGGCGGCCGGAGGCTGCTGCGGGGCACCCGGCTGCGGACCGCGGAACCAGTTGGTCTCCAGCGTGTCGTACAGCGGGGTGCGGCCGTCGCCGGGCCCGGCCGGCGGCAACGCCTCGGGCTGCTGCGGCTGCTGCGGCAGGACCGGGCGGTACGGGGCCTCGGGCGCCTGGCCCGCCATGGGCGGACGCGGCGCGCCGAAGTCCTGGTCGTCGCGCTGCCGGGGCGCGGGCTGCTGCGGGGCACCGAAGTCCGGGCGGGCGAACTGCGAGGTGCTCGTCACGTCCGGGCTCTGCGGCCCGTTGCCGTACCCGCCGTTGTGCTGGGGGCCGTTCGGCTGCGGTACGCCGCGCTGCGGCAGACCGGCCTGCGGGCCGTTGTGCTGCGGTGCGTTGCCCTGCTGCGGCGCGGGTGCCGAGAAGTCGGGCCGGGCGAACTCCGCCGTGGAGCCGGGCCCCTGGCGGTCGTCGGCCGGAAGACGCGGGGCCGGCGGCTGCGGGAAGCGGCCCGTGGTCTCCGACTCCTCGTGACCGCGCGGCGCGTCGAGCGGCGTGCGCCGGGGCGCGGACGGCTCGTCGGTGCCCCAGCTCGTCGTCTGCGGGCGCTGCGGGGCCGGGAAGCCGCCGGGCGCACCCTGGGCCGGGTTCGGGCCGGCGTTCGGGGCCGGCGAGCCACCGGGCAGCTCGGCGCGCGGACCGCCGACCGGCGGCAGCTGGCGCTCGTTCCGCCCCGGACCGCGCGGCGGCTCGAAGGCGTTGCGCCCGTCCTGACCGCCCTGGCCCGCCTGGTCGAACCGGGCCTGCTGGGGCTGCGGGGCCTGCGGGGCGCCCGGGCCGTTCGGCTCGGGGCGCCGCTGGTCGAAGAGGCTGGGCCGGTTCGCGTCCGGGCCGCCCTCGCCCTGACCGCGGGCGCCGAGCCGGGCACCGCCGAACGCACCGGCCAGGCCGCCGCCCTGACGGGGGCCGTCCTGACGGGGGCCGTCCTGGGCCGGGCGGCCCTGCGGGTTCTGGAACGCCGAGTCCTGCGCGCCCGGTCCGCCCTGCGGGTTCTGCGGGCGGTTGCCGTCGCGGGCGGGCAGCGCGGCCCGGGGGCCGGAGCCGGCGCCGACCTGGCCGCGCTGGGGGCCGGGGCCCGCGGCGGGGCGTCCGCCCTGTCCCTGGGCGTCGTTGCCGCCGGCGAGCAGGCCGCCGGGGGCCTGCTGACCGGGCGCCTGCTTCGGGGCCGGCTGCCGGCCGCCGTGCGCGACGTCCACCGGGAGCATGACCAGCGCGGTGGTGCCGCCGGAGTCCGAGGGGCGCAGCTGGATGCGGATGCCGTGGCGCAGCGAGAGCCGGCCGACCACGAACAGGCCCATGCGGCGGGAGACCGAGACGTCCACGGTGGGCGGCGAGGCCAGCCGCTCGTTGATCGCGGCCAGGTCCTCCGGGGAGAGCCCGATGCCGGTGTCGTGGATCTCGACCAGCACCCGGCCGTCGGGCAGGGCGTGACCGGTCACCCGGACCTTCGTCTGCGGCGAGGAGAACGAGGTGGCGTTCTCCAGCAGCTCGGCGAGGAGGTGCACGAGGTCGTTGACGACCCGGCCCGCGACCTCGGTGGCGGGCACCGCGGCCAGTTCGATGCGCTCGTACTGCTCCACCTCGGACGCGGCGGCGCGGAGCACGTCGACCAGCGGCACGGGGCGGGTCCACCGGCGGCCCGGCTCCTCGCCGGCGAGGACGAGGAGGTTCTCGCCGTTCCGGCGCATACGGGTCGCGAGGTGGTCGAGCTTGAAGAGCGAGGAGAGCTGGTCCGGGTCGGCCTCGCGCGACTCCAGCTCGGAGATGAGCGAGAGCTGGCGCTGGATGAGGCCCTGCGAGCGGCGCGAGAGGTTGGTGAACATCGCGTTGACGTTGCCCCGCAGAAGGGCCTGCTCGGCGGCGAGACGGACCGCCTCGCGGTGCACGTCGTCGAAGGCCGCGGCCACCTTGCCGATCTCGTCGCGGGAGTGCACACCGACGGACTCGACCGAGGTGTCGACGTCCTGCGGGTCGGCCTCGGAGAGCTGCTTGACCAGCTCGGGCAGACGGTCCTGGGCGACGCGGGTCGCGGTGTCCTGGAGCCGGCGCAGCGAGCGGATCATGGACCGGGCGACGACGAAGGCGCCGACCAGCGAGACACCGAGCACGAGCAGGATCAGCGCACCGGAGATGATCGCCTCGCGCTGGGACTCCTCGCGCAGTTCGCGCGCCTTGCCCTCCATGTCGCTGAGCAGGGTCTCCTCGACCCGCTTCATGGTGTTGATCTTGACGGTGTCCTGGTCGTACCAGTTCATGTACGAGCGCCGGGCCTTGGAACCGCCCATGGAGAGCGGGTTCTCCAGCATCTTCTGCGCGTACGTCTCCGCGGCCTTGATGTCCGGGTTGCCGTCGTCGAGCGTCGCGGTCAGCTCGTCGGCGTCCTTGCCGGTGGAGGTGTAGATCGCCTCGAACGACGTGAGGGCGGCCTGCTCCTTGCTGTGCGCGGCCAGGCCGAACTGCTGGTCGTTGCGGTCGAGGTCGGGCTTCTTGTCGTCGCTGGTGGGCAGCGCGGCGGCGATGATCGCACGCTGGATCGAGGCGTACTCCTTGGCGGAGGAGAACGCCGCCAGCGCACGGGTCCGCTTGATCATCTCGGGGCTGCTGGTCGCCTGGGCCATGTCCTGGGACAGGCTCAGCAGCGAGGTGATCAGCTGGCTGTAGGCGTCGATCGTCTGGAGGGACGGGCTGCCCTTCTCGTACGCGTGCTTGCGGATGTCGCGGATGGAGCTGAGCCGCGTGGCGATCTGCTGGACGCTGGTGTGGATGCTCTCCAGGGTGTCGTCACCGGTGGTGTCACCGATGTCGCCCGTGCCGTGGAGGAACGCCAGCTGCGCCCGGTCGGTCTTCTGCCGGGGCGTGGTGATCTTGAAGTCGGTCTCGGGCACGCCGTGCGACAGCGGACCGGCCGTCTGGTCGCGCTCCTCCTGGAGCGCCTGTGCCAGCGAGGTCGCCTGCTTCGTCATCTCGGTCAGCAGCTGCATGTGCTCCAGCTGCTGGATGTCGTTCAGGGAGTCGTTGATGCGCAGACCACCCAGCGTGGTCGCGGCGACCACGGGGAGGGCGAGCAGGGACACCAGGCGGGTGCTGATGCGCCAGTTGCGGAGAGCTACCCGCGAGCCCGTGCTGACGGGGCCTCGCGGTGCCGGCGTGGCGGCCTGCTCGGGCTCGCCGCCGGCCGGAGCGGCGCCGGGGCGGCGGTCGCGGTCACCTTGGTCACCGGCCGCGGCCGATCCGGGGTTCTGGGCGTGCTGGGGCGAGGAGCCGCGGTCGGTCCCGCCGCGCGGCTCCTGTTCCGCCGCAGCGCTGCCATCCCTCTTGAAACGTCCCTGCACTAGCGTCGCAACCTCTGGACCAGGCGTTCTTCCGTCATGAACGGAGAAAACGGTGTCGGCGTGGTGGGGCGTTGTCCTGCCCCCATGGTGGTCGTGAGTGACCGGCGCTCTTCCCCTTCCCGCCGCCACTCGGCGCTGCGTTGCGCCCCTGCGCGCCGGCTTGAAACCCGCGGCGGTGCGTGGAATTTCAGCACAGTGCTGGATCTCCAACAAGGGCCAGGTACCGGGCTGTGACCTGCGTGACACCGTGTGATGGGTGCGTAACAAGCGGTGGAGGCGGTTCGCGGACAATCCGGACGATTGCGGGTGAGTCCCCACGGGGTGAGGGGTGTCCCAGTCGCCATGATCAGGAGCGGAATGGTGGGTTCAGGGGTGACATGTCCGTTTCGGAGGTTCAGACCGCGCGTCCCTATTGAGGCAATTGTCGTGGTGCTCGTGAGCAAACTCACATGAAGATCGCCGACTTTTCCGGGCCGCCGGAGGGAATTGCATGTTTAGCCTGACGCTTTACTGGGATGGCAGAACCGACAACCGGCGCCCCCTCTCGTACGGGCGGCGCCCCGACGACAGGGCCGTACGGCAGATGAACACGACGACGCTCCGCAACCTCGCCAACCCCCGCCGCACCACGCTGGCGCACCTCAAGGACGCCGAGGCGCTGCAGACGGCGGTACTCCCGGAGCACGCGGTCCAGCTGCCGACGCAGACCGCCAACCCGCGCCGCACGATCCTGATGAAGGCCCCCGCCGCCGTCCCCGCCGCCGCGGAGTAATCCCGCGCGGAGGCGCCCCTCATGCGCGCTAGCCTGGAGCGTCAGTCTTTTCCAGGCACCCAGCAAGCAGTGAGGGGCGACAGCAACCCGTGCGCATCGCCAGGTTCTCCATCGACGGCAATGTCGCCTTCGGCGCGGTCGAGGGCGACGGGCCCGACGGTCTCGTCCTCGACATCATCAAGGGCATCCCGTACTCCGAGTTCGAGCTCTCCGGGACCAAGGTCCCGCTGAACAAGGTGCGGCTGCTGCCGCCCGTGCTCCCCAACAAGGTCGTGGCCATCGGCCGCAACTACGCGGAGCACGCCGCCGAACTCGGCCACGAGGTCCCCGACGTCCCCGTCGCCTTCTTCAAGCCCACCACCTCGGTGATCGGCTCCGGCGACGCCATCGAGTACCCCTCCTTCTCCGACGAGGTCCACCACGAGGCCGAGCTGGCCGTGGTCATCGGCCGGATGTGCCGCGAAGTGCCGCGCGAGCGGGTCAAGGACGTCGTCTTCGGCTACACCTGTGCCAACGACGTCACCGCCCGCGACGCCCAGAAGCGGGAGAAGCAGTGGGCCCGGGCCAAGGGCTTCGACACCTCCTGCCCCCTCGGCCCCTGGGTGGAGACCGACCTCGACCCCGGCGACCTCGCCATCCAGGCCACGGTCAACGGTGAGCAACGCCAGCTCGGCCGCACGAGCGACATGATCCGGTCCATCGAGGACCTGGTCGTCCACATCACGGAAGCCATGACGCTGCTTCCGGGCGATGTGATCCTCACCGGCACTCCCGCGGGGGTCGGACCCCTCCATGTCGGCGACGAGGTCGCCGTCACCATCGAAGGCATCGGCACTCTCACCAACAAGGTGATCAAGCGTGGCTAACGCACCCTTCCCCAAGCTCTCGACTCCACTCGACCAGGGGAGGCCCCACCGCGTACGTTTCTGTCCCTCCCCGACCGGCAACCCGCACGTCGGTCTGGTCCGGACGGCTCTCTTCAACTGGGCCTTCGCCCGGCACCACCAGGGCACCCTGGTCTTCCGCATCGAGGACACCGACGCGGCGCGCGACTCCGAGGAGTCGTACGAGCAGCTCCTCGACGCGATGCGCTGGCTCGGCCTGGACTGGGACGAGGGCCCGGAGGTCGGCGGCCCGCACGCGCCGTACCGCCAGTCGCAGCGGATGGACATCTACCGGGACGTCGCGGAGAAGCTGCTCGCCGGCGGTTACGCGTACCACTGCTACTGCACCACGGAGGAGCTGGACACCCGCCGCGACGCCGCCCGCGCCGCCGGGAAGCCGTCCGGCTACGACGGCCACTGCCGCGAGCTGACCGACGAGCGGAAGGCCGCGTACGAGGCCGAGGGCCGCACGTCGATCGTCCGCTTCCGGATGCCCGACGAGGCGATCACCTTCACCGACCTGGTCCGCGGCGACATCACCGTCCAGCCGGAGAACGTCCCGGACTACGGCATCGTCCGCGCCAACGGCGCCCCGCTCTACACGCTGGTCAACCCGGTGGACGACGCGCTGATGGAGATCACCCACGTCCTGCGCGGCGAGGACCTGCTCTCCTCCACCCCGCGCCAGATCGCCCTGTACCGGGCGCTCATCGAGCTGGGCGTCGCCAAGGACACCCCCGCCTTCGGGCACCTGCCGTACGTCATGGGCGAGGGCAACAAGAAGCTCTCCAAGCGCGACCCGCAGGCTTCGCTCAACCTCTACCGCGAGCGCGGCTTCGTCCGTGAGGGGCTGCTCAACTACCTCTCGCTGCTGGGCTGGTCGATCGCCGAGGACCGCGACATCTTCGACATCGAGGAGATGGTCGCCGCCTTCGACATCAAGGACGTCAACGCCAACCCGGCCCGCTTCGACCTCAAGAAGTGCGAGCACGTCAACGCGGAGCACATCCGCCGCCTCGACGTGAAGGCCTTCACCGAGGCGTGCGGCCCCTGGCTCCGGGCGCCGTTCGCCCCCTGGGCCCCGGAGTCCTTCGACGCGGCGGTCTTCGCCGAGATCGCCCCGCACGCCCAGACCCGGGTCACGGTGCTCTCCGAGATCACCGCCAACGTGGACTTCCTGTTCCTGGACGAGCCGGTGCACGACGAGGCGTCGTGGAACAAGGCGATGAAGGAAGGCTCCGACGCCCTCCTCGTCACCGCCCGCGCCCAGCTCATCGCCGCCGACTGGAACGCCGACGCCCTCAAGGCCGCCGTCCTCGCCGCCGGCGAGCAGCACGGCCTCAAGCTCGGCAAGGCCCAGGCCCCTGTCCGCGTGGCCGTCACCGGCCGCACGATCGGCCTCCCCCTCTTCGAGTCCCTGGAGATCCTGGGCCGCGAGAAGACGATCGCCCGCATCGACGCGGCGCTGGCCAGGCTGGCCGCGTAACGCGTCAGCCACGTACGGGACGGGCCCGGCGGCCGCACAGCGCGGTCGCCGGGCCCGTCCCGCTGTGCACGGTCGCGCGTAGAGTCGGGCCATGCCCATCAGAGCCGTCCTCTGGGACATCGACGACACGCTGTTCGACCACACGGCGGCCGCCGCCACCGGGATGACCCGGCACATCGCGGCGGAGGGGCTGCCTCCGGGGCACGCCTCGGCCGAGGAGGCCGTCGAGGCCTGGCAGCGGGTCACGCGGCGGCACTGGGCGCGGTTCTCCGCCGGGGAGACCGACTGGCAGGGGCAGCGGCGGGACCGGGCCAGGGAGTTCCTGGGGCGGGCGCTCGACGACGACGAGGCCGATGCCTGGTTCGCCCGCCACGTCTCGCACTACGAGTCCGCCTGGGCGCTCTTCCCGGACGCCGTCCCGGCGCTCGACGCCCTGGCGGGGACGTACCGGCACGCCGTGCTGTCCAACTCGGCCCAGGGGCCGCAGCACCAGAAGCTGACGGTGCTCGGGGTGCGCGACCGGTTCGAATCGCTGCTGTGCGCGGCCGAGCTGGGCGTCTCCAAGCCGGACCCGGGGGCGTTCCTGGCCTCCTGCGAGGCGCTGGGGCTCGATGCGCACGAGGTGCTGTACGTCGGGGACGAACCCGACATCGACGCCGCCGGGGCCATCGCCGCCGGCCTCGCGGCCGTCTGGCTGGACCGGCGCGGCAGGGGAGGGCGGCCCGAGCTGGTCCGGATCACGGGGCTCGACCAGCTGCCGGGGCTGCTCGCGGGCGATACCCGTTTTGGAGCGTCGGACACCTTCGGGTAATGTTCTTTCTGCGCCGCCCGAGCGGGCCGAAAGATCCGGCCGGGAAGCGCAGACAGGAACAAGGCCCCGAGGGGTTGCGTTTCAGTGGGCTATGGTGTAATTGGCAACACTACGGTTTCTGGTACCGTCATTCTAGGTTCGAGTCCTGGTAGCCCAGCGCAGTACAAAGCACATTGCAGGACAAGCCCCCGTTGTGTAGCGGCCTAGCACGCTGCCCTCTCACGGCAGTAGCGCCGGTTCGAATCCGGTCGGGGGTACAGATCCTTCCCGCGAGATCATCTGGGTCGCACCCACGGTCTCGATGCAGGATCGCTAGGGCCCCCGTTGTGTAGCGGCCTAGCACGCTGCCCTCTCACGGCAGTAGCGCCGGTTCGAATCCGGTCGGGGGTACTTGCAACACCATGGGCTATGGTGTAATTGGCAACACTACGGTTTCTGGTACCGTCATTCTAGGTTCGAGTCCTGGTAGCCCAGCGCAGTACAAAGCAGGTTGTAGGACAAGCCCCCGTTGTGTAGCGGCCTAGCACGCTGCCCTCTCACGGCAGTAGCGCCGGTTCGAATCCGGTCGGGGGTACAACAGGCAAGAGGCGAAGGCCCTTCACTCCGGTGAGGGGCCTTTCGCTTGTACGCGGGGCAGCCCCGCTCAGTACCCGTACCGCCGGGCCGACTCCTCCTCCTGGGCCAGCCTGCGCAGCGACGTGAGCAACGGCTCGTACAGCACCGCCGAGGCCACCGCCATCTCCACCTGCTGGGAGCGGCTCGGATAGGTCTCCAAGAGGTCCAGGTCCCGGACGGCCACCTCGTGCATCAGCCGCGCGTGCTCCTCCAGGTGCGCGCGCTCGTACGGATAGCCGAGGCGGGCGAGCGTGGCCAGACCCGCGACCAGCGAGCGGTAGACGGGGGACAGCTCGCCGATCTCCCGGGCACCGGTCCAGCCCAACCGGTCCAGCAGCGCGTCGACTTCCGTCCGCGCCGCCGCCGTCTCCGGGGCCTCCTCGTCCGGCTCGGGCCCGTGCGGGAGCGCCCAGAGGGCCGCGCCCAGGCGGATCGTACGGCCCAGCGAGTCGTCGTCCACGTGGGCCAGCACCTCGCGGGCCGTGGCCACGGGCAGCCGGCCCGCCTGGAGCAGCGCCCGGACCAGGCGCAGCCGGCGCAGATGGCTCTCGCCGTACTCGGCCTGCGTCGCGCTCACCCGCTCTCCGGGCGGCAACAGCCCTTCGCGCAGGTAGTACTTGATCGTCGCGGTCGAGATGCCGCTCCGCTCGCTCAGCTCCGAGAGGCGCATGCCGTCCTTCCCTTGCGTCCACCCTTGGGCAGTGCCACTATCCAACCATTGGACAGTGCCGGTATCCCATGCCTGTCAGGGGGCCCAGTGTTCGCGAACATCATGCCGGGGCGGACGACCGCCGCGGCCGAGGGCGAGGTCGTCGTCCTGCTGCTCGGTATGCGGATCAACCACTTCAGGGGCGTGCACCACTGGCTGCCGGTCATGCTGGCGATGCTGCGCATGCTGCGGGAGCTGAAGGGGGACCGGCCCAGGGGGCTGCTCGGCCACGTCCTGCTGTCCGGCTCACCGAGGACGTACTACGTCGTCCAGTACTGGGAGTCGAAGGAGAAGCTGTACGCCTACGCCTCGGCGCCCGACATGTTCCACCGGCGGGCGTGGGCGCTGCTCAACCGCAAGGAGAAGAAGTCCCGGCAGCACGTGGGGTTGTGGCACGAGACCTACATCGTGCCCGAGGGCGGCTACGAGTCCATCTACGCCGACATGCCGGCGTACGGACTGGCCGCGGCGACCGGGTCGCTGCCGATCGAGGGGCGGGGCCGCCGTGCGGCGGACCGGCTGGCGCACCGTTCGGGTGCCAAGTGACGAAGGGGCGTTGAGAAGGGGGCCGCCACGACGCTGGGGCGGCCTCGGGCAGGGGAGGCGCGGCCGGGGGCTCAGCCGCTGCGGCGCAGCGCCTCGCTCAGCCGGGCGGCCGAGTCGATGACCGCCTGGGCGTGCATCCGGCCCGGGTGGCGGGTCAGCCGCTCGATCGGTCCGGAGACCGAGACCGCGGCGACCACGCGGTTCGACGGCCCGCGCACCGGGGCGGAGACCGAGGCCACGCCCGGCTCGCGCTCACCGATCGACTGGGCCCAGCCGCGCCGCCGTACGCCGGAGAGCGCCGTCGCCGTGAAGCGGGCGCCCTGGAGGCCGCGGTGCAGCCGCTCAGGCTCCTCCCAGGCCATCAGGATCTGCGCGGAGGAACCGGCCTTCATGGTCAGCGTGGAGCCGACCGGCACGGTGTCCCGCAGTCCGGACAGCCGCTCCGCCGCCGCCACGCAGATGCGCATGTCGCCCTGACGCCGGTAGAGCTGGGCGCTCTCGCCGGTGATGTCGCGCAGATGTGTGAGCACCGGTCCGGCCGTGGCCAGCAGGCGGTCCTCACCGGCCGCCGCCGCCAGCTCGGAGAGCCGGGGGCCGAGGATGAACCGGCCCTGCATGTCCCTCGCCACCATCCGGTGGTGTTCCAGTGCCACGGCCAGCCGGTGGGCCGTGGGTCGTGCGAGCCCGGTCGCCGCGACCAGCCCGGCGAGGGTGGCCGGCCCGGACTCCAGGGCGCTCAATACCAGAGCCGCCTTGTCGAGAACGCCGACGCCGCTAGAGTTGTCCATACGACGATACTCGCGTCTCACTCTGTGAAACGCAAGTTCAATTTTCCCGGGAAGTTGCGAACCTGTACCGGCGGCCCCACAACGGCCCGTAGCCACCGCCCCGTACGGGGGTCCGGACGGGGGCGCACCGAATCTCTAGTTGGGCCGGCGATGACGCCGGCCGGAGGGAAAGCGATGGGTAGGACACTCGCGGAGAAGGTTTGGGACGACCACGTCGTCCGGCGCGCCGAGGGCGAGCCCGACCTCCTCTTCATCGATCTGCACCTGCTGCACGAGGTGACCAGTCCCCAGGCGTTCGACGGCCTGCGGCAGGCCGGACGCCCGGTGCGGCGGCTCGACCTCACCATCGCCACCGAGGACCACAACACCCCGACCCTCGACATCGACAAGCCGATCGCCGACCCGGTCTCCCGCGCCCAGCTGGAGACGCTGCGGAAGAACTGCGCGGAGTTCGGCGTCCGGCTGCACCCGCTGGGCGACGTCGAGCAGGGCGTCGTGCACGTGGTCGGCCCGCAGCTGGGTCTGACCCAGCCCGGCACCACCGTGGTCTGCGGCGACTCGCACACCTCGACGCACGGCGCGTTCGGCGCCCTCGCGTTCGGCATCGGCACCAGCCAGGTCGAGCACGTGCTGGCCACCCAGACGCTGCCGATGGCCCGCCCGAAGACGATGGCGATCACCGTCGAGGGCGAACTGCCCGAGGGCGTCACGGCCAAGGACCTGATCCTGGCGATCATCGCCCGGATCGGCACCGGCGGCGGCCAGGGCTACATCCTCGAATACCGCGGCTCCGCCATCGAGAAGCTCTCGATGGAGGCCCGGATGACCATCTGCAACATGTCGATCGAGGCCGGTGCGCGGGCGGGCATGATCGCCCCCGACCAGACCACCTTCGACTATCTGCGGGGCCGCGACCACGCCCCGCAGGGCGAGGACTGGGACGCCGCCGTCGCGTACTGGAAGACGCTGCGCACCGACGACGACGCGGTCTTCGACGCCGAGGTGGTCATCGAGGCCGCCGAACTGGCGCCGTTCGTCACCTGGGGCACCAACCCCGGCCAGGGCGCGCCGCTGTCGGCCAACGTCCCCGACCCGGCTTCGTACGAGGACGCCTCGGAGCGCAACGCCGCCGAAAAGGCCCTGGAGTACATGGGGTTGACCGCGGGCCAGCCGCTGCGCGAGATCAGTGTCGACACCGTCTTCGTAGGCTCCTGCACCAACGGCCGCATCGAGGACCTGCGCAACGCCGCCGCGATCCTGGACGGCCGCAAAGTCGCCGACGGCGTACGGATGCTGGTCGTCCCGGGCTCCGTCCGGGTCGCCCTCCAGGCGGTCGACGAGGGCCTGGACAAGGTCTTCACCGCCGCCGGCGCCGAATGGCGGCACGCGGGCTGCTCGATGTGCCTCGGCATGAACCCCGACCAGCTGGCCCCCGGCGAGCGCTCCGCCTCCACCTCGAACCGCAACTTCGAGGGACGGCAGGGCAAGGGCGGCCGTACGCACCTGGTCTCCCCCCAGGTGGCCGCCGCCACCGCGGTGCTGGGCCACCTGGCCTCGCCCGCCGACCTGTCCGACACCCGTACGCCCGCCGGAGTCCGATAACCATGGAAGCCTTCACCACGCACACCGGCCGGGCCGTTCCGCTGCGCCGCAGCAACGTCGACACCGACCAGATCATCCCCGCCCACTGGCTCAAGAAGGTCACCCGGGACGGCTTCGAGGACGGCCTCTTCGAGGCGTGGCGCAAGGACGAGAACTTCGTCCTCAACCGCCCCGAGCGCCAGGGCGCGTCGGTCCTGGTGGCCGGCCCCGACTTCGGCACCGGCTCCTCCCGCGAGCACGCCGTCTGGGCGCTCCAGAACTACGGCTTCAAGGCCGTCATCTCCTCCCGGTTCGCCGACATCTTCCGCGGCAACTCGCTGAAGAACGGTCTGCTGACCGTGGTCCTGGACCAGAAGACGGTCGACGCCCTCTGGGAGCTGACGGAGGCCGACCCGACGGCGGAGGTGACGGTCGACCTGGAGGCCCGGCAGGTCCGCGCCGAGGGCGTCACCGCCGACTTCGAGCTGGACGAGAACGCCCGCTGGCGGCTGCTGAACGGCCTGGACGACATCAGCCTCACCCTTCAGAACGAAGCCGACATCGCGGCTTACGAGGCGGCCCGGCCGGCCTACAAGCCCCGCACAATTCCGGCCTGATCAGCGCGTTTTCAGGACTGCGCCCCCTTCCTTCTGGTAGGGGGCGCAGTCGTTTGTTGGGACCCCGTCGGGCGACAACTCGCCCCAGATGGCACAATCGGTGCATGGAACGCGACAGCCAACTCAAGATTTACGGCCAAGTCGCCGACCAATTGAAGGAAGCGCACTCCCGGGTGCGCGCACTGCAAGTCCCGGACGGCGTAAGGATGGCGTTGAACCGGAAGCTGTTGGTCGTCACGGCCACGGCGAAGCACGATCTTCCGGGCGCGGCAAGGCGTCTGGACCGGTTGATGAAGGACCTCGACGAGGGCCGATTCCCCGAAGGTGACTGACTCCGCAGAACTGCGCAGCGGTCGACTTCGTTGCGGCACTAGGGTGATTAGCCCGTTTCGTGTTTGATTTGCGGTATATATCTGCCTAACGTGCGAAAAAGCCGGACAGATTCGTTCCGGCGATGTCTCCGAAGGGGAAGACGTGAACAAGGCGCAGCTCGTAGAAGCGATTGCCGACAAGGTCGGCGGCCGGCAGCAGGCCGCGGACGCCGTCGACGCGGTGCTCGACGCGATCGTCCGTGCGGTTGTCGCGGGGGACCGGGTCTCGGTCACCGGCTTCGGCTCGTTCGAGAAGGTCGACCGCCCCGCCCGCTACGCGCGCAACCCGCAGACGGGTGAGCGCGTGCGGGTCAAGAAGACCTCCGTGCCCCGCTTCCGCGCGGGCCAGGGCTTCAAGGACCTGGTCAGCGGCTCCAAGAAGCTCCCCAAGAACGACGTGGCCGTGAAGAAGGCCCCCAAGGGCAGCCTCTCCGGCGGCTCTTCCGCCCGTACGACGGCCAAGGCCGCCGCCAAGAAGGCCACCGCCAAGAAGGCCGTGGCGAAGAAGGCCACCGCCAAGAAGGCCACCCCGGCGACGAAGACCACCGCCGCGGCCAAGAAGACCACCGCGAAGAAGACGTCGCCGGCGAAGAAGACGACGACGGCCGCCGCGAAGAAGGCCACCCCGGCGGCGGCGAAGTCGACGGCGGCCAAGAAGACCACCGCCGCCAAGACCGCGCCCGCCAAGAAGACCACGGCGAAGAAGGCGCCCGCGAAGAAGACCACCGCGCGCAAGACCACGGCCAAGAAGGCCACCGCGCGCAAGAAGTGAGACCGGGCCGCACAGGCCCCACACACGCGCCGGGCCGGGCTCCCCTCGGGGAGCCCGGCCCGCGGGCTGTCCGGGGACACTCCGCCCCGGAGGACCCAGCAAGACCCCGGCGGACCCCGGAAGGCCGGGAAGACCCAGGAAGGCTCAGAACGTCTGGAGCGTCACCAGGCTGATCCGCAGCCCGGCCCCCTCGCCCTCGCCCTCGATCCGCACCCGCTGCCCCGGCCGCAGCAGCCGCAGGCCGCCCGCGTCGAAGGCCGCCGCGTCGAAGTCCACCGGGGTGCCGTCGTCGAGCAGCACACTGCCGCTCCGCGTCTCGGGGTCGTACGTGTACGAGGTCGCCTGCATGGAAGCAGACTAGGCCCTAGCGGTCCCCGCCGACCGCCCCCGTGGCCCAGCGGCCCGCCGTGAACGGGCCGACGCCCAGGTCCAGGGCCACCCGCAGATCGTCGCCGGTGTCCACGTCCCGGCGCACCGAATCGATCCCCGGCAGCGTGATTTCCACCGCGCCCGACGCCAGATGGCGCACCCGCGACGGACCGCCGAAAGAAGGCTGCAATTCCACGCCCGGAGCAGCCGACAGAAATGTCGTCCCGATTCCCGCCGCATCGGGAACAAATGCGCGGGGAAAAGCGGCGGCGAATTCGAGGACCCGGGACAATTCCGCCGGGCGCAGCGCGGGCAGATCCGCGTTGAGCGCGGCCAGCGGCGCCCCCGGCCTGCCCGCCCGGACCGCCCGCTCACCGTGCGCGAGGGCCGCGTTGAGCCCCGATCCCGGGACGTCCGGCACGACCAGGGCGCCGAGCGCCGCCAGCGCCGTCCCCGCCACCGTGTCGTCCGTGACGACCACCACATCCGCCACATCCGGGCAGGACAGCGCGGCGGCCACCGTGTCACGGGCGAAGGCGAGGGCGAGCCGGGGGCGCAACAGCGCGCCGGAGGCGGGCGCCAGCCTGCTCTTGGCCCGCGCCAAGGGCTTCAACGGGACGACCAGGGACCAGCGGCCGGCCGGGTCGGTGTTCGTGGCGGTCCCTCCCTCGATACGCATCGCCGCCTATTCTCGCCTGCCGGTGCGCCGACCCGGAGGGTCGCTCCCCGGGGCGAGGCGTACGGTGTTCTCGACAGAGCAGGGGCCTGGGGCGAGACTTGACCCTCGGTAGTCAGGCAGCAGACAGTTCCACGGTCTTGTTCACAGAGGAAAGGTGTCCGAGTGTCCCGCCGCAGAATCGGCTTCTGGTACCGCCTGGCGGCGGTCATCGCGAAACCGCCGCTGGTGGTTCTGTTCAAGCGCGACTGGCGGGGAACGGAACACATTCCGGCCGACGGCGGATTCATCACAGCGGTCAACCACAACTCGTACCTGGACCCGCTCTCGTACGGGCACTTCCAGTACAACACCGGCCGCGTGCCGCGCTTCCTGGCCAAGGCGGGGCTCTTCAAGGGAGCCTTCATCGGCACGATGCTGCGCGGCACCGGCCAGATCCCCGTCTACCGCGAGACCACCAACGCGATGGACGCCTTCCGGGCCGCCGTCGGCGCCATCGAGCGCGGCGAGTGCGTCTGCTTCTACCCCGAGGGCACCCTCACCCGCGACCCCGACATGTGGCCGATGGCCGGCAAGACCGGCGCCGCCCGCGTCGCGTTGATGACCCGGGCCCCCGTCATCCCGGTCGCGCAGTGGGGCGCCAACGAGGTGATGCCGCCGTACGCCACGGAGAAGAAGGTGCGCCTCCTGCCCCGCAAGACCCTCCGGGTCAAGGCCGGGCCGCCCGTCGACCTCTCCCGCTTCTACGACCAGGAGCCGACGCCCGAGGTGCTGCGCGAGGCCACCGAGGTGATCATGCGGGCGGTCACCGCGCAACTGGAGGAGATCCGCGGGCAGCAGGCACCCGCCGAGCCCTACGATCACCGCAAGGCCCGGGCCGAACAGCGGCGCAAGGCCCGAGGAGAGGGACTCACGTGACGCACCCCCCGAAGGCCGCCGTCTTCGGAACCGGCTCCTGGGGTACCGCCTTCGCCGTCGTCCTCGCGGACGCGGGCTGCGAAGTGACGCTCTGGGGCCGCCGGGCCGAGGTCGCGGAGGCCGTCAACACCACCCGTACCAACCCCGAGTACCTGCCGGGCATCGAGCTGCCCGCCTCGGTCCGGGCCACCACGGACGCGGCCGAGGCGCTGCGCGGCGCCGACTACGCGGTACTGGTCGTGCCCTCCCAGACGCTCCGCGCCAACCTCGCCGAGTGGGCCCCGCACCTGGAACAGCGGACGGTGCTCGTCTCCCTGATGAAGGGCGTCGAACTCGGCACCGCCAAGCGGATGAGCGAGGTCATCGAGGACGTCACCCGGGTCTCCCCGGACCGCGTCGCCGTCATCACCGGACCCAACCTCGCCAAGGAGATCGCCGAACGCCGTCCCGCCGCGGCCGTCGTCGCCTGCCGGGACGAATCCGTCGCCCAGCGCCTCCAGACCGCCTGCCACACCCCGTACTTCCGCCCGTACACCAGCACCGACGTGGTCGGCTGCGAACTCGGCGGCGCCGTCAAGAACGTCATCGGCCTCGCCGTGGGCATCGCGGACGGCATGGGGCTCGGCGACAACGCCAAGGGCTCGCTCATCACCCGGGGCCTCGCCGAGACGATCCGGCTGGGCGCGGCCATGGGCGCCGACCCGCTGACGTTCTCCGGCCTCGCCGGCCTCGGCGACCTGGTGGCGACCTGCTCCTCGCCGCTCTCGCGCAACCACACCTTCGGCACCAACCTCGGCCGGGGCATGACGCTCCAGGAGACCATCGCCGCCACCAAGCAGACCGCCGAGGGCGTCAAGTCCTGCGAGTCGGTGCTCGACCTGGCCCGCAGGCACGGCGTCGAGATGCCGCTGACCGAGACCATCGTCGGCATCGTCCACGAGGGCAAGCCGCCGAAGGTCGCGGTCAAGGAGCTCATGTCGCGCAGCGCCAAGGCCGAACGCCACTGAGGCCACCCGGGGCCCACCCGCCCCGGGCGGCCCGTGCCGCGCTGACGCGGCCGGTACCAGCAGGTACGCTCATCGCGATATGAGCAGCGAGAACCTCCCCCAGAGCCCGGAGCAGCAGCTCCGCAAGCCGCGCGTGGCCGTCGTGTTCGGCGGCCGCAGCTCCGAACACGGCATTTCGGTGGTCACGGCCGGCGCCGTCCTGAACGCCATCGACCGGACCGCGTACGACGTCCTGCCGATCGGCATCACGACGGACGGCCGCTGGGCGCTCACCGCCGACGAACCCGAACGCATGGCCATCGCGAACCGGACCATGCCGGACGTGGCGCAGCTGGCCGAGTCCGAGGAGGGCGGGGTCGTCCTCTCCGTCGACCCCGGCAGCCGCGAAGTGGTCTACACCGAGCCCGGCGCGGTGCCCAAGGCGCTCGGCGAGGTCGACGTCGTCTTCCCCGTCCTGCACGGCCCGTACGGCGAGGACGGCACCCTCCAGGGACTCCTTGAGCTGTCCGGCGTGCCGTACGTGGGCGCCGGGGTCCTCGCCTCGGCCGTCGGCCAGGACAAGGAGTACATGAAGCGGGTCTTCACCTCCTTCGGCCTCCCGGTCGGCCCGTACCTGGTGGTCCGCCCCCGCGAGTGGGACCACGACCCGGCCGCCGCCCGCGAGCGCATCACCGGCTTCGCCGCCGAGCACGGCTGGCCGCTCTTCATCAAGCCCGCCCGGGCCGGCTCGTCCATCGGCATCACCAAGGTCGAGGACGCCTCCGGACTCGACGCGGCCATCGAGGAGGCCCGCCGCCACGACCCGAAGTTCCTGGTCGAATCGCTGCTGAGGGGCCGCGAGATCGAGTGCGGCGTCCTGGAGTTCGAGGACGGGCCGCGCGCCAGCGTGCCGGCCGAGATCCCGCCGGTCACCGCGCACGACTTCTACGACTTCGAGGCCAAGTACATCGACGCCGCCTCCGGCATCGTGCCCGCGCCGCTCACCGAGGAGCAGACCGCCGAGGTCCAGCGGCTCGCCGTCGAAGCCTTCGAAGCGTGCTCCTGCGAGGGACTGGTGCGCGCCGACTTCTTCCTCACCGAGGACGGCGGCTTCGTCATCAACGAGATCAACACCCTGCCGGGCTTCACCCCGATCTCCATGTACCCGCGCATGTGGCAGGAGAGCGGCGTCAGCTACCCGCAGCTGGTGGACCGGCTCATCCAGGCCGCGCTCAACCGGCCGACCGGCCTGCGCTGACCCGGCGGGACACGGCGAAGGGTGTGCGCTCAAGACGCTCGGCGCGAGCGCACACCCTAGAGCCGGTTCGGGATCGTCTTCCTGACCGCCGGGGCGAACGCCGCGAGCGGGGTCGTGTCATGCGCGTACGCCTCCGAGAGCGACACCTCGACGTACGTCTCGCGCAGGGTCGTCGTCAGCCGGGGGCCGTCGCCCTCCCGCTGCTCCAGCATCCAGTTCACCCCGCTCGCGGTGATGCCCTTCGACTGGTCGTCGTCCATCTTCGCGGGGCGCTCCACACCGCAGCGCAGTACGATCGCCCCGTCCCCCCACCCGGCGGTCAGCGCCGAGGAGGGCTCGGGGTCACTCCGCTCCAGACCGCCGACGGTCTCCGGCAGTTCCCGGTCCAGTGCGCGGCAGTAGGCTGCGGCTTCCGGGGACGGGGAGGGCACCGTGACCGACGCCGTCGCGTCCCCCCCGGAACAGCCCGCCGTCAGCAGCACCAGGGCGGCGGACGGAGCGAGGAGGACGGGGTGCGGGAACCGGCGGCTGGAGGACGTCACCGGCCCAGCGTAGACGGGGGCTACAGGTGAACGACCGGGCAGGTCAGGGTTCGGGTGATGCCGTCCACTTGCTGGACCCGCGCCACCACCATGCGCCCGAGCTCGTCCACCGTGTCCGCCTGGGCACGCACGATCACGTCGTAGGGACCGGTGACGTCTTCTGCCTGGATGACTCCCGGGAGTTCGGAGATGGTCTGGGCGACGGTCGACGCCTTGCCCACCTCGGTCTGAATGAGGATGTACGCCTGTACCACGGAACCTCCAGGGCGCCACGAGGATCATGTGGGGGAAAGGGACGCCACGTTATCGCGTCGCCGCGCGGAGCGGGGAGACCCGCGGGCCGGATGACGTCCTCAGCGTGGCGTACGGAACGCGCAAGTTGACGTAACTCTTGACAGTACCGACAGCAGAGACGGCACGCGACCGCGAGTGGGGCGGCGCGCACGGGGGACAGGCCGGAGCGTCCGGCCCGACAGATGAGAGGTGACACTCGGTGAAGGCAACCGTGGGCGAGTTGGGGGAGTTCGGGCTCATCAGGGAGCTCACGTCCCGGCTCACCACCACTCCGGCGGTCCGGCTCGGCCCGGGCGACGACGCCGCGGTCGTGACGGCCCCCGACCGCAGGGTCGTGGCCAGCACGGACATCCTGCTGGAGGGACGGCACTTCCGGCGCGACTGGTCGACGGCGTACGACGTCGGCCGCAAAGCCGCCGCGCAGAACCTCGCCGACATCGCCGCCATGGGCGCCGTGCCCACCGCGATCCTGCTCGGCCTCGTCGTCCCCGCCGAACTCCCGGTCACCTGGGCCGCCGAGCTGATGGACGGACTGCGCGACGAGTGCCAGGTCGCGGGGGCGGCCGTGGTCGGCGGGGACGTCGTGCGCGGCGACCTCATCACCGTCTCGATCACCGCGCTCGGCGACCTGCGCAACCACGAACCCGTCACCCGGGCCGGCGCCCAGCCCGGGGACGTCGTCGCCGTCACCGGCTGGCTCGGCTGGTCCGCCGCCGGATACGCCGTGCTCTCCCGGGGCTTCCGCTCGCCGCGCGCCTTCGTCGAGGCACACCGCCGCCCCGAACCGCCGTACCACGCGGGCCCCGCCGCCGCCGGGCTCGGCGCCACCGCCATGACCGACGTCAGCGACGGGCTCGTCGCCGACCTCGGGCACATCGCCGAGGCCAGCAAGGTCCGCATCGACCTGCGGTCCGGGCTCATCGACGTGCCGTCCCAGATGTCGGACATCGGGCAGGCCGTCGGCGTCGACCCCATGCAGTGGGTGCTGACCGGCGGCGAGGACCACGCGATCGTCGCGACCTTCCCGCCCGACGTGAAGCTGCCGGCCCGCTGGAAGGTGATCGGCGAGGTCCTCAACCCCTCCGCGCTGCCCCAGGTGACGGTCGACGGGGCGCCCTGGACCAGCAAGAACGGCTGGGACCACTTCGGCGACATCGAGGACGCCCAGTAGATTGCGGCGTATGCCGATAACCACCTCCGTACCGCCCCGCGTGCTCACCGTCGCCGGATCCGACTCCGGCGGCGGTGCGGGCATCCAGGCCGACCTCAAGACGATGCTCGCGCTCGGCACGCACGGGATGAGCGTGCTCACCGCCGTCACCGCGCAGAACTCCCTCGGCGTCCAGGGCGCCTGGGAACTGCCCCCCGAAGCGGTCCGCGCCCAGTACCGCAGCGTCGTGGACGACATCGGCGTCGACGCCGTCAAGACCGGCATGCTGGCGTCCGCCCCGCTGGTGGAGACCGTCGCGGGACTCCTCGCGGACACCGGGGCGCCCGTCGTCGTGGACCCGGTCGGCGTCTCCAAGCACGGTGACCCGCTCCTCGCCGCCGACGCCCTCGAATCCGTCCGGACGAAGCTGCTCCCCGTCGCGACCGTGGCGACGCCCAACCTGGACGAGGTGGCGCAGCTCACGGGCATCGCCGTCACCGACGAGGCCGGAATGCGCCGGGCCGCCGGCGCCCTGCTCGCCTTCGGACCCCGCTGGGTCGTGGTCAAGGGCGGCCACCTGCCCGGCGAGCCCGTCGACCTGCTCACCGACGGCAGCGAGGAGCACTGGCTGCGCGCCCCCCGCCACGACAACCGGCACACCCACGGCACCGGCTGCACCCTCGCCTCCGCCATCGCGAGCCACCTGGCACGGGGCGCCGGGGTGCCGGAGGCGGTCCGGGCCGCGAAGGCGTACGTCACCGGGGCGATCGAGGCGGGCTTCCCGCTGGGCGCGGGCATCGGCCCGGTCCGCCACGGCTGGCGGCTGCGCGACGCGGGCTGACGTACGGGCACAGCAAAAAGCCGGTCCACCGAGGTGGACCGGCTTTTCGGGCAACCGGTAGGGCTGCGCTACGACGAAACGTCAGCGCGCGACCTTGCCGGCCTTGATGCACGAGGTGCAGACGTTGAGCCGCTTCGGCGTCCGACCGACCACGGCACGCACGCGCTGGATGTTGGGGTTCCAGCGACGGGACGTACGGCGGTGCGAGTGCGAAATGTTGTTGCCGAAGCTCGGCCCCTTGCCGCAAACGTCGCAGTTGGCAGCCACGGGTCACTCCAAAGACTTCAGATGCACTTACAGTGAATTCCGGTACGCCGGATTCAAGGACTGAAGTGGCGGTACCGGGGGAATGGCCCGACTTTCATCGGGCAACCGAAGCAGCATACAACGCCTGCTCCGGAGATACGAAACTACCATGTCTTCCGCCCCCGCCCTCCCCGCCCCCGGACCGCCCGCACCCCCCGGCCGGGACTAATCTGCGGTGCAGCCAGCCACCCCGCCCCCGTCACGAGTCCCCGTTCCGAGTCCCGTCCGAGGAGGACCCGAGGTGCCGCAGACCGCCGACGAACCGGATGCCGTCGCGGTACGGAGCTGGTGCTCCCTGGCCCTCGAAGCGCTCGGCCGGGAGCGGGAGGCCATCGACGCGATCAACGTCTATCCCGTCGCCGACGGGGACACCGGCACCAACCTCTACCTCACCGTGGAATCCGCGGCGGCGGCCGTCGAAGCGGTCTTCGCCGCCCACGAGACCGGCACCTCGGTGCCCTCCGCGGCGGACGCGGTACGGGCCATGGCCCACGGCGCCCTGATCGGCGCCCGCGGCAACTCCGGCACCATCCTCGCTCAGCTCCTGCGCGGCATGGCCGGCGTCCTCGCGGAGGGCACCGGCGGCGACCGGATGCGCCTCGCCCTCGACCGGGCCGCCGCCTGGGCCCGCGAGGCCGTCGCCCACCCCGTCGAGGGCACCGTCCTCACCGTCGCGGACCGCGCCGCGGCCGCCGCCGGACAGGCCCCACCCGGCGCGGACACGGCCGAGGTGGCCCGGGCCGCCTACGAGGGCGCCCGCACCGCGCTGGACGCGACGCCCGGACAGCTCCCCGCCCTCGCCCGGGCCGGAGTGGTCGACGCCGGCGGGCGCGGCCTGGTCACCCTCCTCGGAGCCCTGGTCGAAGCCGTCTCCGGGCGCGGGCCGGAGCGGCCGTACGAGGCCCCCGTCCCGTTCGTCCCGGCGGGCGGCGAGGACGCGGAGTGCCCGGCGGGCGACGACGGGGCCGGGGGCGGCCCCGCCTTCGAGGTCATCTACCTGCTGGAGGCCGGGGACGAGGCCGTCGACCGGCTGCGCGCCCGGCTGGACGCCCTCGGCGACTCCCTGGTGGTCGTCGGCGGCGACGGCCTGTGGAACGTCCACGTCCACGTGGACGACGCCGGCGCCGCGGTCGAGGCGGGCGTCGAGGCCGGCCGGCCCTACCGCATCCGCATCACCCACTTCGCCGCCGACCGCGACCGTGCCCGCCCCGAGCCCGCCGGGCGCGCGGTCGTCGTGGTCGTCCCGGGGGACGGACTCGCCGCCCTCTGCCGGGAGGCCGGCGCGACGACCGTGCTCGCCCGGCCCGGCGAACCGCCCGCCAGCGGCGAACTGGCCGACGCCGTCCGCCGCGCCCACGCCCGCGAGGTGGTCCTCCTCCCGAACGACGCGGACCTGCGCCACACCGCGGCCGCCGCCGCCGAACAGGCCCGGGCCCAGGGCATCCGGGTCGCGGTGATCCCGACCAGGGCCGCCGTGCAGGGCATCGCGGCGCTCGCCGTCCACGAGCCGGACCGCAGCTTCGACGAGGACGTGGTCGCGATGACCTCGGCGGCCGGCGCCACCCGCTACGCCGAACTGGCCGTCGCCGAACGGCAGTCCTGGACCACGGCGGGCATCTGCCAGGCCGGGGACGTCCTCGGGCTCATCGACGGCGACGTGGCGGTCATCGGCCAGGACGTCCCCGGCACCGCCCGCAAGGTGCTGGACCGGATGCTCGCGGCCGGCGGCGAACTGGTCACCCTGGTCCTGGGCGAGAACACCCCGCCCGCGCTGGCCGAAGCGCTGGAACAGCACGTCCGCGACGGCCACCTGGCGGTGGACACCACCACCTACCGGGGCGGCCACCAGGGCGCGCCGCTGCTGATCGGCGTCGAATAGCACCCGGCGCGACGACGGGCCCGGGCGGCGCCCGACGGACAACTGTCACTGCCGTGGTGTGCAATGGACCGCGTGTCTGCGTTCGAAGAACCCCTCAGGAAGCTGCTCGGCGGACCCACCGCGAAGGTGATGGCCGAGCACCTCGACCTGCACACGGTCGGTGATCTCCTCCATCACTACCCGCGCCGGTACGAGGAGCGCGGCCGGCTCACGGCGCTGACCGACCTCCCGCTGGACGAGCACGTCACGGTCGTCGCCCAGGTCGCCGACGCCCGCGTCCTCACCTTCAACGGCGGACGCGGCAAGCGCCTCGAAGTGACCCTCACCGACGGCCACGGCCGCCTCCAGCTCGTCTTCTTCGGCCACGGCGTGCACAAGCCGCACAAGGACCTGCTGCCCGGCCGGCGCGCGATGTTCGCCGGCAAGGTCTCCGTCTTCAACCGGAAGATGCAGCTCGCCCACCCCACGTACCAGCTGCTCGACGCCGCCTCCGCGGACGACGCCGAGGCGACCGAGGCCGTCGACGCCTTCGCGGGCAAGCTGCTGCCGATCTACCCCGCCTGCAAGCAGCTCGACTCCTGGCGTATCGCCAAGGCGGTGGACGCCGTGCTGCCCAGCGCCCGCGAGGCCGTCGACCCGCTCCCCGAAGCCCTGCGCGAGGGCCGCGGCTTCACCTCGCTGCCCGAGGCCCTGCTGAAGATCCACCGCCCGGCCACCAAGGCCGACGTGACGGAGGCCCGGGACCGGCTCAAGTGGGACGAGGCGTTCGTCCTCCAGGTCGCCCTCGCCCGCCGCAGGTACGCCGACACCCAGCTCCCCGCCGCCGCCCGCAGGCCCGTCCCCGGCGGCCTCCTCGACGCCTTCGACGCCAAGCTCCCGTTCACCCTCACCGACGGCCAGCGGAAGGTCTCCGGCGAGATCTTCGACGACCTCGCCACCGAGCACCCGATGCACCGCCTCCTCCAGGGCGAGGTCGGTTCCGGGAAGACCATGGTGGCCCTGCGCGCCATGCTCGCCGTGGTCGACGCGGGCGGCCAGGCCGCCATGCTCGCGCCCACCGAGGTCCTGGCCCAGCAGCACCACCGGTCGATCACCGAGATGATGGGCGAGCTGGCCGAGGGCGGCATGCTGGGCGGCTCCGACCAGGGCACCAAGGTCGTGCTGCTCACCGGGTCCATGGGCACCGCCGCCCGCCGGCAGGCCCTGCTCGACCTGGTCACCGGTGAGGCCGGCATCGTCATCGGGACGCACGCCCTGATCGAGGACAAGGTCAAGTTCCACGACCTGGGCCTGGTCGTCGTGGACGAACAGCACCGCTTCGGGGTCGAGCAGCGCGACGCCCTCCGCTCGAAGGGCAAGCAGCCGCCGCACCTCCTCGTCATGACCGCGACGCCCATTCCCCGTACCGTCGCCATGACCGTCTTCGGGGACCTGGAGACCTCCGTCCTCGACCAGCTCCCGGCCGGCCGCTCGCCCATCGCCAGCCACGTCGTCCCCGCCAAGGACAAGCCGCACTTCCTCAGCCGCGCCTGGGAACGGGTCCGCGAAGAGGCGGAGAACGGCCACCAGGCGTACGTCGTCTGCCCCCGCATCGGGGACGACGAGGACGGCCCCGCCAAGAAGAAGGGGAAGAAGGCGGCCGAGGAAGAGGCCGACAAGCGGCCTCCGCTCGCCGTCCTGGAGATCGCCGAACAGCTCGCCAAGGGCCCCCTGCACGGACTGCGCGTCGAGGTGCTGCACGGCAGGATGCAGCCCGACGACAAGGACGACGTCATGCGCCGCTTCGCCGCCGGCGACGTCGACGTCCTCGTCGCCACCACCGTCATCGAGGTCGGCGTCAACGTCCCCAACGCCACCGCGATGGTCATCATGGACGCCGACCGCTTCGGCGTCTCCCAGCTGCACCAGCTGCGCGGCCGGGTCGGCCGCGGCTCCGCCCCCGGGCTCTGCCTGCTGGTCACCGAGGCCCACGAGGCGAGCCCCGCCCGCGCCCGGCTCTCCGCCGTCGCCGCGACCCTGGACGGCTTCGAGCTCTCCCGGATCGACCTCGAACAGCGCCGCGAGGGCGATGTGCTCGGCCAGGCCCAGTCCGGGGTGCGCTCCTCGCTGCGCGTCCTCAACGTCATCGACGACGAGGAGGTCATCGCCGCCGCCCGCCAGGAGGCCGTCGCCGTCGTCGCCGCCGACCCCGGCCTGGAGCACCTGCCCGAGCTGCGCACCGCCCTGGACGCCCTGCTCGACAAGGAGCGCGAGGAGTACCTGGACAAGGGGTGAGCCCGCCCGCCCCGGGAAGCCCGGGGCGCCCCGTCCTCCCCGACGCCATATCGTGGGAGGTACGGCGCCCACGGCACCCCGCGCGCCGCCCCGACCCGAGGACCAGTCACCCATGACCCGCGTGATCGCAGGCGTGGCCGGCGGACGCCGCCTGGCCGTCCCGCCCGGCACCGGCACCCGGCCCACATCCGACCGCGCGCGCGAGGGCCTGTTCTCCACCTGGCAGGCGCTCCTGGGCACCCTGGACTCCATCCGGGTCGCCGATCTCTACGCCGGCTCCGGCGCCGTCGGCCTCGAAGCGCTCTCCCGGGGCGCCGCCCACGCCCTGCTCGTGGAGACCGACGCCAAGGCCCTGCGCACCGTCAAGGAGAACGCCCGCACCCTCGGCCTGCCCGGTGCCGAGGTCCGCGGCGGCAAAGCCGAACAGATCGTTACGGGCCCGGCACCCGCGGAGCCGTACGACGTGGTCTTCCTGGATCCGCCGTACGCCGTCACCGACGACGATCTTCGCGAGATCCTCCTCACACTCCGTACGCAGGGGTGGCTCACGGGCGACGCACTCGTCACCGTGGAACGCAGCACCAGAGGCGGAGAATTCAGCTGGCCCAAGGGTTTCGAGCCATTGCGGGCCCGTCGCTACGGCGAGGGAACGCTTTGGTACGGTCGCGCCGCCGCCACGTGCGAAGACGCACGATGACCGGACCGGAGAGCGAGGGAATCAAGTTGCGCCGCGCCGTATGCCCGGGGTCGTTCGACCCCATCACCAACGGACATCTCGACATCATCGGCCGAGCTTCGAAGCTGTACGACGTCGTGCACGTCGCGGTGATGATCAACCAGTCCAAGAAGGGCCTGTTCACGGTCGACGAGCGGATCGAGCTCATCCGCGAGGTCACCGCCGAGTTCGGCAACGTCCAGGTCGAGTCCTTCCACGGGCTGCTCGTGGACTTCTGCAAGCAGCGCGACATCCCGGCGATCGTGAAGGGCCTGCGGGCCGTCAGCGACTTCGACTACGAACTCCAGATGGCCCAGATGAACAACGGCCTCTCCGGCGTCGAGACGCTCTTCGTGCCGACCAACCCCACCTACAGCTTCCTGTCGTCCTCCCTGGTCAAGGAGGTCGCGGCCTGGGGCGGCGACGTCTCCCACCTGCTGCCGCCGGTCGTCCAGCGGGCCCTGACCGAACGCCTCGCACAGCGCTGAGCCACTGACGGCGCGTCAGCGCCACGCACCGCAGGTGTCGGGCGGGCGCCGACTGGCCGTACAGTCGTCCCGTCCGTCTCCAACCGGCAGTAGAGAGTGGCGAGCACACGGTGGACGTGCAGAAGAAGCTGGACGAGATCGTCGCGACGGTCGGGAACGCCCGGTCCATGCCCATGTCGGCGTCCTGCGTGGTCAACCGCGCCGAACTGCTCGCGATGCTCGAAGAGGTGCGCGAGGCCCTGCCCGGCTCGCTCGCCCAGGCCGCCGAGGTCATCGGGGGCCACGAGCAGCTGGTGGAGCAGGCCCGCCAGGAGGCCGGCCGCATCATCGAGAGTGCCCACGCCGAGCGCACCGCCCTGATCGCCGACACCGAGATCGCCCGGCGCTCCCAGGACGAGGCGGACCGCATCCTCGCCGACGCCCGCAAGGAGGCCGACGAGGTCCGCGCCGAGGCCGACGAGTACGTCGACAGCAAGCTCGCCAACTTCGAGGTCGTCCTCACCAAGACCATCGGCTCCGTCGACCGGGGCCGAGAGAAGCTCCTCGGCCGCGGTCAGGGCTTCGACGAGCAGGGCTACGAGGACCCGGACTTCGCCGAGGCCCCGGAGCGCAGCACCGACCCGGACACGCTCCGCCAGCGCGCCGACGCGTACGTGGACACCAAGCTCGGCGCCTTCGAGGCGGTGCTCGCCAAGACCCTGGAGGCCGTCGGCCGGGGCCGGCAGAAGCTGCACGGCCGGGTCGCCACCGACGAGCTGGGCGCGCACATCGCCGCCCAGGACGCGGCCGGCGACCAGGGGCACACCAGTGACGAGGACCACTGGGCCGGACTGGCCGAGGTCGCCGCCCCCCAGTCGCTCCCGATCCCGCACCAGACCGAGCCGCAGTACGCCCAGCCGGAACCGCAGTACGCCCAGGGCTACGGCTACCAGGACCAGCAGCAGGACGCGTATCAGGCGCCCCAGCCCCAGCAGGACGTCTACGGCTACCCGCAGCAGCCCGACCCGTACGCGGCCTACCAGCAGCAGGGCTACGACCAGGGCCAGGCGCAGGACGCGATGCAGGCGCAGGGCGGCTACGACGCCTGGCCGCAGCCCCAGCAGCCCCAGCAGCCCCACGGCGACGCCGCTCTGGACGAGACCAGCCTCTTCGACACCAGCATGATCGACCTGGACCAGCTGCGCCGTTACGAACAGGAACGCTGACCACCGGAAGGGCCCGGATTGGGAGCTGGGCGGTGTGTCCAGTATCCTGGCTCTTCGGTCGCGCGTATGTCCGCGATCCCGGCTGCCCGCTTCGACTCCGGACGGGCCGGCCCCCTCCCACCACGCGTGACGCGTTCGATCCGAAAGCAGGAGAAGCCCTGAACGGCCACCTCGACCACCGAAACCCCCTCGTGTTCGACACGCACGAGCTGGGCCGGCGTCCCGGTGCCATGAAGCGGCTGACCCGCACGGCGGACGCCCCCGCCGACCTCGGTATCGGCGGCGTCATCGGAGTGCCGGAAGGCGCGCCGGTGGAGCTGGACCTCCGTCTCGAATCCGTCATGGAGGGCGTGCTCGTCACCGGGACCGCCCGTGCGACGGTCGAGGGGGAGTGCGTAAGGTGTCTGGAGCCGCTGAGCCGCGAGGTCGAGGCGGACTTCCAGGAGATGTTCTCGTACCCTGACGCCGATGACCGGAACCACGGCAAGCCCGCGGACCCGGTCGACGACGCCGAGGACGACGAGGACAGGCTTTTCCTCGAGGACGGCCTGTTCGACCTCGAGCCGGTGCTGCGTGATGCGGTGGTGCTCGCACTGCCGATGCAGCCGGTGTGCAAGGAATCCTGTGCCGGTCTGTGCTCCGACTGCGGAGTCAGGCTGGACGAGAATCCCGGCCACCACCACGATGCCGTCGACGCTCGTTGGGCGGCACTGCAAGGACTCGCCGAGACCATTCAGGACGGCGAGAAGGACAACATGGGCGGCGCCGCACCCGGCGTCGACAAGAAGCAGGAGAAGTAGCCGTGGCTGTTCCGAAGCGGAAGATGTCGCGCAGCAACACGCGCCACCGCCGGTCGCAGTGGAAGGCTGCGGTCCCCACCCTGGTTTCGTGCGAGCGCTGCCAGGAGCCGAAGCTGCAGCACATCGCGTGCCCCAGCTGCGGCACGTACAACAAGCGCCAGGTCCTCGAGGTCTGAGCGGCTGGTGAGAGGCCCGATGTCTGAGTTGTCCCACGCCAAGAAGCAGGCAGACAACGTCAACACAGCCTCGTCCCACACGCTTCTGGAAGGGCGGCTCGGGTACCAACTCGAGTCCGCCCTTCTGGTGCGTGCGCTGACCCACCGTTCGTACGCGTACGAGAACGGCGGTCTGCCCACCAACGAGCGGCTGGAGTTCCTCGGGGACTCCGTGCTCGGCCTGGTGGTCACGGACACGCTGTACCGCACCCACCCCGACCTGCCCGAAGGCCAGCTGGCCAAGCTGCGGGCCGCGGTGGTCAACTCGCGTGCGCTTGCGGAGGTGGGCCGCGGCCTCGAACTCGGCTCCTTCATCCGGCTCGGCCGCGGTGAAGAGGGCACGGGGGGCCGGGACAAGGCTTCCATCCTCGCCGACACCCTGGAAGCGGTGATCGGCGCGGTCTATCTCGATCAGGGCCTCGATGCGGCGTCCGAGCTGGTCCACCGGCTCTTCGACCCGCTGATCGACAGGTCCTCGAACCTCGGCGCCGGCCTGGACTGGAAGACCAGCCTCCAGGAACTCACCGCGAGCGAGAGCCTCGGAGTCCCCGAGTACCTCGTCACGGAGACCGGCCCGGACCACGAGAAGACCTTTACTGCTGCTGCTCGCGTCGGTGGTGTCTCGTACGGCACCGGCACCGGCCGTAGCAAGAAGGAAGCGGAGCAGCAGGCGGCCGAGTCCGCCTGGCGCGAGATCACCGCCGCCGCCGAGGCGCGGGAGGCGGCGGCGAAGGCCACCGCCGACGGAGGGGCCGCCGACACCCCTGCCGACCCCGCGCCGTCCACGGACGTCGCTCCGGCCTGACCTGCGAGAACCCCCCCGGTGCCGCCGTGCGCCGGGGGGTTCTTCCTTTCTCTGTACGCCCTTCGTCCCAGGAGCCTCCCCGTGCCCGAACTGCCCGAGGTCGAAGTCGTCCGCCGAGGCCTGGAGCGCTGGGTCGCCGGGCGGACGGCCGGTGAGGTCGAGGTGCTGCACCCGCGCGCGGTCCGGCGCCACCTCGCGGGCGGGGTGGACTTCGCGGCCCGGCTCACGGGGGCGCGGTTCGGGACGGCGATGCGGCGGGGCAAGTACCTGTGGGTGCCGCTGGACGAGGCGGCCGGCTCGCTCCTCGGCCACCTGGGCATGAGCGGGCAGCTGCTCGTCCAGCCCGAGGGGGCGCCGGACGAGAAGCATCTGCGGATCAGGATCAGGTTCGCCGACGCGGTCGGCACCGAGCTCCGCTTCGTGGACCAGCGCACCTTCGGCGGACTCTCGCTCCACGAGAACACCCCGGACGGGCTGCCCGACATCATCGGCCACATCGCCCGCGACCCCCTGGACCCGGCCTTCGACGACGCCGCCTTCCACACGGCACTGCGGCTGCGCCGTACGACGATCAAGCGCGCGCTGCTCGACCAGTCGCTGATCAGCGGGGTCGGCAACATCTACGCGGACGAGGCGCTGTGGCGCGCCCGGCTGCACTACGACCGGCCGACCGCGACGCTCACCCGCCCCAAGTCCGCCGAACTCCTCGGCCATGTCCGCGACGTGATGAACGCCGCGCTGGCCCAGGGCGGCACCAGCTTCGACAGCCTCTACGTGAACGTGAACGGCGAGTCGGGCTACTTCGACCGCTCGCTCGACGCCTACGGCCGCGAGGGCGAGCCCTGCCACCGCTGCGGTACGCCGATGGCACGGCGCCCCTGGATGAACCGGTCCAGCTACTACTGCCCCCGCTGCCAGCGCCCGCCGCGCCTCAGGCCCTAGTTCTCGCGGGCGTCGTAGCGGGCCCGGGCCGCCAGGACCTCGGGCATCCGGCCCTCCACGAAGTGGATCAGGCCGAGCAGCCGCTCCGCGATCTCGAAACCGAGCGGGGTCAGCTCGTAGTCCACCCGGGGCGGGTTGGTGAGCTGCGCCTCGCGGTGCACGAGGCCGTCCCGCTCCAGCGCGTGCAGCGTCTGGGACAGCATCTTCTCGCTCACCCCGTCGACCCTGCGGCGCAGCGCGTTGAACCGCAGGCTCTCCTCGTACAGGGCGCCGAGCGTGAGGGCGCCCCAGCGGCCGGTGGCGTGTTCGAGCAGGCCGCGCGAGGGGCACTCCTTCGAGAACACGTCGAAGCACGAGACGTCCTCCGCCGACGTCTGCGGTGCGGTGCTCTGGTCCATGAAACCAGCGTACGCCCGCACAGCGCTTTCCCGGAGTCAGTGTGATCGGGGGAGGCGAGTGGGGCGTACGAGGTGGCGCGTACGGCGGTGGCGCGGGTCAGAAGCCGAAGTCCTGGGTCCACCAGGGGCCGCCGGCCCCGTAGTGGACGCCGACGCCGAGCGTCTTGTAATCGCAGTTGAGAATGTTTGCGCGGTGACCGTCGCTGTTCATCCAGGCATCCATCACGGCCTGCGCGTCGGCCTGTCCGCGGGCGATGTTCTCGCCGCCGAGGCCCGAGACACCGGCCGCGTCCGCCCGGTCCCAGGGGGTCTTGCCGTCGGGGTCCGTGTGGCCGAAGAAGCCGCGCGCCGCCATGTCGTCGCTGAAGTCCTGGGCGAGCGAGGCGAGCGAAGCGCTCGCGGTGACCGGGCTGCACCCGACCTTGCCGCGCTCCTCGTTGACGAGGGCCAGGATCGCGGCCTGCGCCGAGGCGGCGGTGGCCTTCGGCGTGCTGCTCCGGGAGGGGGCCGGCGCGGAGGACGTGGGGGCGGCCGGCGCCGAGCTCTTCGCGGCCTTGGTGGCCGGGGCCTTCGACGGCGAGGAGGAGGACTCGGCCGACTCCTTCTTCCGGGACGCGGACTTCGACGGCGACGCGGACTTCGAGGCCGCGGCCGTCTTCGGGGGCGAGGCGGAAGCGGAGTGCGAAGCGGAGGGCGAGTGGGAGGCGCTGGGCGAGGCCGACTCGGAGGGCTTCGACGTCGCGGAATGCGACTTCTTGGGCGCGGCCGGGCGGTCGGTGCCGCGGCTCGCCGGTGCCGAAGCGGAGGAGCGGTCGGAGGGCGATGCGGTGATCCCGCCCTGGGTGAGCAGGTCCGGGGCCGCCTGGGAGCGGATCTGGTCGGCGGCCGGACCGCCGCTCACGGTGTGGCCGTCCCCGCCGGGCAGCAGACCCGACGCCACGGCGACGGCGCCGACGGCCACGGCCGCCGAGACGCCTATGAGTCCGGTGCGCAGGGGGATCACGGACCGCTTGCCGCGACCCGTCCCGCGGTGCCGGGCCGAGGCCCCGTCCGCGTGTTCCTCAGCGGCGGGGGCTGCGGCGCTGCGTCGATGGCGTCCCATCTGCTGTGCCCTTCTGACGACCTGGACGCCGTTTTCGACGCCCGTGCTCACCCGAACGAGTGAAGCTTTTGCGAGGGGACTGTACGCCATGGCGATTCGCCGGGACGTGCTTCGAAAGCAAAGGGACCGATAGCGTTCGGGCATGAACGAAGATGTACGGCTCACCGCTTGGGTACGCGGCCGAGTACAGCAAGTAGGCTTCCGCTGGTTCACCAGGGCAAATGCTTTGGAGATCGGCCGCCTCACCGGTTTCGCCCTCAATCTGGACGACGGCCGGGTGCAGGTCGTGGCGGAGGGCCCGCGTGAGAATTGCCACCGTCTTCTCGACTGGCTCCGCTCCGACGACACACCCGGCCGCGTCGACGGCGTCACTGAGATATGGGACACGCCGCGCGGCGGATACGAGGGATTCGCGATCCGCTGAGACCGCTCCCGAAAGGCCCCGGAAAGGGCTCGTGTCCGGCCCGTGTCCGATGCGCGGCGGGCGGTGACGGCATACCCCCCGTCGCGCGTACACATGAAATGACCTGCGGAATGTCCTGATGGTTGCCAAGATTCGGCCGGCATGCCAGGCTGCCGCCCTAAGGATGATCTCCGTACCCCTGAGGGCCCCGTCGGAGAGCCGCGCCGCATGATCGTCTCGCCGCGCGCCCCCGGGACGCCCGCCTCTGTGGGGTGTGATCGTGTTGACCGTCAAACTTTTTGGTGAGACTCTGAAATCCCCGCGCACCTCAGCTGTTCGGCAGGGCTGGTAGGCAGCAGGACAGCAGTGACAGTGAGCACTGCCGAACACCGCGGGTGCGATCCCTCACGACCCACACCGCATCGGTCGGTCACTCATTGTGGAGGACCATCCATCATGGCAAAGGCGCTTCTCGGTTACGTCGGCGGTTCCGACCCGCGACTCCTCGCCGAGATGCGACGGCTCCAGCAGCGCGTCCAGGACCTCGAATCCGAGCTCGTACGGATTCAGGAGGAGAACGACGCGCTCAACGCCGCCGCCCAGCACCAGTCGCTGCTCGACAGCATCGACATCGACGTACCCCAGGCGGAGCCGGCACTGACCTGACCCGCACGCCGATCCGACCCGTACGGCACGCCCGCCATCTCCGTCGAGCCGCGGGCCGTGCGCGGTACCGCCTGATCCGCAGAATCACAGGGGACGCTTCGGCGTCCCTTCTTTCTTTTCCCCGCCTCGCGCAGCTCCCGCCCCGGACGTACACCCCTTCCCTTACCGTCTGATGTGCCCTGCACCTTCATCAGCGAAACCGACAGCGAAAGGTAGAGTCCGGCGGCGTGCACCTCAAGGCCCTGACCCTGCGCGGTTTCAAGTCGTTCGCCTCCGCCACGACGCTGCGGTTCGAACCCGGCATCACCTGCGTCGTCGGGCCCAACGGGTCGGGTAAATCCAATGTGGTGGACGCGCTCTCCTGGGTCATGGGAGAACAGGGCGCGAAATCCCTGCGCGGCGGCAAGATGGAGGACGTGATCTTCGCCGGGACCACCGGCCGGCCGCCGCTCGGCCGGGCCGAGGTCTCGCTGACCATCGACAATTCCGACGGCGCCCTGCCCATCGAGTACGCCGAAGTCACCCTTACGCGGATCATGTTCCGCAACGGCGGCAGCGAATACCAGATCAACGGCGACACCTGCCGGCTGCTGGACATCCAGGAACTCCTCTCCGACTCCGGCATCGGCCGCGAAATGCACGTCATCGTCGGCCAGGGCCAGCTGGACTCCGTCCTGCACGCCGACCCCATGGGCCGCCGCGCCTTCATCGAGGAGGCGGCCGGCGTCCTCAAGCACCGCAAGCGCAAGGAGAAGGCGCTGCGGAAGCTGGACGCGATGGGCGCGAACCTCGCCAGGGTCCAGGACCTCACCGACGAACTGCGCAGACAGCTGAAGCCCCTCGGCCGGCAGGCGGCCGTGGCCCGCCGCGCCGCCGTCATCCAGGCCGACCTGCGCGACGCCCGGCTGCGCCTCCTCGCCGACGACCTCGTGACGCTGCGCACCGCCCTGCGCAGCGAGATCGCCGACGAGGCCGCGCTCAGACAGCGCCGGGAGGCCGCCGAGGCGGAACTCAAGGCCGCCCTCGCCCGCGAAGCCGAACTGGAGGACCAGGTACGGCGCCTGACGCCCAGGCTCCAGCGCGCCCAGCAGACCTGGTACGAGCTGTCGCAGCTCGCCGAACGGGTGCGCGGCACGGTCTCGCTCGCCGACGCGCGGGTGAAGAGCGCCACCGCGCCGCCCGAGGAGGAGCGCCGGGGCCGCGACCCCGAGGACATGGAGCGCGAGGCCGCCCGCATCCGCGAGCAGGAGGCCGAACTGACCGCCGCCCTGGAAGCGGCCGAACACGCGCTGGACGACACCGCCTCTCACCGCGCCGAACTCGAACGCGAGTTGGCGGCCGAGGAACGCCGCCTCAAGGACGCCGCCCGGGCCCTGGCCGACCGCCGCGAAGGGCTCGCCCGGCTGCACGGCCAGGTCAACGCCGCCCGCAGCCGAGCCGGTTCCGCCCAGGCGGAGATCGACCGGCTCTCCGCCTCGCGCGACGAGGCCCGGGAGCGGGCCGTGGCCGCCCAGGAGGAGTACGAGGAGCTGAAGGCCGAGGTCGACGGCCTGGACGCGGGGGACACCGAACTCGGCGAACAGCACGAGGCCGCCCGCCGTGCGCTGAAGGAGGCCGAGGCGGCGCACTCCCGGGCCCGCGAGGAGGCCACCGCCGCCGAACGCAGGCGCGCCGCCGTAGCGGCCCGGCACGACGCGCTCGCCCTGGGGCTGCGGCGCAAGGACGGTACGGGGGCGCTGCTCGGGGCCCGCGACCGGCTCACCGGCCTGCTCGGGCCCGCCGCCGAACTGCTGACGGTGACCCCGGGCCACGAGGTCGCGGTGGCGGCGGCGCTGGGCGCGGCGGCGGACGCCGTCGCGGTCACGGACCCGGCCACCGCGGCCGAGGCGATCCGGCTGCTGCGCAAGCAGGACGCGGGCCGCGCGGCCCTGCTCCTGGGCGGCGTGCGACGGGCCGATGCCGGGGCACCGGCGCCCGTGGCACCGGCCGGCACCCCCGCCGTCGCCGATCTCGTCGGCGGCCCCGTCGAACTGGTGGCCGCCGTCCGCAGGCTGGTGCGGGACATGGTGGTCGTCGCGACCCTGGAGGACGCCGAGGACGTGGTCGCCGCGCACCCGGAGCTGACCGCGGTGACCGCCGAGGGCGACCTGCTCTCCGCCCACTTCGCGCACGGCGGCTCCGCCGGGGCGCCCAGCCTCCTCGAAGTGCAGGCGTCCGTGGACGAAGCCGCCGCCGAGCTGGCCGGGCTCGCCGTGCGGTGCACCGAACTGGCCGAGGCCCAGCACCTCGCGGCCGGGCGGCGCACCGCCTCGGCGGCGCTGGTCGAGGAGCTGGGGGAGCGCAGGCGGGCCGTCGAGCGGGAGCGGTCCGGGGTGGCCCAGCAGCTCGGACGGCTGGCCGGACAGGCGCGGGGCGCCGCCGGTGAGGCCGAGCGCATGGACGCCTCCGCGGCCCGGGCCCAGGAGGCGCTGGAACGGGCCACCGAGGAGGCGGAGGAGCTGGCCGAGCGGCTGCTCGTCGCCGAGGAGGCGGCCGGGGACGGGGCCGACGACGAACCGGACACCGGCGTCCGCGACCGGCTCGCGGCCGACGGTGCCAACGCCCGCCAGACCGAGATGGAGGCCCGCCTCCAGGTCCGTACGCACGAGGAACGCGTCAAGGCCCTCGCCGGGCGCGCCGACTCGCTGGACCGGGCCGCGCGCGCCGAGCGCGAGGCGCGCGCCCGGGCCGAGCGGCGGCGCGCCCGGCTGCGCCACGAGGCCGAGGTGGCGGCGGCCGTTGCCTCGGGGGCCCGGCAGCTGCTGGCGCACGTCGAGGTGTCCGTCGTACGGGCGGAGCGGGAGCGGGCGGCGGCCGAGGCGTCCAAGGGGGAGCGGGAGCGCGAGCTGGCGGCGGAGCGGCTGCGGGGCCGGGACCTCAAGGGGGAGCTGGACAAGCTGACGGACTCGGTGCACCGGGGTGAGGTGCTCGGTGCCGAGAAGCGGCTGCGGATGGAGCAGCTGGAGACGAAGGCGCTGGAGGAGCTGGGCGTCGAGCCGGCCGGTCTGGTGGCGGAGTACGGCCCCGACCAGCCGGTGCCGCCGTCGCCGCCCGCCGAGGGCGAGGAACTGCCGGAGGACCCGGAGCATCCGCGTAACCGGCCGCGGCCGTTCGTCAGGGCCGAGCAGGAGAAGCGGCTCCGGTCCGCCGAACGGGCGTACCAGCAACTCGGCAAGGTGAATCCGCTCGCCCTGGAGGAGTTCTCCGCGCTGGAGGAACGGCACAAGTTCCTCTCCGAGCAGCTGGAGGACCTGAAGAAGACCCGGGCCGATCTGCTCCAGGTCGTCAAGGAGGTCGACGAGCGGGTCGAGCAGGTGTTCACGGAGGCGTACCGGGACACCGCGCGCGAGTTCGAGGGCGTCTTCTCGCGCCTCTTCCCGGGCGGGGAGGGGCGGTTGATCCTGACCGACCCCGACCACATGCTCACCACCGGTGTGGACGTCGAGGCCCGGCCGCCGGGCAAGAAGGTCAAGCGGCTCTCCCTGCTGTCCGGCGGCGAAAGGTCCCTGACGGCCGTGGCGTTGCTGGTCTCGATCTTCAAGGCGAGGCCCAGTCCGTTCTACGTGATGGACGAGGTCGAAGCGGCGCTGGACGACACCAACCTCCAGCGGCTGATCCGGATCATGGAGGAGCTCCAGGAGAGCTCTCAGCTCATCGTCATCACGCACCAGAAGCGGACGATGGAGGTCGCCGACGCGCTCTACGGCGTCTCGATGCAGGGCGACGGAGTCTCGAAGGTGATCAGCCAGCGTCTTCGCTGAGGGCGGGGGTACCCGAGTGGTGGCGGGGCCGAAGTTGTGCGCCACTTGAGATCAGCTTCACCCATGTCCGATGCCGCGGCCCCGCCCCAGGGAGGCCTTACGTGACCAGTACATCGCCAGGATCAGGACCGGAGTCCGGAGCCCGCACGGCCCATCCGGACCACCTCGGCCATGTCATCTTCATCACCGCCGCGGCTGCGATGGGGGGCTTCCTCTTCGGCTACGACAGCTCCGTGATCAACGGCGCCGTCGAGGCGATCCGCCACCGTTACGACATCGGCTCGGGAACGCTCGCCCAGGTCATCGCCATCGCACTCATCGGCTGCGCGATCGGCGCCGCCACGGCCGGCCGGATCGCCGACCGCATCGGGCGCATCCGCTGCATGCAGATCGCCGCCGTCCTGTTCACCATCAGCGCCGTGGGCTCCGCGCTCCCCTTCGCGCTCTGGGACCTGGCGATGTGGCGGATCATCGGCGGCTTCGCGATCGGCATGGCCTCGGTGATCGGCCCCGCCTATATCGCCGAGGTCTCGCCGCCCGCCTACCGGGGCCGCCTCGGCTCCTTCCAGCAGGCCGCGATCGTCATCGGCATCGCCATCTCCCAGCTCGTCAACTACGGCATCCTGCAGATCGCCGACGGCGACCAGCGCGGCAAGATCGGCGGGCTCGAAGCCTGGCAGTGGATGCTCGGCGTGATGGTCGTGCCCGCCGTGCTCTACGGGCTGCTTTCGTTCGCGATCCCCGAGTCGCCGCGCTTCCTGCTCTCCGTCGGCAAGCGGGAACGGGCCCGGGAGATCCTGGAGGAGGTCGAGGGCAAGGACGTCGACCTCGACGCGCGCGTCCAGGAGATCGAGACCGCGATGCGCCGCGAGCACAAGTCGACCTTCAGGGACCTGCTCGGCAGCCGCTTCGGCTTCCTGCCGATCGTCTGGGTCGGCATCGGCCTCTCCGTCTTCCAGCAGCTCGTCGGCATCAACGTGGCGTTCTACTACTCGGCGACGCTGTGGCAGTCCGTCGGCATCGACCCGACCGACTCCTTCTTCTGGTCGTTCACCACGTCGATCGTCAACATCATCGGTACCGTCATCGCGATGATCCTGGTGGACCGGGTCGGCCGCCGCCCGCTCGCCCTCGTCGGCTCCTGCGGCATGGCCGTCGCCCTCGCCTTCGAGGCCTGGGCCTTCTCCGCGGATCTGGTCGACGGCAAGCTTCCGACGGCCCAGGGCGCGGTCGCCCTCGTCGCCGCCCACGTCTTCGTGCTCTTCTTCGCCCTGTCGTGGGGCGTGGTGGTCTGGGTCTTCCTCGGCGAGATGTTCCCCAACCGCATCCGCGCCGCCGCGCTCGGCGTCGCCGCGTCCGCGCAGTGGATCGCCAACTGGGCGATCACCGCCAGCTTCCCGAGCCTCGCGGACTGGAACCTCTCGGGCACGTACATCATCTACGCCTGCTTCGCGACGCTCTCCATCCCCTTCGTGCTCAAGTTCGTGAAGGAGACCAAGGGCAAGGCGCTGGAGGAGATGGGCTAAGGCGTTTCGTCGGGGCGGCCCGGGCGCGGCAGCACCGCGTACAGGCCGCCCGAGACGAGCGCCGTGACCGCCCAGCCCAGGCCGCTGCGGCCCGGCCAGGTACCGGCCAGCGGACCGGTGAACCACTCCACGCCGGTGAACAGCAGCCCCACCGCGAGACCCGCGCCCCACGCGGCGAGGGCGGGCCACGCGACGCCTCCCGTGTACCAGTACGCGCCGCCCCGGCCGGTGTCCATGAGCGCGACCGGGTCGTAGACGCGGCCGCGCAGCATGTCCGTGGCGAAGACCCCGATCCACGCCGAGAACGTCACCGCGAGCAGACGCAGGAACGACACGAAGGCGTCGATGAAGCTGCTCGCCACCATCATCAGGAGCGCGCCCAGGAACAGACTGATCGCCGCGTTCACCCCGACGGCCCAAGCGCGCGGCACGGAGAAGCCGAGGGTCTGCGCGGTGAAGCCGGCCGAGTACAGCGACAGCGCGTTGATCAGCACCATGCCCGTGACCGCGACGACCAGATAGGGGACGGAGAGCCAGGTCGGCAGCAGGACCCCGATGAAGGAGACCGGATCACGGGTCAGTGCGAGCTCCGGCGTCCGCACCGCCATCACCGCCCCCATCATCACCAGCGGCACCAGCACCGCCAGCGCCCCGCCCACCGTCGCCGCGACCAGCGCCCGGCCCGAGGCGGCGCGCGGCAGATAGCGGGCGAAGTCCGGACCGGACGGCGCCCAGCTGATCCCCCCGGCCGTCAGCGTGCCGATGCCCGCGATCACCATCGACACCGGACCCGCCGGCCGGTCGAGCACCGCGAGCCAGGGCACCGACACGGCCAGATGCACCAGCACCAGGACGCTGAAGGCGCCGAAGAGGTACGCCGACCAGGTGCAGCACACCCGCAGCGCCCGCAGCCCGAGACCCGACAGCAGAAAGCTGCCCGCCACGAACGCGAGCAGCGTCGCCATGATCAGCGCGGTCGTGCTCCGGACCCCGAACAGCACATCGCCCACGGCCAGCAGGGCGTACGCGCCGGTGACCGCGTTCATCGTCTCCCAGCCCCACCGCGCCACCCAGATCAGCGCCCCCGGCGCCAGATTGCCCCGCACGCCGAAGACGGCCCGCGACAGCGCCATGCCGGGGGCGCCGCCGCGCTTCCCGGCCAGCGAGACGAAGCCCACCAGGCCGAACGAGATCACGGGCGCCACCACGGCCGTCACCAGCACCTGCCGGAAACTCAGCCCGTTCAGCACCACGAGCCCCGCGCCCACCGTGAGGAGCAGCACGGTCATGTTGGCGGTGGCCCAGGTGGGGAGGAGGGCGCGGACCCGGCCGGTGCGCTCCTCGTCGGGCACGGGGTCCAGGCCACGGGTCTCCACGGCCAGGATCGTACCTTTCCGGCATGCCGGACGTAACGACCACAAGGTCCCACGGGCCCGTGCTCCTGTGCCGCACCCGTCCCTTCCCCGATTGCCGGCCCGGGTGACCGATACTGGGGGGGTTATGGAATTCGTCATCCTTGCTGTAGTCATCGCCCTGGTCGCGGTCGGCGTGATCAGCGGGCTCGTGGTCAGCAGCCGCAAGAAGAAGCAGCTGCCCCCGGCACCGTCGAGCACGCCGACCATCACACCTCCCGCCGAGCCCCGTGTCGGCGAGGAGGCCGAAGAGCCGCGCGAGGAACCGCGCCGCACCATCGAGGACGTCGCGGCCCCGCCCGCCGAGCCGGAGACCGTGGAGCCGGAGGCGCCCGCCGCCCCCGCGCTCGACGTCCCCGAGCCCACCGCCGGGCGGCTCGTCCGGCTGCGCGCCCGCCTCGCCCGCTCGCAGAACACCCTCGGCAAGGGGCTCCTCGCGCTCCTGTCCCGGGACAATCTGGACGAGGACACCTGGGAGGAGATCGAGGACACCCTCCTCACCGCCGACGTCGGCGTCGCCCCCACCCAGGAACTGGTCGAGCGCCTCCGCGAGCGCGTCCGGGTGCTCGGCACCCGCACCCCCGACGAGCTGCGCGGCCTGCTCCGCGAGGAGCTGCTCGCCCAGCTCGGCACCGACTTCGACCGCGCCGTGAAGACGGAGGGCGGCCTGGAGACCCCCGGCATCGTGATGGTCGTCGGCGTCAACGGCACCGGCAAGACCACCACCACCGGCAAGCTGGCCCGGGTGCTCGTCGCCGACGGCCGCAGCGTCGTGCTCGGCGCGGCCGACACCTTCCGCGCCGCCGCCGCCGACCAGCTCCAGACCTGGGGCGAGCGCGTCGGCGCCCGTACCGTGCGCGGTCCCGAGGGCGGCGACCCGGCGTCCATCGCCTTCGACGCCGTCAAGGAGGGCATCGCCGAGGGCGCCGACGTGGTGCTCATCGACACCGCCGGCCGGCTGCACACCAAGACCGGGCTGATGGACGAGCTGGGCAAGGTCAAGCGGGTCGTGGAGAAGCACGGCCCGCTGGACGAGGTGCTGCTCGTCCTGGACGCCACCACCGGGCAGAACGGCCTGGTGCAGGCGCGGGTCTTCGCCGAGGTCGTCGACATCACCGGCATCGTCCTCACCAAGCTGGACGGCACCGCCAAGGGCGGCATCGTGATCGCCGTCCAGCGCGAGCTGGGCGTCCCGGTCAAGCTCGTCGGACTCGGCGAGGGCCCGGACGACCTGGCCCCGTTCGAGCCGGAGGCGTTCGTCGACGCGCTGATCGGGGACTGACCCCCACCGCGCGGCGTCGAAGCCCGGCCGCCTCCGTGCGGCCGGGCTTCGACGCTGTCGTACGGTACGCGGCTCAGCCGCAGGGCGCCGCCCACCGGTGGCAGAGGTACGCCAGCGTGCCCAGCAGCAGCCGGGCCTCCGGAGGCGTCGCGCTGTCGGGCCCCGGCGCCCGCAGCCAGCGGACCGGTCCGAGCCCGCCCCGGTCCGAGGGCGGCGCCGTGATGTGGCTGCCCGGGCCGAGCGCCCGCAGATCGAGCCCCGCGTCGTCCCAGCCCATCCGGTACAGCAGCCGGGGCAGCTCGTCGGCGGCCCCCGGCGCGACGAAGAACTGCGCCCGGCCCTGCGGGGTCACCGAGACCGGGCCCAGCGGCAGGCCCATCCGCTCCATCCGCACCAGGGCCCGGCGCCCGGCCCCCTCCGCCACGTCGAGCACGTCGAAGCTCCGGCCCACGGGGAGCATCATCGAGGCGCCCGGCACCTCGGCCCAGGCGCGTGCCGCCGCGTCGAGCGTCGCCCCGGCGGGCACCTCCCGGGCGAACTCCAGCGGATGGGCGCCCGGGGCGGTGCAGCCGGCGGCCCCGCAGGAGCAGACGCCGCCCGCCGCGCGGGCCCCGGGCACCACGGCCCAGCCCCAGAGCCCGGTGTACTCGGCCACCTCCGTACCGCCGGCGGCGGCACGGGCGCGACGCCGTGCGCCGGCGCGCATCTCGCGGATTCCGATCGTGAAGCCCATGCCCCCTCCAACGGGTCCGGTTCGCCGGTGGTTACGACGAGGAGCGTGCAACCGCCCGCGCGCCCCCGGACGCTTCCTCGCGCCCGTGCGCATCGTCCTGTCAAGTGAATCGCGGCCCACGGGAGTGGCGTTCAATCGAAGGGGTGGCGAATGGTGGCGATTACGCAAAGGGCCTCGCGGTGCCCGTGATTGCAGGATTACCGTCGGTACACGAACCATGGAAGTATGTGCGCCCGTGGGTATGCCGCAGGCAACCCGGCTTTCTGTTCGACCGGGCCCAACGCCCGTACGGGCAACATGAGTTCGAGGCATTCTGAAATGCTTCGCGCGACACGTATTCGGCGGGATGGGGGCTTATCCGTGAGTGGCAGCGGCGCAGGCGAGACGAGTGCCGGCAAGCGCCCGAACGGGCAACTGGGATCATGGTTCGTGCGCAGCGGCTGGTCGAAGGGCGAGCTGGCCCGGCAGGTGAACCGCCGGGCGCGCCAGATGGGCGCCCACCACATCAGCACCGACACCTCCCGGGTGCGGCGCTGGCTGGACGGCGAGCAGCCGCGCGAGCCGATCCCGCGCATCCTGTCCGAGCTGTTCTCGGAGCGTTTCGGCAGCGTCGTCGCCGTCGAGGACCTGGGGCTGCGCACCCCGCACCAGGCACCCTCCGTGGCCGGTGTGGACCTGCCGTGGGCGGGCCCGCAGACCGTCACCCTGCTCAGTGAGTTCTCGCGGAGCGACCTGATGCTCGCCCGCCGGGGCTTCCTCGGCAGCTCCCTCGCCCTCGCCGCCGGCCCCGCCCTCATCGAGCCCATGCAGCGCTGGCTGGTGCCGGTCGCGGCCGCCCCCGCCGCCGAACCGGAACCTGCCGCCGCCCGCCGCCCGTCCCGGCTCTCCGGGCCCGAGCTGGACCTGCTGGAGTCGACCACCGCGATGTTCCGCCAGTGGGACGCGCAGTGCGGCGGCGGACTGCGCCGCAAGGCCGTCGTCGGCCAGCTCCACGAGGTCACCGACCTGCTCCAGGAGCCCCAGCCCGCCGCCACCTCCAAGCGCCTCTTCCGCTGCGCCGCCGAACTGGCCGAGCTGGCGGGCTGGATGAGCTACGACGTCGGCCTCCAGCCCACCGCCCAGAAGTACTTCGTGCTCGCCCTGCACGCCGCCAAGGAGGCCGGCGACAAGCCGCTCGGCTCGTACGTCCTGTCCAGCATGAGCCGGCAGATGATCCACCTCGGCCGCCCCGACGACGCCCTGGAGCTGATCCACCTCGCCCAGTACGGCAGCCGCGACTGCGCGACCCCGCGCACCCAGGCCATGCTGTACGCGATGGAGGCCCGCGCCTACGCGAACATGGGCCAGCCCAGCAAGTGCAAGCGGGCGGTCCGCATGGCCGAGGACACCTTCCTGGACGCCGGGGTCGACGGCGAGCCCGAGCCCGACTGGATCCGCTTCTTCTCCGAGGCCGAGCTGAACGGCGAGAACTCGCACTCGTACCGGGACCTCGCCTACGTGGCCGGCCGCAGCCCCACGTACGCCTCGCTCGCCGAGCCCGTCATGGAGAGGGCGGTCCAGCTCTTCGGCGAGGACGACGAGCACCAGCGCTCCTACGCGCTCAATCTGATCGGCCTCGCCACCGTCCACCTCCTCAAGGGCGAGCCCGAGGCGTCCACCGCGCCGGCCGAGCAGGCGCTGCGCGTCGCCAAGAAGGTGCGCTCCGAGAGGGTCAACACCCGGCTCCGCAAGACCGTCGACACCGCCGCCAGGGACTACGGGGACGTGCCCGAGGTCGCCCGGCTCACCGAACTCCTCATCGAACAACTGCCCGAGACCGTGGAAACCGTCTAGCGACGGCCACCGGGCCCCCGGACACCGGCCACGACGACCACCCAGCACAGACCGACTTCGGCTCCCCCCATTGCCAGGTCAACGGGTGATCGCCGTGGCCGGTTCGTGTGGTCGTTCCCCTGCCGGAGCGTCGTAACCGCACCGTATGCGGCCCGGGCCGCAGAGTGGGCGCGAGCGCGGGTACGGCATGCGCGGTTCATGGGGACGTAACACGTCGCTTCCCTTCGTCACTGGCGCGAAACATCGCGGCGCACCGGCCGAAACGGCACTGGGCGAACCTCGTGGCTCATAGGACCGGCCGACGATTGGAGGGTGGCGTCGCGGGGCTGGGCACGCACATCTGCGGCGTTGTCGTCAATCACCATGGCTCCGCCATGGCTCAATCCTCCGCCTTGCAGCTGCACGCACCCAGCCCCGCTCCTTCCTCCACCCTCCAATCGCCGGCCGGTCCAACCGGCCCGCACCCTTCCCAGTGGTCCCGCAGTGGTTGTGCCCCCACCGCCCGCACGCGGCCGCACCGACGACGAGGAGACGCCGATGCCCCCAGGCATCACGACGCTTGCCGCAGACACCCCGACGCTGTCTGCCGCCAACACCGGCTTCATGCTCATCTGCTCGGCCCTGGTGATGCTCATGACCCCGGCCCTCGCCTTCTTCTACGGAGGCATGGTCCGCGTCAAGAGCACCCTCAACATGCTGATGATGAGCTTCATCAGCCTCGGGATCGTCACGGTCCTGTGGGTGCTGTACGGCTTCAGCCTCGCCTTCGGGACCGACGCCGGATCGGTCATCGGCTGGAGCCAGGACTTCCTCGGCCTCAGCGGGATCGGCGTCACGGAGCTCTGGGACGGCTACACCATCCCGGTCTACGTCTTCGCCGTGTTCCAGCTGATGTTCGCCGTCCTCACGCCCGCGCTGATCAGCGGTGCCCTCGCCGACCGGGTCAAGTTCACCTCCTGGGCCCTGTTCATCACGCTGTGGGTCACCGTCGTCTACTTCCCGGTCGCGCACTGGGTGTGGGGCGCCGGCGGCTGGCTGTTCGAGCTCGGCGTCATCGACTTCGCCGGCGGCACCGCCGTCCACATCAACGCGGGTGCCGCCGCCCTCGGCGTGATCCTGGTCATCGGCAAGCGCGTCGGCTTCAAGAAGGACCCGATGCGGCCGCACAGCCTGCCGCTCGTCATGCTCGGCGCCGGTCTCCTCTGGTTCGGCTGGTTCGGCTTCAACGCCGGCTCCTGGCTCGGCAACGACGATGGCGTGGGCGCGGTCATGTTCGTCAACACCCAGGTCGCCACCGGTGCGGCGATGCTCGCCTGGCTCGCCTACGAGAAGATCCGCCACGGCGCCTTCACCACCCTGGGCGCCGCCTCCGGCGCGGTCGCCGGACTCGTCGCCATCACCCCGGCCGGCGGCGCGGTCAGCCCGCTCGGCGCCATCGCGGTCGGCGCCATCGCCGGTGTGCTCTGCGCCATGGCCGTCGGCCTCAAGTACAAGCTCGGCTACGACGACTCCCTCGACGTCGTCGGCGTCCACCTCGTCGGCGGCATCATCGGCTCCCTGCTCGTCGGCCTCTTCGCCACCGGAGGCGTCCAGTCCGACGCCAAGGGCCTCTTCTACGGCGGCGGGCTCGACCAGCTCGGCAAGCAGGCCGTCGGCGTCTTCGCGGTCCTCGCGTACTCTCTCGTCGTCTCCGCGGTCCTCGCCTTCCTGGTCGACAAGATCGTCGGGATGCGGGTGGCCGAGGACGACGAGATCTCCGGCATCGACCAGGTCGAACACGCCGAGACCGCGTACGACTTCAGCGGCGCCGGCGGCGGCGCGGCCTCCCGTACCGCCGCTCCTGCCCCCGGCCCGGCCGCCCCGACGAACAAGAAGGTGGACGCATGAAGCTCATCACCGCAGTCGTGAAGCCCCACCGTCTGGACGAGATCAAGGAAGCCCTCCAGGCGTTCGGCGTCCAGGGCCTCACCGTCACCGAGGCCAGCGGCTACGGTCGTCAGCGCGGCCACACCGAGGTCTACCGGGGCGCCGAGTACACCGTCGACCTCGTCCCCAAGATCCGCATCGAGGTGCTGGTCGAGGACGAGGACGCCGAACAGCTCCTCGACGTCGTCGTCAAGGCCGCCCGCACCGGCAAGATCGGTGACGGCAAGGTCTGGACCGTCCCGGTCGAGACGGCCGTCAGGGTCCGTACGGGCGAACGCGGCCCGGACGCCCTCTGACCGGCCCCCGCCGACTGTTTCGCACGGTTCCGCACACGGAAAGGGCAGCTGGGTGACGAGCATCGAAGCGACCACCGAATCCGAGGACTCGCGCCCCAGCGGCTACGCGGCGGCCCGGCTGAGCCTTCTCCAGGAGAAGGAGCGGCCCGGGCCGCCGCGCCGTGCGGCCCTCGCCGCCCTCACCGACGACTGGCTCACCGCCCTGTTCACGGGCGCCGCCCAGCACGCCGGGGTCCGGGGCGCCGCCCTCGTCGCCGTCGGCGGCTACGGCCGCGGCGAACTCTCCCCGCGCAGCGACCTCGACCTCCTCCTGCTGCACGACGGCACCGCCGACGCCGCGGCCGTCGCCGCCCTCGCGGACCGGATCTGGTACCCCGTCTGGGACCTGGGCCTCGCCCTCGACCACTCCGTACGCACCCCCGCCGAGGCCCGCAAGACCGCCGGCGAGGACCTCAAGGTCCAGCTCGGACTGCTCGACGCCCGCCCCGTCGCCGGCGACCTCGGCCTCGTCGCGTCCCTGCGCACCGCGATCCTCGCCGACTGGCGCAACCAGGCACCCAAACGCCTCCCCGACCTCCACGAACTCTGCCGCGAACGCGCCGAACGCCACGGCGAACTGCGGTTCCTCCTCGAACCCGACCTCAAGGAGGCCCGGGGCGGCCTGCGCGACGTCACCGCCCTGCGCGCCGTCGCCGCCTCCTGGGTCGCCGACGCCCCCCGCGAAGGACTCGCCGAGGCCCGCCGCACCCTCCTCGACGCCCGCGACGCCCTCCACCTCACCACCGGCCGCGCCACCGACCGGCTCGCCCTCCAGGAACAGGACCAGGTCGCCCAGGCCCTCGGCCTCCTCGACGCCGACGCCCTGCTCCGCCAGGTCTACGAAGCCGCCCGCACCGTCTCGTACGCCACCGACGTCACCTGGCGCGAGGTCAACCGGGTCCTGCGTGCCCGCTCCGCCCGGCCCCGGCTGCGCGCCCTGCTCGGCGGCGGCCGGACCCCCACTCCCGACCGGACCCCGCTCGCCGACGGAGTCGTGGAGGCCGACGGCGAGGCCGTCCTCGCCCGCACCGCCCGGCCCGAACGCGACCCGGTGCTCGTGCTGCGCGCCGCCGCCGCGGCCGCCCAGTCCGGACTGCCGCTCTCCCGCCACGTCGTACGCCACCTCGCCACCACCGCCCAGCCGCTTCCGGTGCCCTGGCCGGCCGAGGCCCGCGAGGAGCTGGTCACCCTCCTCGGCGCCGGCGAGGCCACCGTCCCCGTCTGGGAGGCCCTGGAGGCCGAAGGGCTGATCACCCGCCTGCTGCCCGACTGGGAACGCGTCCACTGCCGCCCCCAGCGCAACCCGGTCCACACCTGGACCGTCGACCGCCACCTGGTCGAGACGGCCGTCCGCGCCGCCTCGCTCACCCGCCGCGTCGGCCGCCCCGACCTCCTCCTCGTCGCCGCCCTGCTGCACGACATCGGCAAGGGCTGGCCCGGCGACCACTCCGTCGCCGGTGAGGTCATCGCCCGCGACATGGCCGCCCGCATCGGCTTCGACCAGCACGACGTGGGCGTCATCGCCACCCTGGTACGGCATCACCTCCTGCTCGTCGAGACCGCCACCCGGCGCGACCTGGACGACCCCGCCACCGTCCGCGCCGTCGCCGACGCCGTGGGCAGCGCCGCGACCCTGGAACTGCTGCACGCCCTCACCGAGGCCGACGCCCTGGCCACCGGGCCCGCCGCCTGGTCCGCCTGGCGCGCCTCCCTCGTCACCGCGCTCGTCGAACGCGTCGCCCAGCTCCTGGCCGGGGAGGCCCCCGAGGAACCCGGCCCCGCCGCCCCGAGCGCCGAGCAGGAACGCCTCGCGATCGAGGCGCTGCGCACCGGAACGCCCGTCCTCGCCCTGCACGCCCGGCCCGAGGCCCCGCACGAGGAGGAGGGCCCCCAGCCCGTCGGCGTCGAACTCCTCATCGCGCTCCGCGACCGGCCCGGCGTGCTGCCCGCCGCCGCCGGTGTCCTCGCCCTGCACCGCCTCACCGTCCGCGCCGCCGACCTGCGCGCCGTGGAGCTGCCCACCGAGCTGGGGGACTCCGCGGGCCTGCTGCTGCTCAGCTGGCGGGTGGCCGCCGCATACGGCTCGCTGCCCTCGGCGGACCGGCTGCGCGCCGACCTCGTACGCGCCCTGGACGGCACCCTGGACATCCCCGCCCGCCTCGCCGAACGCGAGGCGGCGTATCCCCGGCGGCGCGGCATGAAGGCGCCACCGCCCCGGGTGACGGTCGCCCCGGCGGGCTCCCGGCTCGCCACGGTCATCGAGGTGCGCGCGCAGGACGCCCCCGGGCTGCTGCACCGCATCGGGCACGCGCTGGAACGGAGCGCGGTGCGGGTGCGGAGCGCACATGTGTCGACGCTGGGGGCGAACGCGGTGGATGCCTTCTACGTCACGGACGCGGAGGGGGAGCCGCTGTCGGCGCGGCGGGCCGCGGAGCTGGCCCAGGAGGTCGAGAAGGCGCTCGGCTGAGGCCGGAGCCGGGCGAGGTCTTGGCGTTCTCCGGCGTCCGGATACCCTGGGAACCTACTGACCCGACCCGCCCCCGACCCTGAGGACCGACGAGCGCCGTGTTCGATACTCTCTCCGACCGCCTTGCCGCGACTTTCAAGAACCTCCGGGGCAAGGGCCGCTTGTCCGAGGCGGACATCGACGCCACGGCTCGCGAGATCCGTATCGCCCTGCTCGAAGCGGACGTGGCGCTGCCCGTCGTCCGGTCCTTCATCGCCAACGTCAAGGAACGGGCGCGCGGCGCCGAGGTCTCGCAGGCGCTGAACCCGGCCCAGCAGGTCGTCAAGATCGTCAACGAGGAGCTCATCTCGATCCTCGGCGGCGAGACCCGGCGGCTGCGGTTCGCCAAGAACCCGCCCACCGTGATCATGCTCGCCGGTCTCCAGGGTGCCGGTAAGACGACCCTCGCCGGAAAGCTCGGCCTCTGGCTCAAGGGCCAGGGCCACTCCCCGCTGCTCGTCGCCTGCGACCTCCAGCGCCCCAACGCCGTCAACCAGCTGAGCGTCGTCGCCGACCGCGCCGGTGTCGCGGTCTACGCCCCCGAGCCGGGCAACGGCGTCGGCGACCCGGTCCAGGTCGCCAAGGACTCCATCGAGTACGCGAAGACCAAGGTCCACGACATCGTGATCGTGGACACCGCCGGCCGCCTCGGCATCGACCAGGAGCTGATGCAGCAGGCCGCGGACATCCGCGACGCCGTCAGCCCGGACGAGATCCTGTTCGTGGTCGACGCGATGATCGGCCAGAACGCGGTCAACACCGCCGAGGCGTTCCGCGACGGCGTCGGCTTCGACGGCGTGGTGCTCTCCAAGCTCGACGGTGACGCCCGCGGCGGTGCCGCCCTGTCGATCGCCCACGTCACCGGCAAGCAGATCATGTTCGCGTCGAACGGCGAGAAGCTGGACGACTTCGACGCGTTCCACCCGGACCGCATGGCGTCCCGGATTCTCGACATGGGTGACCTGCTCACCCTGATCGAGCAGGCGGAGAAGACCTTCAGCCAGGAAGAGGCCGCCAAGATGGCCTCCAAGCTGGCGTCCAGCAAGGGCAAGGACTTCACGTTCGACGACTTCCTGGCCCAGATGGAGCAGGTCAGGAAGATGGGCTCCATCTCCAAGCTGCTCGGCATGCTGCCCGGCATGGGGCAGATCAAGGACCAGATCAACAACATCGACGAGCGCGACATCGACCGCATGGCCGCGATCATCAAGTCGATGACCCCGAAGGAGCGCGCCGACCCGACGATCATCAACGGCTCGCGCCGGGCCCGGATCGCCAAGGGCTCCGGCTCCGAGGTCTCCGCCGTCAAGGGGCTGGTCGAGCGGTTCTTCGAGGCCCGCAAGATGATGTCGAAGATGGCGCAGGGCGGCGGCATGCCGGGCATGCCCGGGATGCCGGGCATGGGCGGCGGCCCGGGCCGGCAGAAGAAGCAGGTCAAGCAGGCCAAGGGCAAGCGCAAGAGCGGCAACCCGATGAAGCGCAAGGCCGAGGAGCAGGCCGCGGCCGCCCGCCGCGAGGCCGCCCAGAACGGCAGCGTCCCGGGCCTGCCGGCCGGCCAGAGCGGTCAGAACTTCGAGCTGCCGGACGAGTTCAAGAAGTTCATGGGCTGACTCGCGTCACGTCGTGCCGGAGGGGCGCTCACCGCACACGGTGGGCGCCCCTCCGGCGTACGTTCACGTGGTGCAGACCAGGTACCGGAACACGTTGGACATCCACACCGTGCCGTCCGGGCGCCGGTGCGGGTGCAGGGCCTCGGCGAGCTCCTTCTCCACCTGCCACCGGTCCGTCGCCCGGACCGCCGCCTCGAACAGCCGGGTCGACAGCAGACCGCGCACCGCGCTGTCCATGTCCGCGTAACCGAACGGGCAGGCCACCCTGCCCGAACCGTCCGGCCGCAGCCCGGCCCTGAAGGCCACGTCCTCCAGATCGTCGCGGCGCGGTCCGCGCCAGCCCCCGCCCGGTCCGCGCCCGTCGTCGGCGAGCCGCCCGGCCACCCGGAGCACCGCCTCGGTGGCGCACCGCTCCGGCGGCCCCCAGCCGGTCAGGACCACCGTGGCGCGCCGGTCCGCCGACGGCACGGCGGTCTCCAGCGCCCGGACCAGCTCCTCGCCGTCGCCCGCCTCGCAGCCGATCGGGGTGAACGCGGTGATCAGGTTGTGCGGCCCGTCGTCCGCCGCGGCGGCGACCTCGTCCGTGAGCAGCGGTGCGGCGGCCGGTGCGCCGCGGTCATCCGGCGCGGGCAGCAGCCGGGCCCGGGCGAGGGCGAGCCGGTCGGGGTCGGTGTCCACGCCGGTGACTCCGGCGCCCCGGCCCACGGCCATCAGCAGCGCCAGACCGGAGCCGCAGCCGAGCGAGAGCATCCGCGTGGCGGGCCCGACCTCAAGGCGCGTGTACACCGCTTCGTACAGCGGTGCCAGCATCCGTTCCTGGATCTCCGCCCAGTCGCGGGCGCGGGAGGCGCCGTCCGCGGGGGCGGACGACTCCGTGTGCCGGTGGTGCCGAACGAGCGTTGGTGTCATGGAATGCGCCCCAATCCGCCGAGGTTGCCGGTTCTGCCGATCGGTCGTGCCCGAGTGGACGGCCGTCCCGTCCAGGTGACGCGCGCTTCCCCCGTATGCCAGAGAACTGCGCATCCGCCGCCGCGTCCAGAGGTCTGCGGGGCGGGGTTGTCCGCACTGCCGTCCGGCGCGCGACGGCACCGGCGGACCCGGACGGCGGGGACGCCCCGGGTGGTCCGTCCCGTCCTCCGCCGGTCCCAGTCTGACCCGACACGCCGGTGGAGGCACGTCGAGCACGTCAGGGCGGTGCGGGTACCCTCGCCCCCTGCCGTCCGCGCCCGGAGGGGGCGCGTACCGCGTCTACGCGCGCAGGCGTACGCGCCGCTACGTACCGTCTTGGTGCGAGCTGTGAGGCTTCTCCGCAGATCAGCGCACCCGCCCTCGTCGCGACGCATGAAGGTCAACCGACTGGTACGTGCAAAATATTTGGGATGGCCCGGAATCGGAACACCGAGGGCCCCGCGCTCGTTGGTCACGACGTGAGCACGACACCACCTGTACTTGCCGCAGAGCTGGCGCAGGCGTGGGCCGACATTCAGCGGTACCACCCCGAGCTGCCCGATCTCGCCGCACCCGAGTCCCTGATCGGAGAGTCCTCGTCCGCCTGTGGCGCCGAGCTCTCCTTCGAGCGACTGCTCCACGAGGCAGTCCACGGCATCGCCGCCGCCCGAGGTGTCCGCGACACCTCGCGCGCCGGCCGTTATCACAACCGACGATTCCTGGCGATCGCCGAGGAGCTGGGCCTCGACCATGCCGAGGAGCCCCATCCCAGCAGCGGCTTCTCGCTGGTCACGCTCAACCCCGAGGCCAAGCGCCGCTACCGGCCGACGACGGAACGGCTCCAGCGCGCCCTCAAGGCGCACACCGTGGCCACCGCCGCCGACACCAAGCGCTCCTTCCGCGGCCCGGCCGCCCGGCACGGCTCCTCCGGAGGGGGTGTGCGGGTCAAGGCCGTCTGCGACTGCGGCCGCAACGTCCGCGTGGTCCCCTCGGTCCTCGCCCAGGCGCCGATCGTCTGCGGCGGCTGCGGAAAACCGTTCAGAATCCCGGAGACCGCGGTCGCGGTGGGGTGAGCCGATGGGGTGTGGCACAATGGCTAGCTGTACTCGACAGTCGCACAGGACCCCTCTCTCCTCCGGCTGACGCGTCCATCGGGCACCCGAGTACCGCAACCCCACGTGGCATTTTCGTTGTGCCCAACCACGTCATAGACCAGGAGACACCACTTCCGTGGCAGTCAAGATCAAGCTGAAGCGTCTGGGCAAGATCCGTTCGCCTCACTACCGCATCGTCGTCGCCGACTCCCGTACCCGCCGTGACGGCCGGGCCATCGAGGAGATCGGTCTGTACCACCCGGTGCAGAACCCGTCGCGCATCGAGGTCAACTCGGAGCGTGCGCAGTACTGGCTGTCCGTCGGCGCCCAGCCGACCGAGCCGGTCCTCGCGATCCTGAAGCTCACCGGCGACTGGCAGGCGCACAAGGGCCTTCCGGCCCCCGCGCCGCTGCTGCAGCCGGAGCCCAAGGCCGACAAGCGCGCCCTGTTCGAGGCCCTCGCCGGCGACGGTGAGGAGTCGAAGGGCGAGGCCATCACGCCGAAGGCGAAGAAGGCCGACAAGAAGGCGGACGAGGCTGCGGCCGCCTCCGCCGAGTCGACCGAGGCCTGAGCATGCTCGAGGAGGCTCTCGAGCACCTCGTGAAAGGCATCGTCGACAACCCCGACGATGTGCAGGTCGCCTCGCGCAACCTGCGCCGTGGCCGTGTGCTGGAGGTCCGGGTCCACCCCGACGACCTCGGCAAGGTGATCGGCCGCAACGGCCGCACCGCACGCGCGCTGCGTACCGTCGTGGGCGCCATCGGCGGCCGTGGCATCCGCGTCGACCTCGTCGATGTGGACCAGGTTCGCTGACAGAGTTGAACACCGGCACGGGCCGGGGAGGGCCAAGCGCCCGCCCCGGCCCGTCGTCGTACGACAGGAGAGAAATCAGGTGCAGTTGGTAGTCGCGCGGATCGGTCGCGCCCACGGCATCAAGGGCGAGGTCACCGTCGAGGTGCGCACGGACGAGCCGGAGCTGCGGCTCGCGCCCGGCGCCGTCCTGGCCACCGACCCCGCCACGGCGGGCCCGCTGACGATCGAGACCGGCCGGGTGCACAGCGGCAGGCTGCTGCTGCGCTTCGAGGGCGTGAAGGACCGTACGGCCGCCGAGGCGCTGCGCAACACCCTGCTGATCGCCGACGTCGACCCGGCGGAGCTCCCCGAGGACCCCGAGGAGTTCTACGACCACCAGCTGATGGACCTGGACGTGGTCCTCGCCGACGGCACCGCGATCGGCCGGATCACCGAGATCACGCACCTGCCCTCGCAGGACCTCTTCATCGTGGAGCGGCCGGACGGCAGCGAGGTGATGATCCCGTTCGTGGAGGAGATCGTCACCGAGATCGACCTGGACGAGCAGCGCGCGGTGATCACCCCGCCGCCCGGCCTGATCGACGCGAGCGAGGCGGTCGTGGCGTCCGCGCGCGAAGCGGAGTCCGGCTCCGAGGGCTCCGAGCCGAAGGCCGGGGACGCCTGATGCGGCTCGACGTCGTCACGATCTTCCCCGAGTACCTGGAACCGCTGAACGTCTCCCTGGTCGGCAAGGCCCGCACGTCCGGCCGCCTCGACGTCCATGTGCACGACCTGCGCGACTGGACGTACGACCGGCACAACACCGTGGACGACACCCCGTACGGCGGCGGCCCCGGCATGGTCATGAAGACCGAGCCCTGGGGCGAGGCCCTGGACGAGGCCCTGGCGGACGGTTACGAGGCCGGGGCGCGCGCCCCGGTCCTCGTGGTGCCCACGCCGAGCGGCCGGCCGTTCACCCAGGAACTCGCCGTCGAGCTCTCCGAGTGCCCCTGGCTGGTCTTCACCCCGGCCCGCTACGAGGGCATCGACCGGCGTGTGACCGAGGAGTACGCCACCCGGATGCGGGTGGTCGAGGTGTCCATCGGCGACTACGTGCTGGCGGGCGGGGAGGCCGCGGTGCTGGTGATCACCGAGGCGGTGGCCCGGCTGCTGCCCGGCGTCCTCGGCAACGCGGCCTCGCACCAGGACGACTCCTTCGCCCCCGGCGCGATGGCCAATCTGCTGGAGGGCCCGGTCTACACCAAGCCGCCCGAGTGGCGCGGCCGGTCCATCCCCGATGTGCTGCTCAGCGGCCACCACGGGCGGATCGCCCGCTGGCGGCGCGACGAGGCGCTGCGGCGTACGGCCGCCAACCGGCCCGATCTGATCGAGCGGTGCGAGGCGTCCGCCTTCGACAAGAAGGACCGGGAAATGCTGTCGATCCTGGGCTGGTCCCCGGAACCGGGTGGCCGATTTTGGCGCAGGCCCGAGGCCGTGGAAGAATAGGCCGCTGCTGTCCGTCCGGCGTGCGCCCCTGCCACAGGGGGACACGACGCCCGTCCGACGCGACCGGCCCCTAGCATTCACCACTCTCCCGTCGATGACCTGTGGCATCGGCGAAGAAAGCAGACAACATGGCTTCCCTGCTCGACGACGTCAATGCCGCGTCGCTGCGTACCGACATCCCGGCCTTCCGCCCGGGTGACACGGTCAACGTTCACGTCCGCGTGATCGAGGGCAACCGCTCCCGTGTCCAGCAGTTCAAGGGCATCGTCATCCGCCGCCAGGGCGCGGGCGTCAGCGAGACCTTCACGGTCCGCAAGGTCTCCTTCAGCGTCGGCGTCGAGCGCACCTTCCCGGTGCACAGCCCGATCTTCGAGAAGATCGAGCTCGTGACCCGCGGTGACGTCCGTCGCGCCAAGCTGTACTTCCTCCGTGAGCTGCGCGGCAAGGCCGCGAAGATCAAGGAGAAGCGCGACCGCTGAGCTGACTGCCTCGTCCACAGGGTGTCCGGTTAAGCTCTGGCCCCGATGGACACGCAAGCAGAACTCCAGGAGCGCGATCTCTCCTCCGCACCCGATACGGGGCCGGGGGAGGGGTCGCGCTCTTCGCGTGTCCGCGCCCGCCTCGCCGGACTCATGTCGTGGCGGCTGTCCTGGCGGGGGACGCTCGGGCTCGGCGCCCTCTGCGCGGTGTTCGTGCTCCTGTTCAGCACCTTCGTGGTGCAGCCGTTCCTGATCCCCAGCGGTTCGATGGAGCGGACGCTCCGGGTGGGCGACCGGGTGCTCGTCAACAAACTCGCGTACCGCTTCGGCGCCGTCCCGCGCCGCGGTGACGTGGTGGTCTTCGACGGCACCGGCTCGTTCGTACGCGAAGAGGCGGAGCAGAACCCCGTCACCGCGCTGCTGCACGGGGCCGCCGCGTCCCTCGGGCTCGCCGAGCCCGCCGAGACCGACTTCGTGAAGCGGGTGGTGGGCGTGGGCGGCGACCGGGTGGTCTGCTGCGACGCACGGGGCCGCATCGAGGTGAACGGCCGGCCGCTGGACGAGGACTACCTCTTCCCCGGGGACGCGCCCTCCGAGGTGCCCTTCGACATCGTGGTGCCGGAAGGCACCCTGTGGATGATGGGCGACCACCGCGCCCGTTCCCGGGACTCCCGCGACCACCTCGGGGAGCCGGGTGGCGGCATGGTGCCGGTGGAGCGGGTGATCGGGCGGGTCGACTGGTTCGGCTGGCCGCTCGGCCGGGTGGGCTCGCTGCCGGGGACCGCCGCCTTCGACTCCGTACCGGCGCCCGGCTCGTCCCATGGGTAGCCACGGGCGCCACGGTGCCCCGGCGGCGGACGACGGCGCGCGCTCCCTGCCCACCCGGGCCGATCGGCGCAAGCTGGCCCGCAAGGTGAAGCGCAAGCGGCGCCGGTCCGCCGTGCGGGAGATCCCGCTGCTGATCACGGTGGCGCTGCTGATCGCGCTCGTCCTCAAGACCTTCCTCGTGCAGGCATTCGTGATCCCCTCCGGGTCGATGGAGCAGACCATCCGGATCGGCGACCGGGTGCTCGTGGACAAGCTGACGCCCTGGTTCGGCTCGAAGCCGCAGCGCGGCGACGTCGTCGTGTTCCGCAATCCGTCGGACTGGCCGCCGCCGAACCCGGAGAGCCCCGGAGAGTCCCCCGTCGTCGTCAAGCAGGTGAAGCAGGTGCTCACCTTCGTCGGGCTGCTGCCGTCGGACGACGAGCAGGACCTGATCAAGCGGGTCGTGGCCGTCGGCGGCGACACCGTGAAGTGCTGCGCGACGGACGGGAGGCTCCTCGTCAACGGCGTGGCGGTCGAAGAACCGTACGTCTATCCCGGGGATTCACCCTCCACCATCAAATTCGAGGTAAAGGTTCCGGCGGGCCGCCTCTTCGTCATGGGGGACCACCGCTCCAATTCCGCCGATTCGCGCTTCCACATGGACAAGACGGCGAACGGCACGATCTCCGAGGACGCGGTCGTCGGACGGGCCAAATGGATCGTCTGGCCCTTCGGCCACTGGGCCGGCCTGGAGGAGCGCTCGGCGTTCGCCTCGGTCCCGGACGCGCGCGCCGGTCCGGTGGGCGCCTCGGGGCCGTCGAATAGTGTGTCCAGTGATCCAGGCGGATTGATCCGGCTCCCGACCCCTGCGGAACTCCCGCTCGTTATGGGAGTGGTGGGCCTGCGTCGGCTAGGACGCGGGCGGTGGCACGGAGTAAGGAGTGGATGTGGGGGATGTGGCGGTCGGCGCACGATCCGGACACGACGAACCCGAGGACCGGCCGGGCCGTCCGGCGCATTCCGAGTCCGCCGGTGCGGCGGAGGACGGGACGACGGTGAGCGGTACGGAAGCTGACGGCGGCGAGTCCGGGGGCAGCACGGCCCGGAAGAAGAATCCCCGCCCGTTCTGGAAGGAGCTGCCGCTCCTCATCGGCGTCGCCCTGGTCCTGGCGCTGCTGATCAAGACGTTTCTGGTGCAGGCGTTCTCGATTCCGTCGGATTCGATGCAGAACACGTTGCAGCGGGGTGACCGGGTCCTGGTGGACAAGCTGACGCCGTGGTTCGGGTCGGAGCCGGAGCGCGGCGAGGTCGTCGTCTTCCACGACCCGGGCGGCTGGCTGGAGGACAGCCAGGCCCCCGAGCCGAACGCGGTGCAGAAGTTCCTGAGCTTCATCGGCCTGATGCCGTCCGCCGAGGAGAAGGACCTGATCAAGCGGGTCATCGCGATCGGCGGTGACACCGTGGAGTGCAAGAAGGGCGGCCCGGTCGAGGTCAACGGCAAGGCGCTGGACGACAAGTCCTTCATCTTCGAGGGCAACAGCGCCTGCGACGACGAGCCGTTCGGGCCGATCAAGATCCCGAAGGACCGGATCTGGGTCATGGGCGACCACCGGCAGAACTCCCTGGACTCGCGTTACCACCAGAACCTGCCGGGCGGCGGCACCGTCTCCAACGACGAGGTGGTCGGCCGGGCCATCGTGATCGCCTGGCCGGTCAGCCGCTGGGCGACCCTCCCGATCCCGAAGACCTTCGACCAGCCCGGCATCAACGCCGCCGCCGCGGCCGCCCCGGGGGTGATCGGCCTCGCGGGTGCGGTGCCCCTGGTGCTCTGGCGCAGGCGGCGCCGGACCACGACCGCCGGCACAGTGAGGAACGACGCGTGAGCGACCTGGCAGACGGAGCACGGTCCGAGCAGGAGCGGTCCGCGGAGCCTTCCGACGCGCATCCTTCCTACGCGGAGCCTTCCGCCTCCGAGCCGGAGACCGGCACGGACGGCGGCACCGACGGCACCGCCGACAAGAAGAAGAGCAGCCGCCCGTTCTGGAAGGAGCTGCCGCTCCTCATCGGCATCGCGCTGGTCCTGGCGCTGTTCATCAAGACGTTTCTGGTGCAGGCGTTCTCGATTCCGTCGGATTCGATGCAGAACACGTTGCAGCGGGGTGACCGGGTCCTGGTGGACAAGCTGACGCCGTGGTTCGGGTCGGAGCCGGAGCGCGGCGAGGTCGTCGTCTTCCACGACCCGGACGGCTGGCTGGACGACGAGCCGACCCCGAAGCCCAACGCCGCGCAGAAGTTCCTGAGCTTCGTCGGGCTGATGCCGTCCGCCGAGGAGAAGGACCTGATCAAGCGGGTCATCGCGGTCGCCGGTGACACCGTGGAGTGCAAGAAGGGCGGCCCGGTCGAGGTCAACGGCAAGGCGCTCACCGAGCCCTACGTCTTCCCCGGCAACAGCGCCTGCGACGACATGCCCTTCGGCCCGTTCAAGGTGCCGGACGGCAAGATCTGGGTGATGGGCGACCACCGCCAGGACTCGGCGGACTCCCGGTACCACACCGACGACGCCAACAAGGGCTTCGTCCCGGTGAGCCAGGTCGTGGGCCGGGCCGTGGTCGTCGCGTGGCCGGTGAACCGCTGGTCCGTGCTGTCCGTCCCGGACACCTTCGACCAGCCCGGGATCAGCGCCGCGGCCGGTGCCGCACCGGGCGTCCTGGGGCTCGCGGGCGCGCTGCCGCTCGTCCTCCGGCGCAGGCGGAGGCTGACCGCCGGGCGTACTGCCGGGTAGGGTGCCCACGCGGATCAGCGATTGTCGATCTCCGATGGGGGACGCCGGTATGGGTGCAACAGGTCGTACGGACGACGGCCGCGGCCGGCTGGGCAGCAGGCTGTCCGGGGCGGCGGTGGCCCTCGGCTGCCTGCTCTTCCTCGGCGGCTTCGTCTGGGGCGCGTTCGTCTACCAGCCCTACACGGTGCCCACCGGGTCGATGACGCCGACGGTCGAAGCGGGCGACAAGGTCCTCGCGCAGCGCGTGGACGGCAGCGAGGTCCGGCGCGGCGACGTCGTGGTGTTCACCGACACGGAGTGGGGTGACACCCCCATGGTGAAGCGGGTCGTCGGGGTCGGCGGCGACAAGATCGCCTGCTGCGGCAAGGACGGCCGCCTCACGGTCAACGGCATACCCATGGACGAACCGTATCTGCGGTCGTCCGGCCGCGCCGCGGCCCAGGACTTCACGGCCGAGGTCCCCCAGGGCCGGCTCTTCCTGCTGGGCGACGACCGCACGGTCTCGCTGGACTCCCGGGTCCACCTGGAGGACGCCACCCACGGCTCGGTGCCCCGGGACGCGGTGGAGTCCAGGGTCGACGCCGTCGCCTGGCCGCTGGGCTCCATGATCGACCGGCCCGAGGCGTTCGCCGCGCTGCCGGGCGGCGTCTCGTCGCCCGGGCCGCTGGGACTCCAGCTGACCGCCATGGCGGTGGGCATCGTGCTCATCCTGGGCGGGGCGGCGTACGGCCCGCTCGCGGCCCGTGCCGCCCGGCCGAAGCGGAGCGCGAAGCCCGAGGCGGCCGCCGGTGTCCGCTGAGGTGCGCAGGGTCGCCCGCCTGGTGCTCCTCGACCCGGACGACCGGATTCTGCTGATGCACGGCTTCGAACCGGAGGACCCGGACCGGACCTGGTGGTTCACGCCGGGCGGTGGCCTGGAGGGCGACGAGACCCACGAGGCGGCGGCGCTGCGCGAGCTGGCCGAGGAGACCGGGATCACCGACGTCGAACTGGGCACGGTGATCTGGCGGCGCTCGTGCTCCTTCACCTTCGACGGCCGGCGATGGGACCAGGACGAGTGGTACTTCCTGGCCCGTACGGCACAGACCGCCACGGACACCAGCGGCCACACATGGCTGGAACGCCGCAGTGTCACAGGGTTGAGGTGGTGGACCTCCGCCGAACTGTCGGCGGCGCGTGAGACGGTGTACCCCACCGGGCTCGCCGACCTGCTCCGGAGGCTGCTCGACGAGGGCCCTCCGCCTACGCCGGTGGACCTGGCCCCCGGAAGCGGCTGAGCGGCCGGGGCGCCGGAGCCCGGCGCACAATGGGGAAACGCACGGCTGAAGGGGAACATGCCAATGAGCGCCGAGGACCTCGAGAAGTACGAGACCGAGATGGAGCTGAAGCTCTACCGGGAGTACCGCGATGTCGTCGGTCTGTTCAAATTCGTGATCGAGACCGAACGGCGCTTCTACCTCACCAACGACTACGAGATGCAGGTGCACTCGGTCCAGGGCGAGGTGTTCTTCGAGGTGTCCATGGCGGACGCCTGGGTCTGGGACATGTACCGGCCCGCCCGGTTCGTGAAGCAGGTACGGGTACTGACGTTCAAGGACGTCAACATCGAGGAGCTCAACAAGAGCGATCTCGAACTTCCGAGTGGCTGAGTTATCCACAATCGCCCGCTTGTCCACCAAGATCCACTGAAGTAGGGGGGGCGCGTCAGAGTCGGTGCCGGAGGTGGTGCCGATATGAACGCACGGGGGGCTCTCGGGCGGTACGGCGAGGACCTGGCGGCGCGGCTGCTGGCCGACGCCGGCATGTCCGTACTGGAACGGAACTGGCGCTGTCGCGCCGGTGAGATCGACATCGTCGCGATGGACGGGGACGCGCTCGTCATCTGCGAGGTGAAGACCCGCAGAGCGGGCGGGTACGAGCATCCGATGGCCGCGGTCACCCCGGCCAAGGCCGAGCGGCTGCGCCGGCTGGCCGCGCTCTGGCTGGAGCGGCACGGCGGCCCGCCGCCGGGTGGGGTGCGCATCGACCTGGTCGGGGTGGTGCTGCCCCAGCGCGGCGCGCCCCTGGCCGAGCACGCGCGGGGGGTGGCCTGATGGGGTTCGCGCGTGCCTGCTCGGTCGCCCTGGTGGGCGTCGAGGGCGTGGTGGTGGAGGTCCAGGCGGACCTGGAGGCCGGCGTGGCCGCGTTCACGCTGGTGGGCCTGCCCGACAAGAGCCTGGTGGAGAGCCGGGACCGGGTCAGGGCGGCCGTGGTCAACTCCGGGGCGGAGTGGCCGCAGAAGAAGCTCACCGTGGGGCTGTCCCCGGCCTCGGTGCCCAAGAGTGGTTCGGGCTTCGATCTGGCCGTGGCGTGCGCGGTCCTGGGCGCGGCGGAGCGCATCGACCCCAAGTCGATCGCCGACGTGGTGATGATCGGTGAGCTGGGGCTCGACGGCCGGGTGCGCCCGGTGCGGGGGGTGCTGCCCGCGGTCCTGGCGGCGGCCGACGCCGGCTACCGCCAGGTGGTCGTCCCGGAACAGACCGCGGGCGAGGCGGCCCTCGTCCCCGGTGTCTCCGTGCTCGGGGTGCGCAGCCTGCGGCAGCTGATCGCGGTGCTGTGCGACGAACCGGTGCCGGACGAACAGCGGTCCGACGAGGAGGGGCGCCCCGATCCGATGCTCGCGGGGCTGATGGTGCCCGGCGCCGGACTGGGCACCGGCCTCGCCCGGGGCTCGGCGGCCGGGGACCGCGCCCGGCCGGACCTGGCGGACGTGGCGGGCCAGGAGCGGCCGCGCAAGGCCCTGGAGGTCGCCGCGGCCGGCGGCCACCACCTGCTGCTGACCGGCCCGCCGGGCGCCGGCAAGACCATGCTGGCCGAGCGCATGCCCGCGATCCTGCCGCCGCTCACCCGGCAGCAATCCCTCGAAGTGACCGCCGTCCACTCGGTGGCCGGCATCCTGCCACCGGGCGAGCCCTTGATCGCCCGGGCCCCGTACTGCGCCCCGCACCACTCGGCGACCATGCAGTCGCTGGTCGGCGGGGGCAACGGACTGCCCAGGCCAGGAGCCGTCTCGCTCGCCCATCGCGGAATCCTCTTCCTGGACGAGGCGCCGGAGTTCTCCGTGAAGGCACTGGACGCGCTGCGCCAGCCCCTGGAGTCCGGGCACGTCGTGGTCGCCCGCAGCGCGGGGGTGGTGCGGCTGCCGGCCCGGTTCCTGATGATGCTCGCGGCCAACCCGTGCCCCTGCGGGCGGCACACCCTGAGCGGTGACGGCTGCGACTGCCCGCCGTCGGCGGTGCGGCGCTATCAGGCCCGGCTCTCCGGGCCGCTGCTCGACCGGGTGGATCTCAGGGTGACCGTGGCCCCGGTCACCCGGGAGGACCTGATGGGCCGGGGCGGCCGGGGCGAGTCCACGGCGACCGTCGCCGCCCGGGTGCGGGAGGCCCGGGACCGGGCGGCCGAGCGGCTGGCCGGCACGCCCTGGACGACCAACAGCGAGGTGCCCGGCCACGAGTTGCGGACCCGGCTGGCCGCGGCCCCGGGGGCGCTGATGGCGGCCGAGCGGGACATGGAGCGCGGGCTGCTCACGGCCCGGGGACTGGACCGGGTGCTGCGGGTGGCGTGGACGGTGGCGGACCTGCGCGGCGCGGCCCGCCCCGACGCCTCGGACGTGGCGGCGGCCCTGGAACTGCGCAGCGGCATCCCACGCGGGGTGCCGCTGGGAGCGGGGGCACCGTGACGGGCCACGGGGGAGCGGGGCTCGCGTACGGCGCGGGGGAGGGGGGCCCGGTCCCCGGGGCGGCCGGAGGCGCCGGCCCGGGGACGGCCGGGAGTACGGGCCCGGGGCCGGCCGGAGGCGCGGAGTCCGCGGAGCGGCTGGCGCGGGCGGCGCTGACCCGGGTGCTGGAGCCCGGCGACGAGCGGGGCGGTCGGTGGCTGCGGGAGTGCGGCGCGGTGGGCCTGTGGCGGCGGATCACGGACCCGGCCGGGGAGGCGGAGCGGCTGCGCGGCATGACGGCGCGGCGGCTCGCGGGCTACCGGCTCCGGGCCGCCCGGGCCGACCCGGAGCGGGACCTGGCCGCCGTCGCGGCGGTCGGCGGACGCTTCGTCTGTCCCGGCGACCGGGAGTGGCCGACGCAGCTGGACGACCTGGGCGACGCGCGGCCGACCGGGCTGTGGGTGCGGGGCGGGCCCGATCTGCGGCTCTGGGCGCTGCGCTCGGTCGCCGTGGTGGGCGCCCGCGCCTGCACCCCGTACGGGGCCCACATGGCGACGACGTTGGGCGCGGGGCTCGCGGAGCGCGGCTGGGTGGTGGTCTCGGGCGCCGCCTTCGGGGTGGACGGCGCGGCGCACCGGGGTGCGCTGGCGGCGGGCGGGGCGACGGTCGCGGTGCTGGCCTGCGGGGTGGACGTCGTCTATCCGCCGGGACACGCCGAGCTGATCGCGCGGGTGGCCGGGCAGGGGCTCGTCATCGGTGAGCTCCCGCCGTCCGAGCACCCGACGCGGAGCCGGTTCGTCCTGCGGAACAGGGTGATCGCCGCCCTGACGCGGGGGACGGTGGTCGTGGAGGCGGAGTACCGCAGCGGTTCGCTGGTGACGGCGCGGGTCGCGCAGCGGCTGGGGCGCTTCACCATGGGGGTTCCGGGGCCGGCGACCAGCGGTCTGTCCGCCGGTGTCCACGAACTCCTGCGCGGCGAGGGCGTGCTGGTGACGGACGCCGCCGAAGTGGCCGAGCTGGTGGGCGACATCGGGGACCTGGCGCCGGTCCGGAGCGGTCCGGTGCTGGACCGGGACCTGCTCGACGCCGTCGCCGGGCGGGTGCTGGAGGCCCTTCCGGCGCGCGCCGCCGTCGATGCCCGGGAGGTGGCGCGGGGCGCCGGGACCAGCGTGGACGAGGCCCTCGGCAAGTTGTACGAACTGCACTCACTGGGATACGTCGAACGCGTGGGCGAGGGATGGAGGTTGACGCGGAGGCCGACTTGCCGGGACGACGTGCGGCGAGGCGGTTCTTGACCCGGGGCATTCGGGTGAAAAGGTGATGCCGATGACCTCGGCGGACGCTTCGACGGTGGCCCCGGGGCCGGTGCCTGCGGCGACGGCCCCGGGTGCCCGACGCGTCCGCACCCCGGCGGGCTGTCATGTTCGCGGCCGGTGCGCGCGTCATGTCCGCAGGCCCGGGGGCGCCCGGCCGTCATCCTCTATCCTGCGCGCACCGCGACGACTCAGTCACGCTACGCTCACAAGGATTCCGCCCCAGAGACACGTCCCAGTACTTCACGGCAGAACGGCTCAAGGCACCACATGCCCCAGCACACCTCCGGGTCTGGCCGCGCGGCAGTACCACCGGCTGCGCGTGGCACTGTGCGCCCTCCCGCCCCGTCCTCGCTCGACGAGTTGTGGCGCTCGTACAAGACGACCGGCGACGGGCGGCTGCGGGAGCAGCTGATCCTGCACTACTCGCCCCTGGTCAAGTACGTCGCCGGGCGGGTGAGCGTGGGCCTGCCGTCCAACGTCGAGCAGGCGGACTTCGTCTCGTCCGGGGTGTTCGGGCTGATCGACGCGATCGAGAAGTTCGACATCGAACGGGCCATCAAGTTCGAGACGTACGCGATCACCCGCATCCGGGGCGCGATGATCGACGAGCTCCGGGCGCTGGACTGGATTCCGCGTTCGGTGCGGCAGAAGGCCCGCGCCGTCGAACGCGCCTACGCGACGCTGGAGGCGCAGCTGCGCCGCACCCCGTGCGAGGCGGAGGTCGCGGCCGAGATGGGCGTCACGCTGGACGAACTGCACGCCGTCTTCAGCCAGTTGTCCCTGGCCAACGTGGTCGCGCTGGAGGAGCTGCTGCATGTCGGCGGCGAGGGCGGCGACCGGCTGAGCCTGATGGACACGCTGGAGGACACCGCCGCGGACGACCCGGTGGAGGTGGCGGAGGACCGGGAGCTGAGGCGGCTGCTCGCCCGGGCGATCAACACCCTTCCGGACCGCGAGAAGACGGTCGTCACGCTCTACTACTACGAGGGACTGACCCTCGCCGAGATCGGCAACGTCCTCGGGGTCACCGAGAGCCGGGTCAGCCAGATCCACACCAAGTCGGTGCTCCAGCTCCGCGCGAAACTGGCGGACGCCGGGCGCTGAACGGGCCCGCCGGGCGCCCGGGCCGGCCACCTCGGCCCGCGCGCGTACCTCTGGGCGGCGGTCGCCGTAGAGTGGAGCCGTGCCCAGGATTCGAGCGGCCTCCGTGGCCGAGCACCGGACCATGCAGCGCGGCGCCCTCCTGGACGCAGCGCGCTCCCTCCTGTCCGAAGGGGGCACGGAAGCGCTGACCTTCCCCGCCCTCGCCGAACGCACGGGCCTCGCCCGGTCCTCCGTCTACGAGTACTTCCGCTCCCGCGCCGCCGTCGTGGAAGAGCTCTGCGCCGTCGACTTCCCCGTCTGGGCGGCCGAGGTGGAGAGCGCGATGGAGCGGGCGGGGACGCCCGAGGAGAAGATCGAGGCGTACGTACGGCGCCAGCTCGACCTGGTCGGGGACCGGCGCCACCGGGCCGTGGTCGCGATCTCCGCCAGCGAGCTGGACGCGGGCGCCCGCGAGAAGATCCGGGCCGCGCACGGCGGGCTGATCGCCATGATCGTGGAGGCGCTCGGCGACCTCGGCCACGCGGAGCCCCGCCTGGCCGCCATGCTGCTCCAGGGCTCCGTGGACGCCGCCGTCCGGCGCATCGAGCTGACCGTCGCGGAGGAGCCCGGCGTCATCGCCGATACCGCCGTCGCCATGATCCTCGACGGCGTCCGGGGCGCCGGCACCCGCGACTGACCCCACCGCGACGCCCGACGCCACGGCGCGGCGAGCGCCACCAGCAGGGCGGACCCGAGGGCCCCGTGCGGGGCCGGTGCCCCCGCCCCCGGCGGCTCCGGCACCCCGTACACCGGCAGCAGGCGGGACGGGCCGCGCCGCAGCAGTGACGGTGGCAGCAGCGACAGCGGGTCCAGATAGGCGTCCCCCCGGCGCAGCCCCCAGTGCAGGCAGCCCGCCGCGCAGTGCGACGGCCCCGCCTCCAGCACCGCCACCACCTGCCCCGCCGCCACCTCGTCGCCCTCCGTGACCAGCGGGCGCACCGGCTCGTAGGTGGTCCGCAGCGGTGGGTCGCCGGTCCCCGCGAGCTCGACGGAGACCACCCCGCGCCCGGCGACCGCCCCGGCGAACGAGACCCGGCCCGCAGCGGCGGCCAGCACCTCGGTGCCCGGCGCGGCGGCCAGGTCCACACCCCGGTGGCCCGGCCCGTAGGGCCCGGCGGGCGGTTCCCATCCCCGTACCACCGCGGGACGCCCGGCCAGCGGCCAGACACGTTCGCCGGTGCCCGCCGCCGCGGCGGCGCCCGGCCAAGCGCCCCACGCCGCCAGCGCGGCGAGCACGACGGCCCAGGGCAGCCGCCACCGCGCCCCTTCGCTTGTGATTCGCATGGCACCACCGTCCCCCGGGCCCCGCCCGCGTGGGGATCACGAGCCGGATCTGTGGACTACCAGCCGGTTGTGGACAGCGCCGTCACCCGGGACCCGGACGGTCCCGTACACTTCTTCTGGCGACCCGGGTCACCGGGTCGACTTCGCACGCCCCGCCACCACCCGTTCAGCGGAGGTGGCCGCGCCCCTCGGTCCCTTGCGGCACGGCGCGCCGGGGCGTCAGGCGCGGCGGTAATCCTGCTGCCGCGGCAACCGAGAAAACCAAGGAGTACGGCCATGGCCGTCGTCACGATGCGGGAGCTGCTGGAAAGCGGCGTCCACTTCGGTCACCAGACCCGTCGCTGGAACCCGAAGATGAAGCGCTTCATCTTCACCGAGCGCAACGGCATCTACATCATCGACCTGCTCCAGTCGCTGTCGTACATCGACCGCGCCTACGAGTTCGTCAAGGAGACCGTCGCGCACGGCGGCTCCATCATGTTCGTGGGTACGAAGAAGCAGGCCCAGGAGGCCATCGCCGAGCAGGCGACGCGCGTCGGCATGCCGTACGTCAACCAGCGCTGGCTCGGTGGCATGCTCACCAACTTCTCCACCGTCTACAAGCGCCTTCAGCGCCTGAAGGAGCTGGAGCTCATCGACTTCGAGGACGTGGCCGCCTCCGGCCTCACCAAGAAGGAGCTCCTGGTCCTCTCCCGCGAGAAGGCCAAGCTGGAGAAGACCCTCGGTGGTATCCGCGAGATGCAGAAGGTGCCGAGCGCCGTCTGGGTCGTCGACACCAAGAAGGAGCACATCGCCGTCGGTGAGGCGCGCAAGCTCCACATCCCGGTCGTCGCGATCCTCGACACCAACTGCGACCCCGACGAGGTCGACTACAAGATTCCGGGCAACGACGACGCGATCCGCTCCGTCACCCTGCTCACCCGCGTGATCGCCGACGCCGTCGCCGAGGGCCTCATCGCCCGCTCCGGCGCCGCCACCGGCGACTCGAAGCCGGGCGAGAAGGCCGCCGGCGAGCCCCTCGCCGAGTGGGAGCGCGACCTGCTCGAGGGCGACAAGAAGGCCGACGCCGAGGTCCAGTCCTCCGTCGAGACCGAGAAGGACGCCGCCGCCGACGCGGAGCCGGCCGCCATCGCCGCCGAGCAGGCCGAGGCCCCGGCCGCGGACGCCGAGCAGGCCTGACACCCGTCACGGCTGAAGACGGCGGGGACGGTGCACCGGCACCGCCCCGCCGTCCACCCGTAGATCTTTCAGACTTCGAGAGAGAACACAGACTCATGGCGAACTACACCGCCGCTGACGTCAAGAAGCTCCGCGAGCTCACCGGCGCCGGCATGATGGACTGCAAGAAGGCGCTCGACGAGGCCGACGGCAACGTCGACGCCGCCGTCGAGGCGCTCCGCATCAAGGGCCAGAAGGGCGTCGCCAAGCGCGAGGGCCGTTCCGCCGAGAACGGCGCCGTCGTCTCCCTCGTCTCCGAGGACAAGACCTCCGGCGTCCTCGTCGAGCTGAAGTGCGAGACCGACTTCGTCGCCAAGGGCGACAAGTTCCAGGCCGTCGCCAACGCCCTTGCCGCGCACGTCGCCGCGACCTCCCCGGCCGACATCGAGGCGCTCCTCGCCTCCGAGATCGAGCCCGGCAAGACCGTCCAGGCGTACGTGGACGAGGCCAACGCCAACCTCGGCGAGAAGATCGTCCTGGACCGCTTCGCGCAGTTCCAGGGTGCCTTCGTCTCGGTCTACATGCACCGCACCATGCCCGACCTGCCCCCGCAGATCGGCGTGATGGTCGAGCTGGACAAGGCCGACGCCGACCTGGCCAAGGGCCTCGCCCAGCACATCGCCGCCTTCGCGCCGAAGTACCTCTCCCGCGAGGACGTCCCGGCCGAGGTCGTCGAGGCCGAGCGCCGCGTCGCCGAGGAGACCACCCGCGCCGAGGGCAAGCCCGAGGCCGCCCTCCCGAAGATCGTCGAGGGTCGCGTCAACGGCTTCTTCAAGGAGGCCACCCTCCTGGGCCAGCCGTACGCGCTGGACAACAAGAAGTCGGTCCAGAAGGTTCTGGACGAGGCCGGTGTCACCCTGAAGCGCTTCACGCGTATCAAGGTCGGCATCTGAGTCCGTCCGCGTAAAACGGCGGACCCGGTAGGGTCTGGTGCAGTCGACGGCCGCACACCGCCGTACGACCGCAGATCTGACGAGGAGGCCATTGCCGCAAGGGACACCAGACCCACCGGCAATGGCCTTCTTCGTATGTGCACGAGGAGAATCCCCATGAACAAGGGCGCGGACGCCGCCAAAGACGACGACAAGCGCGAGGACGGCAAGGTGCCCGGACGCTTCATGCTGAAGCTGTCCGGGGAGGCGTTCGCCGGCGGCGGGGGTCTCGGTGTCGACCCCGACGTCGTGCACGCCATCGCCCGCGAGATCGCGGCAGTCGTCCGGGACGGCGCGGAGATCGCGGTCGTCATCGGCGGCGGCAACTTCTTCCGCGGCGCCGAGCTCCAGCAGCGGGGCATGGACCGGGCGCGCTCCGACTACATGGGCATGCTCGGCACCGTGATGAACTGCCTCGCCCTCCAGGACTTCCTGGAGAAGGAGGGCATCGACTCCCGCGTCCAGACCGCCATCACCATGGGCCAGGTCGCGGAGCCGTACATCCCGCTGCGCGCCGTGCGGCACCTGGAGAAGGGCCGCGTCGTGATCTTCGGCGCGGGCATGGGCATGCCCTACTTCTCCACCGACACCACCGCCGCCCAGCGCGCCCTGGAGATCGACGCCGAGGCGCTGCTCATGGGGAAGAACGGCGTGGACGGGGTCTACGACTCCGACCCGAAGACCAACCCCGCCGCGGTCAAGTTCGACGCGCTGGAGTACAGCGAGGTGCTCGCCCGCGACCTCAAGGTCGCCGACGCCACCGCCATCACGCTCTGCCGTGACAACGAGCTGCCGATCCTCGTCTTCGAGCTCACCACCGCGGGCAATATCGCCCGCGCCGTCAAGGGTGAGAAGATCGGCACGCTCGTGAGCGACCAGGACACCCGCGCCTGACCATGGGCGCGTCCACCGGTGAGGCCCGGTGGGACAGGGGCGCGGGACCGCCCCGGAAGATGGACAACGGCCTGCCGGTCGGACACCGTGCAGGTGAGGACGCGACGCAGGACCCGCCGGGCCCGCCGGGCCCGTTCACAACACGCAGGAGCACGTGGTGATCGAAGAAACCCTCCTCGAGGCCGAGGAGAAGATGGAGAAGGCCGTCGTCGTCGCGAAAGAGGACTTCGCCGCGATCCGTACCGGCCGTGCGCACCCGGCGATGTTCAACAAGATCGTCGCCGACTACTACGGTGCGCCGACCCCGATCAACCAGCTGGCCTCGTTCTCGGTGCCCGAGCCCCGTATGGCCGTCGTGACGCCGTTCGACAAGACCGCGCTGCGCAACATCGAGCAGGCCATCCGCGACTCGGACCTCGGCGTCAACCCGAGCAACGACGGCAACATCATCCGGGTCAACTTCCCCGAGCTGACCGAGGAGCGTCGCCGCGACTACATCAAGGTCGCGAAGACCAAGGCCGAGGACTCCAAGATCTCGATCCGCGCCGTCCGCCGCAAGGCCAAGGAAGCGCTCGACAAGCTGGTCAAGGACAAGGAGTCCGGCGAGGACGAGGTGCGCCGCGCCGAGAAGGAGCTCGACGACACCACCGCGAAGTACGTCGCGCAGGTGGACGAGCTGCTGAAGCACAAGGAAGCCGAGCTGCTCGAAGTCTGATGAACGACTCTTCCTGGGGCGCTCCGCAGGGCGCCGGCCACCGGGTCGCGCCGGAGATGCAGGGTGCTGCGGCGGGTCCTGCCTACGATGTGCACGACGCCCAGCAGACTCGGCCCATGCCCATCGTGCCGGACGTTCCCGACGCAGGTAGAGACGCTGAAGACCGTGATCACCGGAACCAGGGGGCCGGACGCCTGAGCGGCGGCCCCCTGTTCCGCGACGAGAAGCCGCAGGAGCCCATGCCGACCGCGCCGCCGCCCCAGCCCCCGCAGAAGAAGCGCGCGGGCCGGGACCTGGGAGCCGCCATAGGGGTCGGCCTGGGGCTCGGCGCCCTGGTCGTCGTCTCGCTCTTCGTCGTCAAGGCGGTCTTCGTCGGCGTGATCGTGCTCGCCGTCGTCGTCGGGCTCTGGGAGCTCACCTCCCGCCTGGAGGAGCGCAAGGGCATCAAGGCGCCCCTCGTGCCGCTCGCCGTCGGCGGTGCCGCGATGGTCGTCGCGGGATACGCGCGCGGGGCCGAGGGCGCCTGGATCGCCATGGCCCTCACCGCCCTGGCGGTGCTCGTGTGGCGGATGGCCCAGCCGCCCGAGGACTACCTCAGGGACGTCACGGCGGGCATCTTTGCCGCGTTCTACGTGCCGTTCCTGGCCACCTTCGTCGCGCTGCTCCTGACCGCCGACGACGGCCCGCAGCGGGTGCTGACGTTCCTGCTGCTGACCGTGGTCAGCGACACGGGGGCGTACGCGGTCGGCTGGCGGTTCGGCAAGCACAAGCTGGCGCCGCGCATCAGCCCCGGCAAGACCCGCGAGGGCCTGTTCGGGGCGGTCGCCTTCGCCATGGTGGCCGGGGCGCTGTGCATGCAGTTCCTGGTCGACGACGGTTCCTGGTGGCAGGGGCTGCTGCTGGGCCTCGCGGTCGCGGCCAGCGCCACCCTGGGCGACCTGGGCGAGTCCATGATCAAGCGGGATCTCGGGATCAAGGACATGGGCACGCTGCTGCCCGGCCACGGCGGGATCATGGACCGGCTGGACTCGCTGCTGCCGACCGCCCCGGTGGTCTGGCTGCTCCTGGTGCTGTTCGTCGGTTCCGGCTGAGGCCGGCGTCCGCACATGGCTGAGGGGCCACCGCTCGCGAGCGGTGGCCCCTCAGCCATGTGGCGTCAGCCTTGTTCGCGCAGCGCCCTCCGCATGTCGCGGTAGAGGGTCAGCGCCCGGCGGCGGGTCCACAGGAGCCAGACACAGAACGCCGCCACGAAGACGGCGAAGAACAGGGAGTACCCGAGGGCCCCGCCGGTGAAGCCCAGGACGAGCAGACCGACCGCGATCAGGCCCATGGCGCCCAGCCAGTACGGCAGCCACCGCTCACCCCGCTCGATCTTCCCCAGCTGATCGTCGACGAGACGCCGCATCACGGCCCGTTCCCGCGGGTCGCGCGGCACCTCGTGGTGGCGGATCTTGCGCAGGAGGCCGGCGATGGCGCCCGGGGAGGCGCCCGTGACCCGGCTCATGCGCCGCCGCTGGAGAACGATGGCCACCATCGCGACGACGGTGAAAACGGCCCCCTGGACCAGCCACATGGCCGGGGGATCGTCGTGGCGTAACAGCGCGTTCAGGCCCACGCCGAGTCCGAAGACCAGCAGGCCCTGGCCGACCAGGCTGTCGTTGAACCAGTGCTTGACGGTGTGCACGGCATCTACCTCCTACGGCGGCTGCGGAACTCCCTGTGGTGGCCCGGTTACCCCGTAAGGTGCGCCTCACCGCGACGCACAGGGGCACCTCCGCGCGTCTGCGACACTGGAAGAACCATGCCTAAGCCCGGAGAACTCACTTTCGTCGCGCCCCGCGGAGCCAAGAAGCCGCCGCGGCACCTCGCCGACCTCACGCCCGCCGAGCGCAGGGAGGCCGTCGCCGCGATCGGCGAGAAGCCGTTCCGCGCCCAGCAGCTCTCGCAGCACTACTTCGCGCGGTACGCGCACGACCCGGCCGAGTGGACCAACATCCCGGCCGGCTCCCGGGACAAGCTCGCCGAGGCGATGTTCCCCGACCTGATGTCCGTCGTCCGGCACATCAGCTGCGACGACGACACCACCCGCAAGACCCTGTGGAAGCTGCACGACGGGACCCTGGTGGAGTCCGTCCTGATGCGCTACCCGGAGCGGGTCACGATGTGCATCTCCTCGCAGGCCGGCTGCGGGATGAACTGCCCGTTCTGCGCGACCGGGCAGGCCGGACTCGACCGCAACCTGTCGACCGCGGAGATCGTCCACCAGATCGTGGACGGCATGCGCGCGCTGCGCGACGGCGAGGTCCCCGGCGGGCCGGCCCGGCTCTCCAACATCGTGTTCATGGGTATGGGCGAGCCGCTGGCCAACTACAACCGCGTCGTCGGCGCGATCCGCCGGCTGACCGACCCCGAGCCCGACGGCCTCGGCCTCTCGCAGCGCGGGATCACCGTGTCGACCGTCGGCCTGGTCCCCGCCATGCTGAGGTTCGCCGACGAGGGCTTCAAGTGCCGCCTCGCGGTCTCGCTGCACGCCCCGGACGACGAGCTGCGCGACACCCTCGTGCCGGTGAACACCCGGTGGAAGGTGCGCGAGGTGCTGGACGCCGCGTGGGAGTACGCCGAGAAGTCCGGCCGCCGTATCTCCATCGAGTACGCCCTGATCCGCGACATCAACGACCAGGCGTGGCGGGGTGACCTGCTGGGCCGCCTCCTCAAGGGCAAGCGGGTGCACGTCAACCTCATCCCGCTGAACCCGACGCCCGGCTCCAAGTGGACCGCTTCGCGGCCGGAGGACGAGCGGGCGTTCGTGGAGGCCATCGCGAGCCACGGCGTGCCGGTCACCGTCCGCGACACCCGGGGCCAGGAGATCGACGGCGCCTGCGGACAGCTGGCGGCCTCCGAGCGCTGAGGGAGCGGGGTCCCGGACACCCGGGGCCCCGGCCGAAAACGGCCGTGTAGCCTGGGGCCGAAATCAACTGCATATTCCGACAGGGGAGCGCCACAGCGCTGAGAGTGCGGCACCGAGGACAGGTTGGCCGCAGACCCTCTGAACCTCGCCCGGGTCATTCCGGGTAGGAAGTTCGGACCATACTCAAGCTGTTGCGCCCTGCCCGCTTCCGGCTCCGGCCGGTGTGCGGGCGGGGCCGCGTCTCTTCCTGGTCACTCCAGGAGGAATCACACATGAGCACCACCCAGAAGGCCGCGGTCGCGGCCGTCGCCGCCGCGCTCGGCGTCACCGCGCTGGCCGGCTGCGGAAGTTCCGACGACCCGGCGTCCGGTTCCGGTTCCGGTTCCACCAAGGGGTCCGGTTCCAAGACCGTCACCCTGGTCAGCCACGACTCCTTCAACGCCTCCAAGGACGTCCTGAAGGAGTTCACCCGGGAGACCGGCTACACCGTCAAGGTCCTCGAGAGCGGGGACGCGGGCGCCGCCCTGAACCAGGAGATCCTGACCAAGGGCTCCCCGCGCGGCGACGTGTTCTTCGGCGTCGACAACACCCTGCTCTCGCGCGCCCTGGACAACGGCCTGTTCACCCCGTACGAGGCCAAGGGCCTGGACCGGGTCCCGGCCGATGTCCAGCTGGACGCGGACAAGCACCGGGTCACCCCGGTCGACACCGGCGACATCTGCGTCAACTACGACAAGAAGTACTTCGCCGACAAGAAGCTCGCACCGCCGAAGACCTTCGCCGACCTGGCGAAGCCCGCGTACAAGGACCTGCTGGTCACCGAGAACGCCGCGACCTCCTCGCCCGGCCTCGGCTTCCTCCTCGGCACCGTCGCCACCTTCGGCGAGGACGGCTACCAGGACTACTGGAAGAAGCTCAAGGACAACGGCGTCAAGGTCGTGGACGGCTGGGAGCAGGCGTACAACGAGGAGTTCTCCGGCTCGGCCGGCGGCAAGAAGGCCAAGGCCGACCGCCCGCTCGTCGTCAGTTACGCCTCCAGCCCGCCCGTCGAGGTGCTGTACGCGGACCCGCAGCCCAAGACCGCGCCGACCGGGGTCGCCACCGGGACGTGCTTCCGCCAGATCGAGTTCGCCGGTCTGCTGGACGGCGCGAAGAACGAGGCGGGCGGCAAGGCGCTGCTGGACTTCCTGATCGGGAAGAAGTTCCAGGAGGACATGCCGCTCACCATGTTCGTCAGCCCGGTCGCGAAGGACGCGAAGGTGCCCGAGCTCTTCACGAAGTTCGGTGCCACCGCCGACAAGCCGGCGACCGTCGCCCCGGACGCCATCGCCGAGAACCGTGAGCAGTGGGTCCAGTCGTGGTCCTCGCTCGTAGTGAAGTAGCGAAGACCCCCGTACGCGGCCCGGGCGCGCGCGGGAGGTCCGCACGCGCCCGGGCCCGGCGCGCGGCCGCGGTGCGGCTCGGCCTGATGGCCGTGCCCGTCGCGTTCTTCGCCCTGTTCTTCGCCTACCCGGTCGCCGCGATCGTGGGACGGGGGCTCAAGGCGGACGGCGTCTGGCAGTTCGGCCGGTTCGGCGAGGTGCTGGCCCGGCCGGAGATCCGGGACGTCCTCTGGTTCACGCTGTGGCAGGCGCTCGCCTCGACCGCGCTGACCCTGCTGATCGCGCTGCCCGGCGCGTATGTCTTCGCCCGGTTCGACTTCCCCGGCAAGCAGGTGCTGCGGGCCGTGGTCACCGTCCCGTTCGTGCTGCCGACCGTCGTCGTGGGCACCGCCTTCCTCGCGCTGCTCGGGCGGGGCGGGCTGCTGGACGAGCTGTGGGGCGTACGGCTCGACACCACCGTGTGGGCGATCCTGCTGGCCCACGTGTTCTTCAACTACGCGGTCGTCGTCCGCACCGTCGGAGGGCTCTGGGCGCAGCTCGACCCGCGCCAGGAAGAGGCCGCCCGGGTGCTCGGCGCGAGCCGGTTCACCGCCTGGCGGCGCGTCACGCTGCCCGCGCTCGCCCCGGCCGTGGCCGCCGCCGCCCTGATGGTCTTCCTCTTCACCTTCACCTCCTTCGGGGTCGTACAGATCCTCGGCGGCCCCGGCTTCTCCACGCTGGAGGTGGAGATCTACCGGCAGACCGCGCAGCTGCTCGCCCTGCCCACGGCCGCCGTGCTGACGCTCGTGCAGTTCGCCGCCGTCGGCGCGATCCTCGCCGTGCACGCCTGGACCGTACGCCGCAGGGAGCGCGCGCTGAAGCTGGTCGACCCGGCGACGACCGCGCGCAGGCCGCACGGGGCCGGGCAGTGGACCCTGCTCGCCGGGGTCCTGCTGAGCGTGCTGCTGCTGGTCCTGCTGCCGCTCGCGGTCCTCGTGGAACGCTCGCTGGGCGGCTCCGGCCTCGCCTACTACCGCGCGCTGACCTCGGCGGACGCCAACAGCGGTACGTTCCTGGTCGCGCCGGTCGAGGCCATCGGGAACTCGCTGCGCTACGCCCTCGTCGCGACCCTGATCGCCCTCGTCGTCGGCGGGCTCGCCGCCGCCGCGCTCACCCGGCGGGCGGGCCGGCTCGTCCGGGGCTTCGACGCGCTGCTGATGCTGCCGTTGGGGGTCTCCGCGGTCACCGTCGGCTTCGGCTTCCTGATCACCCTGGACAAGCCGCCGCTGGACCTCCGTACCTCCTGGATTCTGGTGCCGCTCGCCCAGGCACTGGTCGGGGTGCCCTTCGTCGTACGGACCATGCTGCCGGTGCTGCGGGCGGTGGACTCCCGGCTGCGCGAGGCGGCGGCGGTGCTCGGGGCCTCGCCCCTGCGGGCCTGGCGCGAGGTGGACTTCCCGCTCGTGCGGCGGGCGCTGCTGGTTGCCGCCGGGTTCGCGTTCGCCGTGTCGCTCGGGGAGTTCGGCGCGACAGTCTTCATCGCGCGGCCCGACAACCCGACGCTGCCGGTGGCCGTGGCCCGGCTGCTCGGCCGGTCCGGCGACCTGAACTACGGCCAGGCCATGGCCCTCAGCACCATCCTGATGCTCGTGTGCGCGGTCTCGCTGCTGCTGCTCGAACGCATCCGCACCGACCGATCCGGGGAGTTCTGAACGATGCTGACGCTCGAATCGGCCACCGTCCGCTTCGGCGACCGGGCCGCGCTCGACGGGGTCGACCTGGAGGTCGCCGACCACGAGACCGTCTGCGTCCTCGGACCGAGCGGCAGCGGCAAGTCCACCCTGCTGCGCCTGGTCGCCGGGCTCCAGGAGCCGGACGGCGGCCGGGTCCTGCTCGACGGCGCCGACCAGGACGGCATCCCGGTCCACCGGCGCGGGCTCGGCCTGATGTTCCAGGACCACCAGCTCTTCCCGCACCGGGACGTCGGCGCCAACGTCGCCTTCGGCCTGCGGATGCACGGGGCCGGCCGGGGCGAACAGAGCCGCCGGGTCGCCGAACTCCTCGACCTCGTGGGCCTGCCCGGCGCCGAACGCCGCGCCGTCGCCGCGCTCTCCGGGGGCGAGCAGCAGCGCGTCGCCCTCGCCCGGGCCCTCGCGCCCAGCCCCAGGCTGCTGATGCTCGACGAGCCCCTGGGCCAGCTGGACCGCAGCCTGCGCGAACGGCTCGTCGTCGAGCTGCGCGCCCTCTTCGGCCGCCTCGGCACCACCGTGCTCGCCGTCACCCACGACCAGGGCGAGGCGTTCGCGCTGGCCGACCGGGTCGTCGTGATGCGCGAGGGCCGCGTCGCCCAGGTGGGCACCCCGCTGGACGTGTGGCAGCGCCCCGCCTCCGCCTTCGTGGCGCGCTTCCTGGGCTTCGACAACGTGGTCGAGGCGACCGTCGAGGGGGACGCGGCGGACACGGCCTGGGGCGAGGTGCCGGTGCCGAAGGGGTCACCGCAGGGCGCGTGCGACCTTCTGGTGCGGCCGGCCGGGGTACGGATCGGTGGGCCGGAGACGGGGCTGCGCTGCGTCGTGGGCGCACGCACCTTCCGGGGCAGCCATGTCGCCGTGACCCTGCACCCGGAGCGCGGTCCGGTGCTGGAGGCCGAGTGCCCGCTGCGCGGGACACCGGAGGAGGGCGAGCGGGTGGGCGTCGCCTTCGACGCGTCGGAGTGCGTGGTGCTCCCCGCCCTGTTCTGAGGGCTACGCCCCCGAGAGCCGGGCCAGGGCGCCGGGCGCCTCCTCCACCGTGTCGACCAGGGCGATGCGGGCCGCCATCCTCCGGCCCGCCGCCAGCGTGCGCAGGAGCGGCCAGGCGGGAAGCTCGCGCGTCCAGTGGTCGTGGCCCACCAGCACCATCGGGACGGGTTCGCCGCGTGACTCGTAGTAGTTCGGGGTGGCGCTGTCGAAGATCTCCTGGACGGTGCCGGCCGCGCCGGGGAGGAAGATCACGCCCGCGTTCGACCGGGCCAGCAGCCCGTCCTCGCGCAGCGCGTTGGTGAAGTACTTGGCGATGTGTCCGGCGAACGGGTTCGGCGGCTCGTGGCCGTAGAACCAGGTGGGGATCGACACCGACGGGCCGCCGCCCGGCCAGCGCTCCCGCACCGCGAAAGCGGCCCGCGCCCAGTCGGTGACCGACGGGGTGAAGGACGGCACCGCGCCGAGCATCGCGCACGCCTCGTCCAGCATCGTGTCGGCGTGCGGCGCCGCGTACGCCCCCAGGTTGGCCGCCTCCATCGCGCCCGGGCCGCCCCCGGTCGCCACGGTGAGGCCGCTGCGGGCCAGGGTCCTGCCGAGCCGGGCCGCCGCCGCGTAACCGGCGCTGCCCCGGGGCGTCGCGTGGCCGCCCATCACGCCGGCCACCCGGGCCCCGGCGAGCACCTCCTCCAGCGCGTCGGAGATCGCGTCGTCGTGGAGCGCCCGGAGCATCGAGGCGAACGCGTCCCCGTCCGACCGGGTCCGCCGGAACCAGTCGTGGGCCAGGGCGTCCGGCGTGGCCGCGTAGCCCTCCCGCGCGATTCCGTCGTAGAGCGCGTCGGGGGAGTAGAGCAGGCCCCGGTACGGATCGAAGGGCAGGCCGGGGACGGGCGGGAAGACGAAGGCGCCGTCGGCCCGGACCTTCTCCTCGGCGCGGGGCTCCATCAGGCAGCCGAGGAACACGGCGCCCGCGGTGTCCGTGGCCAGCAGCGCCGCGCTCCGCCCCGTCAGGTCCACCGACTGCACGCGGCGCCCGGCCAGCGAACCGGCGGCCACCGCCGCGTCGAACTCGGCCCGCGACTCGATCTCGTCGCCGTGGCCGTTCCGGTACTCGTCCGCGCTCTCCACGCGGCTCATGCTACGAAACGTTCATCCGATCCGGACGGGCCCCCGCGCGCACGCGGAACCGGCCGGGCAGGGGCCCGGCCGGTCCGGTGGGCGTCCAGCCGCGCTCAGGGGGTCAGCGGCAGCGCGGCCAGCTCGGCGATCGCCCAGGTGAGCGGGGCGAAGAGGACCAGCAGCGCCCCCGCGCGCAGGGCGGTCGCCGCGCGCAGCGCCGAGGCCGGCGCCCCGAGCCGCAGCAGGGCCCTGGCCGTCTCCGCGCGGGCCTGCCGGGCCTCCAGGGCCGAGGTCAGCAGCGTCGCCGTGGTGCAGCCGACGACGAGCACCGCCCCCAGGGCCGTGAGCGGGCCGAACGGCCGGGACCCCGTCCCGTACAGCGCGAAGGCGGCGACGACCGCCGACAGGACCGCGCAGACGATGCCCAGCGGGCGGCCGATCCGGCGCGCCTCGTCCATCAGGACCCGGCCGGCCAGCAGGCGTACCGCCCCCGGCCGGACCGTCTGGAGCAGCTTGCCGCACAGGTGGGTCAGGCCGGGGCCCGCCGTGGCCAGGCCGATCGCGGTCAGCGTCCAGCCGACGAGCACCCAGGCCGGAGTGGCGTCCGGCTTGCCGGGAAGCGGGAAGGGGCTGCCCGCCGCGCCCCGGCTCGCGTACGCCTCGACGGCGAGCCCGGCGGCGGTCAGGGCGACGCCCCAGGGCAGCCCGGCCGGCGGCGCGGCGGGGGCGGGGATCTCCTCGGCGGGCACCAGGTCACCGCCGTCGTCCGTCTCGCGCGCGGCCCCCGACGGACGGCCACGCAGCGCCAGCGCACTGGCCGTGGCAGCCGCCACCGGCACCAGGGCCAGCAGGACCAGCACGGCGGCGACCGGCAACGAGGCGTCCGCGCCGAGCAGATCGGCGGCGGCCCCGTCGAACGGCAGCCCGGACAGGTCGCCGCGCAGATGGAGGAAGAACAGCAGCGCCACCGCGGAGCCGAGGGTGCACGAGACGGCGGTGGAGACCGCGGCGAGCACGCTGAGCTTCACCGGGCCCAGGCCCACGGCGGACAGCCCGCTACGCGGCCGGGTGCTCGGGTCCGTACGGGCCACCGCGACGGCGAACTGCACGGTGGCGGCCAGCGGGACGAAGCACCACAGCAGCCGCAGCACCGCACCGGCCGAATGGGGGTGCGCGGCGGTGTGGCCGAGGGTGCACAGGAGCAGGAAGCCGACCCCGGCGGAGGCGGCCGCGACCAGCAGCCGCCGCATCAGGACCAGCGGATGGGAACCGCGGGCTAGACGGAGAGCGAGCACGCCGCGCGCCCCTCCGGATCGGCTTCGGCGGGCAGGCCGACGGTGGAGACGCGGCGCCCGTCGAGCAGGGGCACCACGCGGTCGGCGAGCGCGGCGATCTCGGCGTCGTGGGTGGCGAGCACCACCGTGATCCCGTGCGAGCGGGCGGCGCTGGTCAGGGTCCGCAGGACGTGCGTGCGGTCCGTGCGGTGCAGCGTCGCGGTCGGTTCGTCGGCGAAGATCACCGAGGGCCCGGCGGCCAGCGCCCGGGCCACGGCGATGCGCTGCCGCTGGCTCTGCTGGAGGGTGTGCGGGCGCTTCTTGGCGCATGTGCCGATGTCCAGGCGCTCCAGCCACTCCATGGCGGCCTTCCTGGCCTCCCGGTGCGAGGCGCCGCGCAGCAGGAGCGGCAGGGCGGTGTTCTCCCAGGTGTTCAGCTCCGGGACCAGCTGCGGCTCGGGGGCGATCCAGCCGAACTTGTCGCGGCGCAGCCGCTCGCGCAGCCTCGGCCCCATCGTGTGCACGGGCACGCTGTTGAACCAGACCTCGCCCTGCTCCGGCACCAGCTGGCCGGAGAGGCAGTGCAGCAGGGTCGTCTTGCCGCTGCCGCGCGGACCGGTCACCGCCAGGATCTCGCCGTCGCGGATGCCCAGGGAGACCCCGCCGAGCGCGGGTGAGCCGTTGTGGGAGTGCTGCAGGGAACGCGCCCAGATCACATCGTTGTCCGGCGGGGCCACCATGGCGTACACCTCGGTTCAGATCAGATATCCCGTCCCCCGTACGGGGGAACGAAGAGGGGGCCGATCGGTCACTCGGCACCGTAAGGATTCGGATCGCGGTGAGCGGACAGCACGCGGCCCGGGCCCGCCTCTTCCCACTCGATCGGCCGCATCCGGGCCCGGGGGATGCCGTGCCCGGCACCGCGCGGCGGGGCCCGACTACGCTGGTCGTCTCACCCATTGGACAGATACGAGGAGGGGTGGCCGTGACCGCCGAGGTACGCCGTCTGCGCAACTACATCAACGGGGAGTTCCGGGACGCCGCCGACGGGCGGACGATCGACGTGGTCAACCCGGTGACCGAGGAGGTCTACGCGACCTCGCCGCTCTCCGGACCCGCCGACGTGGACGCCGCGATGGCCGCCGCCGCGGCCGCGTTCCCCGCCTGGCGCGACGCCACACCGGCCGAGCGCCAGCGCGCCCTGCTCAAGATCGCCGACGCGTTCGAGGAGCGGGCCGAGGACCTCATCGCCGCCGAGTCCGAGAACACCGGCAAGCCGATCGGGCTGACCCGCACCGAAGAGATCCCGCCGATGGTGGACCAGATCCGCTTCTTCGCGGGCGCCGCCCGGCTCCTGGAGGGGCGCTCGGCCGGCGAGTACATGGAGGGGCTGACCTCCATCGTGCGGCGCGAGCCGGTCGGCGTCTGCGCGCAGGTCGCGCCGTGGAACTACCCGATGATGATGGCCGTCTGGAAGTTCGCCCCGGCGCTCGCCGCGGGCAACACGGTGGTCATCAAGCCGTCCGACACCACGCCCGCCTCGACCGTGCTGATCGCCGAGATCATCGGGCAGATCCTGCCCCAGGGCGTCTTCAACGTCATCTGCGGCGACCGTGACACCGGCCGCGCGATGGTCGAGCACCGGACCCCGGCGATGGCCTCCATCACCGGCTCGGTGCGGGCCGGCATGCAGGTCGCCGAGTCGGCCGCCAAGGACGTCAAGCGGGTCCACCTGGAGCTCGGTGGCAAGGCGCCCGTCGTCGTCTTCGAGGACACCGACATCGCCAAGGCCGTCGAGGACATCTCGGTCGCGGGCTACTTCAACGCCGGACAGGACTGCACGGCCGCCACGCGCGTGCTGGTCCACGAGTCGATCCACGACGAGTTCGTCACCGCGCTCGCCAAGGCCGCCGCCGACACGAAGACCGGCCGGCCGGACGACGAGGACGTGCTGTACGGCCCGCTCAACAACGCCAACCAGCTGGCCCAGGTCAGCGGCTTCATCGAGCGCCTTCCCGCCCACGCCCGGGTCGAAGCGGGCGGCCACCGGGTCGGTGACAAGGGGTACTTCTACGCCCCGACCGTCGTCTCCGGGCTCAAGCAGGACGACGAGATCATCCAGCACGAGGTCTTCGGCCCGGTCATCACCGTCCAGGCGTTCCGCGACGAGGCGCAGGCCGTGGAGTGGGCGAACGGCGTCGAGTACGCCCTGGCCTCCTCGGTGTGGACCAAGGACCACGCGCGTGCCATGCGGATGTCGAAGAACCTGGACTTCGGCTGCGTCTGGATCAACACCCACATCCCGCTGGTCGCCGAGATGCCGCACGGCGGTTTCAAGAAGTCCGGTTACGGCAAGGACCTCTCGGCCTACGGCTTCGAGGACTACACCCGGATCAAGCACGTGATGACGTCCATCGAGGGCTGAGCGACCATCTCCGCGCCCCGTGCGAACCGGCCGGTTCGCACGGGGCGCGGACGTTCCGGCGCTGTACCGGGGGCGGCGTAAAGCGCTGGTAAACACGGGCGTACGCTGCGGACATGAGCGAGCGACACGCCCTGCGAAGGCGTATACGCGTGTGGTTGGTCGTCTTCATCGTCTGTCTGGTTCTGAGCGGGCTGACCGCCTTCCCGCTCGTCCACGAACTGCGGTGGACCGAGGACCTGCTGACGTCCTCGGCCTCTCCCGTCCCCGAACACTTCCCGGACCTGCTGGAGTGGATCACCCGCGTCCGCACCGGTCTCGACGAGGCCGACGCCCGGTATCCCTTCGTCCTGTACGGCACCGACTGGCTGGCCTTCGCCCACCTGGTCATCGCGGTCGCCTTCTACGGACCCTTCCGCGACCCGGTCCGCAACATCTGGGTGATCGAGTTCGGCATGATCGCCTGCGCCGGGATCATCCCCCTCGCGCTGATCTGCGGCCCCATCCGCGACATCCCGTTCTGGTGGTCCGTCATCGACATGTCGTTCGGCGTCTTCGGGGTGATCCCGCTGCTGATCGTGCACCGCAAGATCAAGCGCCTGGAGGCCCTGGAGCGGGCGCCGGAGCCGGAGCCGGTGGCGGCCTGACTCAGCCGGCCGAGGGGGCGCCGAAGACGGTGGAGACGATGCCCATGATCAGGGCGTTCTCCCCCTCGCCCTTCGCGTCCGTGGAGTTGACGCTGTAGACGAGGGTGCGGGAGAGGTCGCGCGTGGCACCGATCCCCGCGTTGTACCCCCAGCGGGCGCCGGTCTTGCCCCAGACCTGGCGGCCGCCCAGCTTCCAGGTGGTCAGACCGGCGCTGCACACGGGTTCCTCGCCGGTCACGAAGTCGCGCACCGAGGGGTCCGGCAGCGTGAACATCTCCTCCAGCAGCGGACCGCGCACCACCCGGCCCGCGAACAGCGCGGTCAGGAAGCGCTCCAGATCGGCGGTGGTGGAGATGATGTCCCCGGCCGCCCAGCCGGAGGTCACGCCCCACACGCTGACGTCCCGCAGACCGGTGGTGCCGTCCGCCAGCGTCATGCGCTGGTACCCGTGGTTGTGCGGTCCGTGGATACGTGGGTCGGAGCCGGGGAACGAGGTGCCGCGCAGACCCAGCGGGGCCAGGATGCGCCGGGAGACCTCCGCCTCGTAGGCGTGCCCGGTGACCTTCTCGATCAGCAGCCCGGCCACCGTGTAGTTGATGTTGAGGTAGTGCTGCCGCGTCCCCGGGGGGAACTCGCGCTCCTTGGCCGTCGCCGAGGCGACCAGCTCGCGGGCATCGAAGCGGTGGAACCGGTCGGCGTACCACTCCTCCACCGTGTCGCCCGGGAAGTCCGCCGACGGCAGGCCGCTGGTGTGGTTCAGCAACTGGCGTACGGTGACGGCCCCGTACGCCGCGGGTATCAGCTCCGGCAGGTACGAGCGGACCGGGCGGTCCAAGCTCAGCTTCCGTTCGGCGGCGAGTTGGAGGACGGTCGCCGCGGTGAACACCTTGGTCACCGAACCCGCCCGGAAGCGCGCGTCCGGGTCCGCCGGGCGCCGCGTCACCAGGTCGTGGACCCCGGCGGAGCCGCGCCACGCGCCCTCCGTGCCGCCGAGGCGGATCAGGGCGGCCGTCGCCCCCTCGTCCGGAAGCCCGGCCATGAGGTCGCTCAGCGCCCCGGTGTCCGGGCCGGCCGCCGCCGGTGCGGTGCTGTGCGCCGGGGCGCCCGTCGCCAGGGCCGGGCCCGCGGCACCCGCCGCGAGGCCGGCGACCAGGGCGGCGGCGAGGACGGTACGGTGGATGCGGGCGTGCATCGTGATGCCTCCAGGTGGGAATCCGTGGCGGCGAGGTCACGTCGACCGCGCCGTTGCCGCTCCCATCCTGCGGACCGGGAGGCCCTTCGCGGATCACCGGCGCGGGGGGTTCCCGGCGGGTCCGTTCCTCCCCTGCGCGGGGGAGGGGGACGGTGGTGCTCCCTCCGGCGAGGGAGCGACGAGCCCGGTCTCGTAGGCGCAGATGACGGCCTGGACGCGGTCGCGCAGGCCCAGTTTCGACAGCACGTTGCCCACGTGCGTCTTCACCGTGTGGTCGCTGACCACCATCGCCGCCGCGATCTCCGCGTTGGACAGCCCGCGCGCCAGATGCAGCAGCGTCTCGCGCTCCCGGGCGGTGAGCGCGCCCAGCCGCCGCTCGTCCGGAACCGCCGCCGCCCGCTCCGGGCGCGAGGTGTACTCGGCGATCAGCAGCCGGGCCACCGAGGGCGCCAGCAGCGAGTCGCCCGCCGCCACCACCCGCACCGCGTGCACGAGATCGTCGCGGCGGACGTCCTTGAGGAGGAAGCCGCTCGCTCCGGCGTGCAGCGCCTCGTACACGTACGCGTCGGAGTCGAACGTCGTCAGCATGACCGTCCGGCAGGCGGTCCGGGCGCTGATCTCGCGGCAGGCGCCGATGCCGTCCAGGACGGGCATCCGGATGTCCAGCAGGGCCACGTCCGGCTCCAGCCGGCGCACCGCCTCCACCGCCTGCGCCCCGTCGCCGGATTCGGCCACCACCTCGATGTCCGGCTGGGCGTCCAGGATCATCGCGAAGCCGCTGCGGACCAGCTCCTGGTCGTCGGCCACCACGACACGGATCGTCAACTCCCCACCTCCACCGTTGACGTTACCGGTGTCAGCGGCAGCGTCACATCGACCCGGAACCCCCGCCCGTCCGGCCCCGGACCGGTACGGGCGTCGCCGCCGTGCGCCGCGGCCCGCTCCCGGATGCCGATCAGGCCGTGCCCGGTACCCGGGTCCGCCCCCGGGCCGCCGCCGTCGTCGGTCACCGAGACGGTCAGGCTGCTCTCCCGGTATGCCAGCAGGACGCCGGCCTCGGAGGCGGCGGCGTGCTTGACCGTGTTGGTCAGGGCCTCCTGCACGATGCGGAACACGGCGCTGTCGGTGTCCCGCGGCAGCGGGCGCTCCGGACCGGTCACCGTGTGGGTCACCGCCAGGCCGCTGGAGCGTACCCGCTCCACCAGCGCCGGGAGTTCGGCCAGGGCGGGCTGCGGGGAGCGGGGCGCCCCGGGCCCCCGGCCCTCCTCGCGCAGCACCCCGAGCATCCGGCGCAGCTGGACCATCGCGTCCCGGCCCGTCTCCGAGATCGCGTCGAACGCCGCCTCGGCCCGTTCCGGAGCGGTACGGACCGCCACCGGGCCGGCCTCCGCCTGGACGATCATCAGGCTCACCGCGTGCGACAGGATGTCGTGCATCTCCCGGGCGATCCTGGACCGTTCGCGGGCCGCCGCCTGTTCGGCCTCGATCCGCCGGGTCACCTCCAGCTGCCTCGCCCGGTCCTCGACGGCCCGCGTGTACGCCTGGCGGGTGTCGGTGAACCGGCCGAACCCGTACGCCGCCGTGAACACCATCAGCGAGAAGACCAGCTCCCGGGCCTCGCCCGTGTTGGAAGCGACCGCGGGGAAGACGAAGGCCGGGGTCAGCGCCGCGCAGAGCCGGCGGGCCGGCGACGGGGCGTGGGCGGCGACGCTGTAGAGAGCGACCAGACCGGTGTACGGCAGGGTCTGCCCCGGGCCGTCGAGGGCCAGCCCGTACAGGCTCTGCGCCGCCACCACGGCCAGCAGCACCCGCACCGGGGCCCGGCGCCGCCACAGCAGCGGAAGCACGGTCAGGGTGGTCAGCAGATACGCGGACACCGTGGCGGGTTCGAGGCGGGGGTCGCGGGGGAGCACCCACGGGACCGACACCGCCGCCTGCACTACCAGGACCACACCGATGTCGGTCGTCCAGGGCCCCGGGCCGCCGGTCTCCCGCAGCCGCCGCCAGACGGCACGGGGGCGTATCACGGTCTGCGCCCGGCGGTGTTCCGGTCGATCAGCTTGCGGAGCACGTCGATCCGGTTGGTGGTGACGGAGTCCACGCCGGCTCCGATCAGCCGGCGCATCGTCCGGCCGGTGTCGGCGGTCCAGGCCGAGACGAGCAGTCCGTCGCGGTGGTTGCGGTCCGTCAGGTCTCTGCCGACCAGCCCGAAACGGTAGTTGAGCCAGCGCGGCCGGACCGCGTCGAGCAGCGTGGCGCGCGGCGGAGCGAGCGTGGTCCAGGTCATCGCGATCTCGGCGGACGGGTCGGCCGCGCGCACCCGCAGCATGGCCTCGGGCCCCGCGCAGTAGTAGACCCGCTCCCCGGCACCGCACTCCCGGACCACGTCCACCGTGCGCCGCACCGACTCCGGCGTGGAGCCCGGCAGGTCGATCATCACGCGGTGCGCGCCGACGGCGAGCAGCGCCTCGCGCAGCGTCGGCACACCGCCCGCCGTCAGCTCGGTCAGCTCCTGGTGGCGGAGCCGGTCCAGCCGCAGGTCACGGCCCCACAGCCGGCCCAGCGTGGCGTCGTGCAGCAGGACCGGCACCCCGTCCCGGGTGACCCGGACGTCGATCTCCACCGCGTCCGCCCCGCGTTCGACCGCCGAGCGGATCGAGGGGAGGGTGTTCTCGCGGGCGCGGTACGGATCGCCGCGATGGGCGACGGCGGTGACGGGCCTGTTGATGGGCATGGGGCCATTGTCACCGCCCGGGGGTCACCGTCCGGCGCGGGCGAGCCAGTTGGTGGTGTACGTGTCGATCTCGTCGGTCAGCGTGCGCTTGCCGGCCGGGTCCAGGAAGGACGCCTCGACGGCGTTCTTCGCGAGCGCGGCCAGACCGTGTTCGTCCAGGCCGAGGACGCGGGCGGCCACCGCGTACTCGTTGTTGAGGTCGGTGCCGAACATGGGCGGGTCGTCGCTGTTGATCGTGACCAGCACCCCTGCCCCGACCATCTCGCGGACCGGGTGCTGCTCGATGTCCTTCACCGCCCGGGTCGCGATGTTGGACGTGGGGCAGACCTCCAGGGCGATGCGCCGCTCGGCGAGGTGGTCGAGGAGCTTCGGGTCGGCGACCGAGCTGGTGCCGTGGCCGATGCGCTCGGCGCGCAGCGCGGTCAGCGCGTCCCAGACGGTCTGCGGGCCCGTGGTCTCCCCGGCGTGCGGCACGGAGTGCAGGCCCTCGGCGATCGCGCGGTCGAAGTAGGGCTTGAACTGCGGCCGGTCCACGCCGATCTCGGGGCCGCCGAGACCGAACGAGACCAGCCCCTCGGGCCGCAGGTCCACCGCGAGCCGGGTGGTCTCCTCGGCGGCCTCCAGGCCGGCCTCGCCGGGGATGTCGAAGCACCAGCGCAGGACGACGCCGAGCTCCCGTTCGGCCGCCTTGCGGGCGTCCTCGATCGCCTCCATGAAGCCCTGCTCGGGAATGCCGCGCCGGGTCGAGGAGAACGGGGTGACCGTCAGCTCCGCGTACCGGATGTTCTGCCGGGCCATGTCACGGGCGATCTCGTACGTCAGCAGCCGGACGTCCTCCGGGGTGCGGATCAGGTCCACGACCGAGAGGTAGACCTCGATGAAGTGGGCGAAGTCGGTGAAGGTGAAGTAGTCGGCCAGCGCCTCGGGGGCGGTGGGGACCTTGGAGTCGGGGTGGTGCGCGGCCAGCTCCGCGACGATGCGGGGGGAGGCCGAACCGACGTGGTGGACATGGAGCTCGGCCTTGGGCAGCCCCGCGATGAAGGGGTGCAGGTCGGTCATCGGGGCCTCCGTGGGCGTGGCGTGAGACGGGCTCCGGCCGTGGGGCGGCCGGGGGACGGGAGCCATCGTAGGACGGGCCCGTAGCATGACCGCATCACGATGGGGGAGGCCCATGTCAGACAACACAGATCGGCCTGCGGACGGGGCCGCACCGCTCGACCCCTGGGCGCCGCCGGAGCGGCGCGCGCCCCGCGACGAGCCGACGGCTCCGGGCAGCCCCGCGCCCTCGGACACCCCGGCGCCCCCGGCCGGCCGCGTACCCCTGGACAAGAAGCCCGGCCCCGCCGAGCCCGCCCCCGACGCCTCGCCCACCCCGGCCGACGGCATATCCGGCGACGGCATATCCGGTGCCCCGCGACCGCCCGCCGTGCACGACCAGCTGACGGTCACCTCCATGCCGGGCATCGGAACCGGACCGGGGCAACCGCTGCCGCACGCCGGATTCGGCACGCCGCAGACCGGGCCCGCCGGATGGGCCGCACCCGGGACGCCCGGGGCCGTCCCCCCGCCGCCCGTCGGACCGAACGGCCCTGGGCAGGCCGGACCGCCGCCCCAGGACGGCTACCCCGGCGCCCAGCCGCAGTACGGCTACCCCGGCCCGCAGGCCCCGGGATACGGTTACCCCGGCGCGCAGCCCCCGCAGTACGGCTACCCGGCCGGGCAGGCGCCGCAGTACGGCTACCCGGGCCACCCCGGTTACGGGAACCCCTGGGGAGGCCCCGCGCCGGCCAACGGGTTGGGCATCGCGGCCCTGGTGCTGGGCATCATCGCGACGGCCGGCTTCTGCATGTACGGCCTGGGCATCGTCCTCGGCGTCCTCGCGCTGATCTTCGGCATCATCGGCCGCGGCCGTGCCCAGCGGGGCGAGGCCGACAACCCGGGCGTGGCACTCGCCGGGATCATCCTCGGTTCCATCGGGATCGTCGTCAGCGCGGCGTTCCTCGGCTTCTTCATCTGGGTCCTGACCAACGACGACTTCGATGACGACGACAGCGGGTCCGACTACGAGCCCGCGCCCGTCTCCCTCGTCGCCGAGGCGCGCGAGCAACCGCCGCTGGGCCACTTCTCCGTACGGGCCTGAGCGGACCGCGGCCACGGCTCGCGGGGCGACGGGGGAGCCCCCGCCGCCCCGCGAGCCGTCTCACCGGGACCCGGCCGCGCCCCGCAGCTCGTCCCGGGCCGCCATCAGCGCGAACCCCAGCAGATTGAGCCCGCGCCACTCCGCCGGGTCCTCGGCGCGCGGGTCGTCCGCCGCGAGCCCGATGCCCCAGATCCGGTCGAGGGGGCTCGCCTCCACCAGCACCCGGTCACCGGTGCCCAGCAGGAACGCCCCCAGCTCCGCGTCCTGGCCGAACTTGTGCACGCTGCCCGCCACCACCAGGCCGTACCGCTCACGCTTCCAGACGGCGTCGTCGAAGCCCCGGACCAGTCGGCCGGTCTTCTTCGCCTCCGCCGGGCTCTTCGCCGCCACCGCTTGCTCCATCGCCTCCGCGTCGCCGAACAGCCGGGCTTTTCCGGCCATCATCCAGTGCTCCGCCGACGCGTACGTCACGCCGTCGACCGTGAACGGCGAGGGCCACCACTGACTGAGGCAGCTCGCGCCGATGCTGCCGTCCGGGCGCGGCCGGTGGCCCCAGAAGTGCAGGTACTTGACCCTCTCGCCGCGACCGGCCAGCTCCACGAGCTCCTCGACGCTGCGCACGTCCCCCATGTGTTCCATGCCCCGGAGTCTGCCACCCGCCGCTGACAGCGAGCCGGCGTGATCCAGATCACCATCACTGAGTAGCCGAACCCGCGTCACGGATCGGCCCCGGCCCGCTCTCCCCGGTGAACGCGCCCGCCGCCCGGCCGGCGCGACACGGACTTACGGAGGCGGGCCATGAAGGGCTCGGAGGCCAGGGCAGCGGTCGAGTGGCTGGCATCGGCGGCACCCGATCCGGCCGCCTGCCGGTGGGACTGGGAGCGCGATCCGCGGGGGATCGCGCTCCTGCCCGCCGGCCGGCGCTGGGACGTGCTCATCCTGCCGGGTGAGCTGGGATATCCGACGCTCGACGTGCTCACCCGGCTGATCGACCGGCCGGGGCCGGTCCTCGCGGATTTCGGCGAGTCCCGGCTGGGCTTCTTCGTGGCGCCGGGCACCGTCGCCCGCTGGCTCGGCACAGGGGTCCGGGGGGCCGGGCACGGGACCTGGATCGTCGTCCCGTACCCGGGCCGCCCGGCCGGAAAGGTGCGCTGGCTCGTCCCGCCCGACGGCTCGGGCACGCTCACCGACGCCACCCTCCTGGAACTCGCGATGCACGAGGCGGCGGCGGGACCGGCGGGGGGCGAGGGGGCCTGACGCTGCCAGAGGTCTTGACAACCCGATTGGTCTGGACCATGTTGTGCGCGCCGCATCAATTCCCCGCGCCGCACCAATTCCCCCCTGTACGGAGGCCGTTGTGGAACGCACAAGACCCCCCGCCCGCACGACCGGACTGGTGGCCGCCTTCTCGGCCGCCCTCCTGGCCGCCGGCGGCCTCGCCGCCTCGGCGCCCACCGCCGCCGCGGCCGACGCCGAGCTGGCGGGCAACGGCACCTTCGAGGCCGGGCTGTCCGGCTGGAACTGCTCCGGCGGCAGCGGAGTCGCCGTCAGCACCCCCGTACACGGCGGGACGTCGGCGCTGAAGGCCACCCCGGCCGGCAGCGACAACGCCAAGTGCTCCCAGTCCGTGAAGGTGAAGCCCGGCTCCACGTACACGCTGAGCGCCTGGGTGCAGGGCAGTTACGTCTACCTCGGCGCCTCGGGCACCGGCACGACGGACGTCTCCACCTGGACGCAGTCCGCCCCCGGCTGGCAGAAGCTCACGACCACCTTCACGACCGGCCCGTCCACCAGCTCCGTCAGCATCTACACGCACGGCTGGTACGGCACCCCGGCCTACTACGCCGACGACATCAGCCTGATCGGCCCCGGCGGCGACCCGGTCGTGCTGCCCTCCGCCCCCACGGGCCTCAAGGCCGGTACGGTCACCGCCTCCTCGGTCGCCCTGTCCTGGACGGGCTCCTCCGGGGCCACCGGCTACCACGTCTACCGGGGCGGCACCAAGGTCCAGAGCGTCACCGGTACCTCGGCGACCGTGACGGGCCTCAGCGCCTCGACCGCGTACAGCTTCCAGGTCAGCGCGGTGAACGAGGCGGGCGAGTCCGCGAAGTCCGCCGCCGTGTCGGCCACCACCGCCGAGGGCGGCGGAGGCGACGGCGGAACCGGGACCCAGCTGCCGGCCCACGCGCTCGTCGGCTATCTGCACGCCAGCTTCGCCAACGGCTCCGGCTACACGCGCATGGCGGACGTGCCCGACTCCTGGGACGTCATCGACCTGGCCTTCGGCGAGCCGACCTCCGTCACCTCGGGCGACATCCGCTTCAAGCTCTGCCCGGTCACCGAGTGCCCGAACGTCGAGTCCGAGGCCGAGTTCAAGGCGGCCATCAAGGCCAAGCAGGCGGCCGGCAAGAAGGTGCTGATCTCCATCGGCGGCCAGAACGGCCAGGTGCAGCTCGCCACCACCGCCGCCCGGGACATGTTCGTCTCCTCGGTGAGCAAGATCATCGACGAGTACGGTCTGGACGGCCTGGACATCGACTTCGAGGGCCACTCGCTCTCGCTGAACACCGGGGACACCGACTTCCGGAACCCCACGACCCCGGTGATCGTCAACCTGATCTCGGCGGTGAAGACCCTCAAGGCCAAGTACGGCGACGACTTCGTCCTGACCATGGCCCCCGAGACCTTCTTCGTGCAGCTCGGGTACCAGTACTACGGCTCCGGCCCCTGGGGCGGCCAGGACCCGCGCGCCGGCGCCTATCTGCCGGTGATCCACGCGCTGCGCGACGACCTCACCCTGCTGCACGTCCAGGACTACAACTCGGGCTCCATCATGGGTCTGGACAACCAGTACCACTCCATGGGCGGCGCCGACTTCCACATCGCGATGACCGACATGCTGATGGCCGGCTTCCCCGTCGCCGGTGACCGCACGAAGGTCTTCCCCGGACTGCGGCCCGACCAGATCGCGATCGGCCTGCCGGCCTCCACCCAGGCGGGCAACGGACACACCTCGCCGGCCGAGGTCACCAAGGCGCTGAACTGCCTCACCAAGAAGACCGACTGCGGCTCCTACGCCACCCACGGCACCTGGTCGGGCCTGCGCGGCCTGATGACCTGGTCCGTCAACTGGGACCGCTTCAACAACTGGGAGTTCTCGAAGAACTTCGACGCCTACTTCGGCTGACCAGCCCGTACGGCAGCAGGAGCAGCAGCCCGCACAGGAACCAGCTGCCCAGCACATCCAGCGGCCAGTGGTAGCCGCGGAGCACCAGACCGATGCCCGTCACCGCCGTCAGCAGGACGGCGGTGACGGGCATCATCCACGCGTACCGCCCGCGCCCGGCGAGCAGCAGCGCCGAAGCCCCGTACGCCACCGCCGCCGTCGCCGCGTGCCCCGACGGGTAGTAGCCGGTGGCGTCCGTCAGCGGGCCGGGCCGGGCGGTCCAGTCCTTCAGCGGCACGACGAGCAGGGGCACCGCCGCCATCGCGAGGACCGCTCCCAGCACCTCCCACCGCCGTCCGCGCAGCAGCGACCAGCCGATCGCGCAGACCAGCACCGGAAGGGCGACCTGCATGGTGCCGAGATCGGCGAAGAACTCGGTGAGCCACCGGGGACCGCGGCCGACGAGGGCCCGTCCGGCGCGCTCGTCGAGGCCGCGCAGCGGGCCGTCGGCGGCGATCTGCCAGGTGGTCAGCGCGAAGAGGGCCGACAGGCCCGACACCAGGGAAAAGAAAAAAGCCGTCCGCCCCGGAACTGGGGGGGTTGTTCCGGAGCGGACGAGTGGACCGGTTTGCCGCGCGCCCCGGGGGGTGTGGGGCGGGCGGCCATCCGATCGGTGAGGAGTTCCGGAGCGTGATGCCCCAGTGGTGTGCGCGAAGGCACGCCCGGGACGGTGCTGGGGAAGCCCCGACCCGGATTCACCCGCAGTCCCCTGCGGGCGGGGTGTTTCTCTCATCTGCGAAAACCGTACGTCAGGCGAAGGGGGACCGATAGCGGGAACGGTATCCCGCCATCGGCCCCCCACCGTTTCTTCACAGGCGCACACGGAACCCCGGGGTCAGATCCCGGCGAAGGCGCCCTCCAGGACGTCCAGGCCCTCGTTCAGCAGGTCCTCGCCGATCACCAGCGGCGGCAGGAAGCGCAGCACGTTGCCGTACGTGCCGCAGGTCAGCACCAGGACGCCCTCGGCGTGGCACGCCTTCGCGAGCCGGGTGGCCGCCTCCGGGTGCGGGTCCTTCGTGCCCGGCTGCACCAGCTCGATCGCGATCATCGCGCCGCGGCCCCGGATGTCACCGATCAGCCCGCCGTTCGGCAGCTTCGCGCGCATCGCTTCGAGGCGGCCCTTCATGACCTCCTCGATCCGCTTCGCCTTCTTGTTCAGGTCGAGCTCGCGCATGGTCTCGATCGCCCCGAGCGCGCCTGCGCAGGCCACCGGGTTGCCGCCGTACGTACCGCCGAGGCCGCCCGCGTGCGCCGCGTCCATGATCTCGGCGCGGCCGGTCACGGCCGACAGCGGGAGGCCGCCCGCGATGCCCTTGGCCGTGGTGATCAGGTCCGGGACGATGCCCTCGTCCTCACAGGCGAACCACTGGCCGGTCCGGCAGAAGCCCGACTGGATCTCGTCGGCCACGAAGACGATGCCGTTGTCCTTCGCGAACCGGGCGATCGTCGGCAGGAAGCCCTTGGCCGGCTCGATGAAGCCGCCCTCGCCGAGCACCGGCTCGATGATGACCGCGGCCACGTTCTCCGCGCCGATCTGCTTGGTGATCTGGTCGATGGCCTGGGCGGAGGCCTCCGCGCCGGCGTTCTCGGCACCGGTCGGCCAGCGGTAGCCGTACGCCACCGGCACCCGGTACACCTCCGGCGCGAACGGCCCGAAGCCGTGCTTGTACGGCATGTTCTTGGCGGTCAGCGCCATCGTGAGGTTCGTCCGGCCGTGGTAGCCGTGGTCGAAGACGACGACCGCGCTCCGCTTCGTGTACGCGCGGGCGATCTTCACCGCGTTCTCGACGGCCTCGGCGCCCGAGTTGAACAGCGCCGACTTCTTCGCGTGGTCGCCCGGGGTCAGCTCCGCGAGCCGCTCGCAGACCTCCACGTACCCCTCGTAGGGGGTGACCATGAAACAGGTGTGGGTGAAGTCCGCGAGCTGCGCGGAGGCCCGGCGCACGACGGCCTCGGCGGAGGCGCCGACCGAGGTCACGGCGATGCCGGAACCGAAGTCGATCAGCCGGTTGCCGTCCACGTCCTCGATGATCCCGCCGCCCGCCCGCGCGGTGAACACCGGCAGGGTGGAGCCGACGCCCGCGGCGACCGCCGCGAGCCGGCGGTCTTGCAGCTCGACCGACTTCGGACCGGGGATGGCGGTGACGAGTCGGCGCTCCTGCGGGATTTCGGTCATGCGGGGCTCCTGGGGGTGTTTCGGACGCTTCTTCGTTGTGCAGGCTAGGCGCGTGACCCGGGGACGGGCATGCTCCGATCGGTAGTGGTCGCGCACGTGTCGTTGTCCGCGAAGGACAGAAGGCGGCGCGCGGGCACCGGGCGCAGTCCCGGCGGTCACTATCCGGGCGCGTTGCTGAACTCACCGTGTGCGCGCACTAGATTGGCCGGTGCAGCGACGGACCTGGCTGGTCAAGGGGGCAACGGACCATGGACAACGACGGTACGCACGGCGCGTGGGACACGCGGGGTGCGCAGCCGCCCGGCATGCGGGCCGGAGGCTCCGTACCGCGTCCGGCCGGTCCGCCCCCCGCCGCCCCGCCCGCCTACCCGCCCACGCTCCCGCCGCCCGCCCGGCCCCCCGCCGTTCCGGCGCCCCCCGCGCACACCCCGGCCCCGGGCACCGCCGCGCCCACCGCCGACTGGCTCAACGCGCCCCGCCCCGAAGCCGGACCAGGCGTCTGGCGGTACGGATTCGTGCCCCGGCCCGCCGAGCGCCCGCCGCGCCCCTCACTGGTGGGCCCGGCCGCGACGCTGATCCTCTGGCTGCTGCTGTGGCTGCTGCTCTCCGCTCGCGCCGTCCCCTACGTGTTCAAGCCGATCGAGATCATCACCGGGCCCGAGTGGTGGACCCTGGGCCGTCTGCGGGAGGACGCGCCCGGGCTGGTGGTCGACTCGACGACCCTGTACTACGAGATCCTGGTGCTCGTCCTGGGCTTCTACGCCGCCCGGGTCGGCGGCTGGGCCGACGTCCTGCGGTACTTCGCCGGCGAGCGGTTCGCACGCGTCCGGCTGATCCTGTCGGTGGCCGCCGCCCTGCTGCTGCTGTGGCTGGCGTGGACCCCGAAGGTGCCGCTGCTGCTCGTGCTCATGGGGTCGGCGCAGGGGTGGCTGCTCAGCGGCGACCAGTTCAAGGCCACCGTGGCCGCCTACACGTGCTACGCGCTGACGACCGCCATCGTCGTGTGGCCCATCGCCCGCGCCGGGCACTGGGGAGATGCCCTCCGTGACCTCCGGGCCCGGCGCGCGCCCGGCGGCCCCCGGGGCGCGGAAGGCCCGAACGCGGCCCCCGCCCCCGCCCCGGCGGACGGCCCCCTGCGCGCCCACTGGCCCGACCTGCGCGCCGCCGGTTCCGCCGACGCCGCCGAGGCGCTGACCGCCGCCGTGTACGCGGGCCGGATGAACGACGTGGACTGCGTACGGGTGGGCCACGCCTGGACCGGGGCGCGCGGCCGTCCCGACCGGCTGGCGTCCTTCACCGAGACCGTGCTCCGCAAGGGCGCCGACGCCTTCCTGCACCCCTCCGGCCTCCGGGACGTGCCCCGGCGCACCGCCACCCACGACCCGCTCACCGGCCAGGTCCGCATCGGGGAGTGCGCCGACGACCCGCGCAACCCCTACCCGCGCCGGGGCTCCGGCATGGCGCTGGAACCCGCGTCGCTCGGCACCTCCCTGCTCGCCGTCGGCCCGCCGGGCTCCGGCAAGACCGAGCGGGTCGTCGGGCCCGTCGTGGAGGCCCTCGCGCTGCGGGCGCTCACCGGTCAGGCGGCGGTGCTCGCCGTCGGCGGGGCGGGCGGCGGGCTCGGCCCGGACGACGCCTACGACGTGGTCATCCGCATCGGCGACCCCGCCTCCCTGCACGACTTCGACCTGTACGGCGGCACCACCGACCCGGACGAGGCCGCGGCGGCCCTCGCCGAGGGGCTGGCCGGGGACATCCCCACCCTGGAGACCCGGCGCGCCGCGACCGTCCTCGGGCAGCTGCTCGGCCCGTTCCGCACGGTCCACGGCCGCTTCCCCTCCGTGCCCGAACTCCGCGAACTCCTCGAAGGCTCCGCCACCGCGATCGGCGCCCTGCGCGAGGCCCTGGAGACCGGGGGGCACCAGGCGATGCTGCGCGAACTGGAGGCCAGGGCCCGCCAGGCGGGCGGCGGGGCCGACCCGGCCGCCGTCCTGGCCGACCGGATCGCCACGCTCGACCGCCCCGCCTTCGCCGGGTTCTTCGCCACCGGCGAGGGCGCCCGGCCGTTCTCGCTGCGCTCCCTGGGCCGGCACCCGCTGCGGGTCCGCGTCGACCTGCCGGAGCGGGTCCACGCCGAGGCCTCCCGCATCCTGGCCCGCCTGGTGCTCGCCCAGTTCAACGCCGTCACCGCCGCCCGCACCGACCGCTCGCTGTTCGTCTGCCTGGTCCTGGACGACGCCACCCACGCGGTCACCGCCGACACCGTCCGGGGCATCCGCCGCCTCCGGTCCGTCAACGCCGGGGCGGTCCTTGCCCTGCGCACCCTGGACGACGTGCCGGAGGGGCTGCACACGGCGCTGCTCGGGGCGTTCGGCTGCACCATGGTCTTCCCGGGCCTCACCACCTGGGACGGCAAGCGCTTCGCGGAGGCGTGGGGCAAGGAGTGGGTGGAGGTCCGCGAGGTCGCCCAGCACGGCGTCTTCGCCGACCAGCCGCTCACCCGCGCCCTGCACTCCCTGCGCAAGATGGCCACCGGCAAGGCCGTCACCACGGACGCGGTGACCGTGCGCCAGGTCGAGCGGGAGCGGTGGTCCGCCTCCGCGCTCGCCTACGAACTGCCGCACGGCCACGCGGTGCTCTCCCTGACCACCGTGGACGGCGCGCACATGCCGCCGCTGCTGGTGCGGCTGGCCGGCTGAGGCGGGGCGGGGCGGGGCGTGCGGGACACGGGTGGCAGCGGTGACAGGAACTCTGCCACCCTGGCAGAATCGAAGTGAGCCGTTCATACGGGACGGCGCAATCCGACCCCTGCCGAAGGCCCTCACCCCCATGCCGCCCACGCTCGCCTCGCTCGTCCAGCACTCGGCGCTCAAACTCACGGTGCGCGCGGGGGCGGACCGCCTCGACACCCCGGTGCGCTGGGCACACGCCAGCGAGCTGACCGACCCCGTCCCCTACATGGAGGGCGGCGAACTGCTGCTGGTCACCGCGACCAACCTGGACGCGGAGAACCCCGAGGCGATGGGGCGTTACGTGCGCCGGCTCGCCGACGCCGGGGTCGCCGGGCTCGGCTTCGCCGTCGGCGTCAACTACGACGAGGTGCCCCAGCCGCTGATCGGCGCCGCCGAGGAAGCCGGGCTCCCGCTGCTCGAAGTGCCCCGCCGCACCCCGTTCATCGCCATCGCCAAGGCCGTCTCCTCGCACATCGCGGCCGACCAGTACCGCGCGGTCACCGCCGGCTTCGAGGCGCAGCGGGAGCTGACGAGCGCGGCGCTCTCCGGGGACGGCCCCGCCGCCCTCCTCACCCGCCTCGCCGCCCACGTCAACGGCTGGGCCGCCCTCTACGACGCCGCCGGGGCCGTCGTGGCCGCCGCGCCCGACTGGGCGGCCCGCCGCGCCGCCCGGCTCACCCCCGAACTGGAGCGGCTGCGGGCCCGCCCCGTCCCGGCCAGCATGGTCGTCGGCGACACCGACGACCGCGTCGAACTCCAGTCCCTGGGCACCGGCCGCCGGGTCCGCGGCGCCCTCGCCGTCGGCACCGGGGCGGCCCTCGGCACCGCCGAGCGGTACGCCGTGCACTCGGCGGTCGCCCTGCTCACCCTCACCACCGCCCGCTCCCGCGCCCTCCAGGGCGCCGAACAGCGACTCGGCGCGGCGGTCCTGCGGATGCTGCTCGCCGGCCAGCCCGACCACGCCCGCGCGGTCGCCGGGGACCTCTACGGCGGGCTGCTCGACGCCCCCTTCCGGCTGCTCATCGCCGAGGGCCAGGACCCCTCGGCCACGGCGCTCCTGGCCGACGCGCTGGACACCGCCGCGGACCGGTCCGGCGAGACCCTGCTGATGGTGCCCGAGGGCGAACGCCTCCTGGTGCTGGCCGCCGACGGCGGCGCGGCGGTGACGGCCTGCGCGGCGTACGCCGAGGCGCAGGACGAGCTGACCCCGCGCGAGCCGGCCGCCGCCCAGGAGACCGATGTCGTGGTGGGCATGTCCGCACCGGCGGGCCCGGTCGCCGTGTCCGCCGCGTACAAACAGGCCGAGCAGGCCCTCTCGGTGGCCCGCCGCCGGGGCCGGGCCCTGGTCGAGCACGCGGAGCTGGCCACCGGGTCCGTGCTGCCGCTGCTCGCCGACGACGCGGTGCGGGCCTTCGCGGACGGCATGCTCCGCGCGCTGTACGAGCACGATGCCAAGGGCCGGGGCGATCTCGTCGCCTCCGTGCGCGCCTGGCTCTCGCACCACGGCCAGTGGGACGCGGCCGCCGCCGACCTGGGGGTCCACCGGCACACCCTGCGGTACCGGATGCGGCGGGTGGAGGAGATCCTCGGGCGCTCGCTGGACGACCCGGACGTCCGGATGGAGCTGTGGCTCGCCCTGAAGGTCACCACACCCCCCGGCACTGGCCAATAAGGCGCGCCCCGGCCCCGCTCCGCTCCACGAGGGACAAACGCCAGGCGGCCTCCCCGGCCCTACCGTGGGGCGGACACACACCCCACGCCATCGAAGGGCCGGAACTCCATGACCTCCACCCACGCCTTCTGGCTGGCCGGCCGCCAGGCCACCGGCGAGGAAAGCTTCGACGTCACCAACCCCTGGGACGGGCGCCTCGTCGGAACGGTCTCCGTCCCGACCGAGGCCCAGGTCGAGGAGGCCGTCGCCGCCGCGCACGGCGTGCGCGAGGAGTTCGCCGCGACCCCGGCCCACGTCCGCGCCGCCGCGCTCGACCACGTGGCCCGTCGGCTCGCCGAGCGCACCGAGGAGATCGCCCAGCTGATCTCCGCCGAGAACGGCAAGCCCGTCAAGTGGGCGCGCGGCGAGGTCGGGCGGGCCGTGTCCGTCTTCCGCTTCGCCTCCGAGGAGGCCCGCCGGTTCAACAGCGGCGAGGCCCAGCGCCTGGACACCGACGCCGGCGGCACCGGCCGCCTCGGCCTGACCCGGCGCTTCCCGCGCGGCACGGTCCTCGGCATCGCGCCCTTCAACTTCCCGCTGAACCTGAGCGCCCACAAGGTCGCCCCGGCCATCGCCGTCGGCGTCCCGATCATCCTGAAGCCGGCCCCGGCCACCCCGGTCTCCTCGCTGGTCCTGGGCGAACTGCTGGCCGAGACGGACCTCCCGGCCGGCTCCTGGTCGGTGCTCACGGTCCCCAACGACCGGATGCCCGCCCTGGTCCAGGACGAGCGGCTGCCCGTGATCTCCTTCACCGGGTCGGCCCCCGTCGGCTACGCGATCATGGACTCGGTCCCCCGTAAGCACTGCACGCTGGAGCTCGGCGGCAACGGCGCCGCCGTCGTCCTCGGCGACTACGCCTCCGACGAGGACCTGGACTGGGCCGCGACCCGTATCGCGACCTTCTCCAACTACCAGGGCGGCCAGTCCTGCATCTCCGTCCAGCGCGTCATCGCCGACGCCGCGGTGTACGACCGGCTGCTGCCCCGGATCGTCGCCGCCGTGGAGGCCCAGGTCACCGGCGACCCGTCCGACCCCACGACGGACGTCGGCCCGCTCGTGGACGAGGCCGCCGCCCGGCGCGTCGAGTCCTGGGTGGACGAGGCCGTCGCGGCGGGCGCCCAGCTCCTCGCGGGCGGCAAGCGCGACGGGTCGACGTACGCGCCGACCGTCCTCGCCGGGCTGCCCGACGGCGTCACCCTCGCCTCCGAGGAGGTGTTCGGGCCGGTCCTGTCCGTGCAGAAGGTGACCGGCGAGGCCGAGGCGTTCGCCGCGGTCAACGCCTCGCAGTACGGGCTCCAGGCAGGCGTGTTCACCCATGACATCCAGGCCGCCTTCCGCGCCCACCGCGCCCTGGAGGTCGGCGGCGTGATCATCGGCGACGTCCCCTCGTACCGCGCCGACCAGATGCCGTACGGCGGGGCCAAGCAGTCCGGCGTGGGCCGCGAGGGCGTCCGCTACGCGATGGACGACTACACCTACGAGCGCGTCCTCGTCCTCACGGGCCTCGCCCTCTGACGCCCACGCGGACGCCCGCCGCACCCGGCGGCGGGCAGTGGAGTGGCGGCCGACCCGATCGGCACCCCGGGGCTGGTCGGACCGGTGGGAATCGGGTACATACGGACGAGTAGAACCGGCCAGGTACGCACGGGCGCCCCCGCCCGTGCGCCTGCCGGGTCCGCCCACCCGACGACGCGGCGAGGTGAGCCCTCATGTCCGCTCCATCCGCACAACAGCCCACGCCCAAGGTCACCGAACGCGAAGCGCGCCAGGTCGCCGAGGACGCCCGGGAACAGGACTGGCGCAAACCCAGCTTCGCCAAGGAGCTCTTCCTCGGCCGCTTCCGCCTGGACCTGATCCACCCGCACCCGCAGCCCGCCGGCGAGGACGTCCGGCGCGGCGAGGAATTCCTCGCCCGGCTCCGCGAGTTCTGCGAGACCCGGGTCGACGGCGCCCTCATCGAACGCGAGGCGAAGATCCCCGACGAGGTCGTGAACGGCCTCAAGGAGCTCGGCGCGCTCGGCATGAAGATCGACGTCAAGTACGGCGGCCTCGGCCTGACCCAGGTCTACTACAACCGGGCCCTCGCCCTGGCCGGCTCCGCGAGCCCCGCGATCGGCGCCCTGCTCTCCGCCCACCAGTCGATCGGCGTGCCGCAGCCGCTGAAGACCTTCGGCACCCAGGAGCAGAAGGACACCTTCCTGCCCCGGCTGGCCCGTACCGACATCTCCGCGTTCCTCCTCACCGAGCCGGACGTGGGCTCCGACCCCGCCCGGCTCGCCACCACCGCCGTCCGGGACGGGGACGACTACGTCCTCGACGGGGTGAAGCTGTGGACCACCAACGGCGTCGTCGCGGACCTGCTGGTCGTCATGGCCCGCGTACCCGAGTCGGAGGAGGGCAAGGGCGGCATCACCGCCTTCGTGGTCGAGGCGGACGCCCCCGGCATCACCGTGGAGCACCGCAACGCCTTCATGGGCCTGCGCGGCATCGAGAACGGCGTCACCCGCTTCCACCGGGTGCGCGTGCCCGCCGCCCACCGCATCGGACCTGAGGGCGCCGGGCTCAAGATCGCGCTCACCACGCTCAACACCGGCCGGCTCTCGCTGCCCGCGATGTGCGTCGGCTCCGGCAAGTGGTGCCTGAAGATCGCCCGCGAGTGGTCCGCCGTCCGCGAGCAGTGGGGCAGGCCGGTCGCCCGGCACGAGGCGGTCGGCTCCAAGATCGCCTTCATCGCCGCGACCACCTTCGCCCTCGAAGCCGTGGTCGACCTCGCCTCGCAGATGGCCGACGAGGACCGCAACGACATCCGCATCGAGGCGGCGCTCGCCAAGCTGTACGGCTCCGAGATGGGCTGCCTGATCGCCGACGAACTGGTCCAGATCCGCGGCGGACGCGGCTTCGAGACCGCCGCGTCCCTCGCCGCCCGGGGCGAACGGGCCGTGCCCGCCGAGCAGATGCTCCGCGACATGCGGATCAACCGCATCTTCGAAGGCTCCACGGAGATCATGCACCTGCTGATCGCCCGCGAGGCCGTCGACGCCCACCTCAAGGTCGCCGGCGACATCATCGACCCCGACAAGCCGCTCTCCGCCAAGGCGAAGGCCGGTGCCAACGCGGCCGGCTTCTACGCCAAGTGGCTGCCCAAGCTCGTCGCGGGTCCTGGACAGCTCCCCACCACCTACGCCGAGTTCCACCCGTCCGGCCACCCGGACCTGGCCACGCATCTGCGCTACGTCGAACGCGCCTCGCGCAAGCTGGCCCGCTCCACGTTCTACGCCATGTCCCGCTGGCAGGGCCGGATGGAGACCAAACAGGGCTTCCTCGGCCGGATCGTGGACATCGGCGCCGAACTCTTCGCGATGAGCGCCGCCTGCGTCCGCGCGGAGCACCTGCGCGGCACGGACGAGCACGGCCGCGAGGCGTACCAGCTCGCCGACGCCTTCTGCCGCCAGGCCCGCATCCGCGTCGAGGAGCTGTTCACCCGGCTCTGGTCCAACACCGACGACCTCGACCGGCGCGTCGTGGAGGGCGTCCTGTCCGGCACGTACGGCTGGCTGGAGGAGGGCGTGGTCGACCCCAGCGGCGAGGGCCCCTGGATCGCCGACGCCACCCCCGGCCCCTCCACCGAGGAGAACGTCCACCGGCCGATCCGCTGAGCCGCCGGGCCGTCACCGCAGGGGCGCGTCCAGTCGCTGGACGCGCCCCTGCGCACGTGCCGGTTCACGGCAGGATGGACGCCCGTGACCGTCATCCATGTTCCCGGTTCCAAGTCCGTCACCGCGCGCGCCCTTTTCCTGGCCGCCGCCGCGAACGGCCGCAGCACGCTCGTACGCCCGCTCAGCTCCGACGACACCGAGGGCTTCGCAGCCGGTCTCACCGCGCTCGGCTACGAGGTCGGGCAGGAGGCGGACGCCTGGCACATCACCGGCCGCCCCGCCGGGCCCGCCGCCACCGAGGCCGACGTCTACTGCCGTGACGGGGCCACCACCGCCCGCTTCCTGCCCACCCTCGCGGCGGCCGGCGCCCGCGGCAGCTACCGCTTCGACGCCTCCGCGCAGATGCGCCGCCGCCCCCTGGCCCCGCTCACCGAGGCGCTGCGCACCCTCGGCGTCGACCTGCGCCACGAGGAGGCCGAGGGCCACCACCCGCTGCGCATCGAGGCCGCCGGCATCAAGGGCGGCGAACTCACCCTGGACGCCGGGCAGTCCAGCCAGTACCTCACCGCCCTGCTGATGCTCGGCCCGCTCACGGAGACCGGGCTGCGGATCACCGTCACCGACCTCGTCTCGGCGCCCTACATCGAGATCACCCTCGCGATGATGCGCTCCTTCGGCGCCCGGGTCACCCGCAGCGGCCCCGCCGGCACCGTCTTCACCGTGGAGCCCGGCGGCTACCGCGCCACCACCTACGCCGTCGAACCCGACGCCTCCACCGCGAGCTACTTCTTCGCCGCAGCCGCCCTCACCGGCCGCGAGATCACCGTCCCCGGACTCGGCCGGGTCGCCCTCCAGGGGGACCTGCGGTTCACCGACGTCCTGCGCCGCATGGGCGCCGACGTGACCATGGAGGACGGCGCCACCACGGTCCGCTCGACCGGCACCCTCAGCGGCCTCACCGTCAACATGCGCGACATCTCCGACACCATGCCCACGCTCGCCGCGATCGCCCCCTTCGCCTCGGGGCCGGTGCGCATCGAGGACGTCGGCAACACCCGCGTGAAGGAGTGCGACCGGCTGGAGGCGTGCGCGGACAACCTGCGCCGCATGGGCATCACGGTCACCACGGGCCCCGACTGGATCGAGATCCGGCCCGGTACGCCCAGGCCCGTCGAGATCGAGACCCACGGCGACCACCGCATCGTCATGTCGTTCGCCGTCGCCGGCCTGCGCACCCCCGGCATCACGTACGACGACCCCGGCTGCGTACGCAAGACGTTCCCCGGCTTCCACGAGGCGTTCGCCGCCGCCACCGGCTGAGGCGGGACGCGGGGGCGGGGACACGCACGGGTCAACCCGGGACACCCTGTCCCCGCGCACAGGGGGAGCGGCGACAATGGGGCGCATGACCGACAGCCCTGCCCCTCTCGCCGACCCGCACCTCGTCTTCGACGCCGTGGAAGGACGCCGGGATCTCGTCATCCTCGGCTCCACCGGGTCCATCGGCACCCAGGCCATCGACCTGGTGCTGCGCAACCCCGACCTCTTCCGCGTGACCGCGCTGTCCGCGGCCGGCGGCCGGGTCGCCCTCCTCGCCGAGCAGGCCCGCCTGCTGAAGGTGCGCACGGTCGGCGTCGCCTCGCCCGAGGCCGTACCCGCCCTGCGCGAGGCGCTGCGACAGGAGTACGGGGCCGGCGAACCGCTCCCCGAGATCCTCGCCGGACCCGAGGCGGCGACGGAGCTGGCCGCGAGCGACTGCCACACCGTGCTCAACGGCATCACCGGCTCCATCGGCCTCGCCCCCACCCTGGCCGCCCTGAAGGCGGGCCGCACCCTGGCGCTCGCCAACAAGGAGTCCCTGATCGTCGGCGGCCCCCTGGTCAAGGCGCTGGCCGCCCCGGGGCAGATCATCCCCGTCGACTCGGAGCACGCCGCGCTCTTCCAGGCGCTCGCCGGCGGCACCCGCGCCGACGTGCGCCGGCTCGTCGTCACCGCGTCCGGCGGTCCCTTCCGCGGCCGGACCAGGAGCGAGCTGGCCGAGGTCACCCCGGAGCAGGCCCTGGCGCACCCGACCTGGGCCATGGGCCCGGTCATCACCGTGAACTCGGCCACCCTCGTCAACAAGGGCCTCGAAGTCATCGAGGCGCACCTGCTCTACGACATCCCCTTCGACCGCATCGAGGTCGTCGTCCACCCCCAGTCGTACGTGCACTCCATGGTCGAGTTCACCGACGGCTCCACGCTCGCCCAGGTCACCCCGCCCGACATGTGCGGCCCGATCGCCATCGGCCTCGGCTGGCCGCTGCGGGTGCCCGACGCGGCGCCCGCCTTCGACTGGACGAAGGCGTCCACCTGGGAGTTCCTCCCGCTGGACACCGAGGCCTTCCCGTCCGTCGGCCTCGCCCGGCACGTCGGCGCGCTGGGCGGCACCGCGCCCGCCGTGTTCAACGCGGCCAACGAGGAGTGCGTCGACGCGTTCCTGTCCGGCAAGCTGCCCTTCAACGGCATCATGGACACGGTCACCGCGGTGGTGGGCGAACACGGAACGCCCGCGTCGGGAACTTCTCTGACCGTCGCGGACGTACTGGAAGCGGAGACCTGGGCGCGGACCCGGGCCCGGGAACTCTCGGCCAAGGCCATTGCGGAGGCACGCGCATGAGCATGACGACGATCCTGCTGACGATTCTCGGCATCGCCGTCTTCGCGTTCGGTCTGCTCTTCTCCATCGCCTGGCACGAACTGGGCCACCTCTCCACCGCCAAGCTCTTCGGCATCCGCGTCCCCCAGTACATGGTCGGCTTCGGCCCCACCATCTGGTCCCGCAAGAAGGGCGACACCGAGTACGGCATCAAGGCCATCCCGGCCGGCGGCTACATCCGGATGATCGGAATGTTCCCGCCCGGCCCCGACGGGAAGCTGGAGGCCCGCTCCACCTCGCCCTGGCGCGGCATGATCGAGGACGCCAGATCCGCCTCCTTCGAGGAGCTCCAGCCGGGCGACGAGGACCGCCTCTTCTACACCCGCAAGCCGTGGAAACGCGTCATCGTGATGTTCGCCGGCCCCTTCATGAACCTGGTGCTGGCCGTCGCGATCTTCCTCGGCGTCTCCATGACCTTCGGCTTCCAGACCAACACCACCGAGGTCGCCGGCGTCCAGAAGTGCGTCATCCCGCAGAGCGCGAAGCGCGACACCTGCGAGAAGTCCGACGCCGTCTCGCCCGCGCAGGCCGCCGGGCTGAAGAAGGGCGACCGGATCGTCGCCTTCGACGGCGAGCGGATGGACTCCTGGGACACCCTCTCCGACCGCATCCGCGGCACCGTCGGCCCCGCCACCATCACGGTCGAGCGCGACGGGCACGAGAAGACCCTGCACGCGGTCCTCATGAAGAACGCCGTCCTGAAGAAGGACGCCGACGGCGAGGCGGTCGCCGGGAAGTACGTCACGGCCGGCTACCTCGGGTTCGAGGCGAACAGGGAGATCATCCCGCTCTCCTTCGGCGACTCGGTCGTGCGGATGGGCGACATGCTGGAGAACGGCGTCGACTCGATCATCGCCCTGCCGTCGAAGATCCCCGCCCTGTGGGACGCCGCCTTCAGCGACGGCGAACGCGCCGCGGACTCCCCGGTCGGCGTCGTCGGCGCGGCCCGGATCGGCGGCGAGGTGATGACGCTGGACGTACCGGCCCAGAGCCAGATCGCGATGATGCTGTTCCTGCTGGCCGGCTTCAACCTCTCGCTGTTCCTCTTCAACATGCTCCCGCTGCTCCCGCTCGACGGCGGCCACATCGCGGGGGCCCTGTGGGAGGCGCTGCGCCGGAACACGGCCCGGGTCTTCAAGCGCCCCGACCCCGGCCCCTTCGACGTCGCCAAGCTGATGCCCGTCGCCTACGTGGTCGCCGGGGTCTTCATCTGCTTCACCCTCCTCGTCCTCGTCGCCGACGTGGTCAACCCGGTCAAGATCACCTGACCGGGGCGTGCCGGACGCGCCCGGTGCACCGCCGGTGACCGGCGGTGTGCGGGGCGCGCCCGGCGGGCCGACATTCCGTACCGGCCCGGACGCGGTGTGCTCCCGGCTGCTTCCGGTGACGTAACCTCGAAGGCCGGAGCCCGCCGATACCGGGACCTCGATCCACACCTTGGGGATGCTCAGCGCATGACTGCGATTTCTCTCGGAATGCCCGCCGTTCCGACCAAGCTCGCCGAACGGCGGGTCAGCCGGAAGATCCAGGTCGGATCGGTTGCGGTCGGCGGGGACGCCCCCGTCTCGGTGCAGTCGATGACGACCACCCGTACGTCCGACATCGGCGCCACGCTTCAGCAGATCGCCGAACTCACCGCCTCCGGCTGCCAGATCGTGCGCGTGGCCTGCCCCACGCAGGACGACGCGGACGCCCTGAAGACCATCGCGGCCAAGTCGCAGATCCCGGTGATCGCGGACATCCACTTCCAGCCGAAGTACGTCTTCGCCGCGATCGACGCCGGCTGCGCGGCGGTGCGCGTGAACCCGGGCAACATCAAGCAGTTCGACGACAAGGTCAAGGAGATCGCGCGCGCCGCGAAGGACGCCGGCACGCCGATCCGGATCGGCGTCAACGCCGGCTCGCTGGACGCCCGGCTGCTGCAGAAGTACGGCAAGGCCACCCCCGAGGCGCTGGTCGAGTCCGCGCTCTGGGAGGCGTCCCTCTTCGAGGAGCACGACTTCCGCGACATCAAGATCTCGGTCAAGCACAACGACCCCGTCGTGATGGTCAACGCCTACCGCCAGCTGGCCGCCCAGTGCGACTACCCGCTGCACCTCGGCGTCACCGAGGCCGGCCCCGCCTTCCAGGGCACCATCAAGTCGGCCGTCGCCTTCGGCGCCCTGCTCAGCGAGGGCATCGGCGACACCATCCGCGTCTCGCTCTCCGCGCCGCCCGCCGAGGAGGTCAAGGTCGGCATCCAGATCCTGGAGTCGCTGAACCTGCGCCAGCGCCGCCTGGAGATCGTCTCCTGCCCCTCCTGCGGCCGCGCCCAGGTCGACGTCTACAAGCTCGCCGACCAGGTCAGCGCCGGTCTGGAGGGCATGGAGGTCCCGCTGCGCGTCGCCGTCATGGGCTGCGTCGTCAACGGCCCCGGCGAGGCCCGGGAGGCCGACCTCGGCGTCGCCTCCGGCAACGGCAAGGGCCAGATCTTCGTCAAGGGCGAGGTCATCAAGACCGTGCCCGAGTCGAAGATCGTGGAGACCCTCATCGAGGAAGCCATGAAGATCGCCGAGCAGATGGAGAAGGACGGCGTCGCCTCCGGCGAGCCCGAGGTCTCCATCAGCTGACCCCCCCCGGACCCAGGCAGCGCCCCGCGAGGACCCCTCCGCGGGGCGCTGCCGTGTGCGGGTTCACAGCGGGTGCGCACCGCCTTTCCCGGGCACGGGCGGCGTCGCTCAGGCTCTTCGGTTACAGTGCGGAAATCAGCAGACCGCATGGTGAGGCCCCCTCGTGTTGACGCACACCACTACCCGGGTCCTCGAACCCAGCGACCTCGGTGCCGCGCTCGCCGTCCTGGAGAGCGAGCCCGTGGCCAACGCCTTCGTGACGTCCCGCGTCCAGATCGCCGGACTCGACCCCTGGCGCCTCGGCGGCGAGATGTGGGGCTGGTACGCCGACGGCCGACTGCGCTCCCTGTGCTACTCGGGCGCCAACCTCGTCCCCATCTGCGCCGGCCCCGAAGCCGTCCGCGCCTTCGCCGAGCGCGCCCGCCGGGCCGGCCGCCGCTGCTCCTCGATCGTCGGCCCCGCCGAGCCCACCGCCGAACTGTGGCGCCTCCTCGAACCGGGCTGGGGCCCCGCCCGCGAGGTCCGGGCCAACCAGCCCCTCATGGTCACCGAGAGCCCGTCCGCCGACGTGGAGCCCGACCCGCTGGTCCGCCGCGTCCGCAAGGACGAGATGGACGTCCTCATGCCCGCCTGCGTGGACATGTTCACCGAGGAGGTCGGCGTCTCCCCGCTCGCCGGCGACGGCGGACTCCTCTACCAGGCCCGCGTCGCCGAACTCATCGGCGCCGGCCGCTCCTTCGCCCGGATCGACGACGGCAAGGTCGTCTTCAAGGCGGAGATCGGCGCCACCACACCCCAGGCGTGCCAGATCCAGGGCGTGTGGGTCGCCCCGGAGTTCCGCGGCCGCGGCCTCTCCGAGACCGGCATGGCCGCCGTACTGCGGTACGCCCTGGCCGACGTGGCCCCGGTCGTCAGCCTCTACGTCAACGACTACAACACCCCCGCGCGCAAGGCGTACCGCCGCATCGGCTTCCGGGAGACCGGCGCCTTCATGAGCGTGCTCTTCTGACCGGCCCCCAGGGGGCCCTTCGTGGGGATCACGCTGAGCCGGCCTGATCCAAACGAAGGACCCCGGGCGGCCCGGACAGTAGGGTCGGCCCATGGCAGCAGATTCCGGGGGCGGCCCCCGCACCACCGGCGTCCGGGTCGGGCCGATCGACCTCGCGGCCCGCGTCGACGAGGCGCTGGCGGTCCAGGCCGTCGCCTTCGGGCTGAGCGCCGGAGAGGTCGAGGTCCGCCGGCACATCGTGCTCCGGCACCTGGACCACCCGCACGCCCGCGCGCTCGGCGCCCTGACACCCGAGGGCCGGCTCGCCGGCTTCGTCTACGGCATGCCCAACGACCGCGGCCACTGGTGGTCCACCGTGGTCGAGCCCTACCTCCGCGCCACCGGCAGCGCCCACTGGCTGGACGACGCCTTCGTGATCACCGAACTCCACGTCCACCCGGACTTCCAGAACCGGGGCCTCGGCCGCACCCTGATCACCACCGTCACCGACGCCGTCGCCCAGCCCCGCTCGATCCTCTCCGCGATCGACACCGAGAGCCCGGCCCGCGGCCTGTACCGCTCCCTCGGCTACCAGGACCTGGCCCGCCAGGTGCTCTTCCCCAGCGCCCCCAAGCCGTACGCGGTCATGGGAGCGCCCCTGCCACTGCGCCGGACTCGCTGAATGGATTTCCGCCCGCACGGGCCGCCCCGCTAACCTCGGGCCCATCACCCTTCCGAGCAGGAGTTCACCATGGCCCAGGTCCAGCGCATGTCCCGATTGATGATCAAGACACTGCGCGACGACCCGGCGGACGCCGAGACGCTCAACCACAAGCTCCTCGTCCGAGCCGGCTACGTACGACGCACCGCCGCCGGAATCTGGACCTGGCTGCCGCTCGGCAAGAAGGTCCTGGAGAACATCACCCGCGTCGTCCGCGAGGAGATGGACGCCATCGGCGGCCAGGAGGTCCTGCTCCCCGCGCTGCTGCCCAAGGAGCCCTACGAGGCGAGCGGCCGGTACGACGAGTACGGCGACCTGCTGTTCCGGCTCCAGGACCGCAAGGGCTCCGACTACCTCCTCGGCCCCACCCACGAGGAGATCTTCACCCAGGTCGTCAAGGACATGTGCTCGTCCTACAAGGACCTGCCGGTCATCCTGTACCAGATCCAGACGAAGTACCGCGACGAGGCCCGCCCCCGGGCCGGTGTGCTGCGCGGCCGCGAGTTCCAGATGAAGGACTCGTACTCCTTCGACACCACCGACGAGGGCCTGGCCGAGGCGTACCAGCTGCACCGCGCCGCGTACATCCGCATCTTCGAGCGGCTCGGCCTGGACCACCGCATCGTCTCCGCCGTCTCCGGCGCCATGGGCGGCTCCGCCTCCGAGGAGTTCCTGGCCCCGGCGCCCGCCGGCGAGGACACCTTCGTGGACTGCCCGAACTGCGACTACGCGGCCAACACCGAGGCCGTCACCTTCAACGCCGCCCCCGGCGACGCCTCGGGCACCGGCCCCGTCGAGGAGCTGGACACCCCCGACACCCCGACCATCGAGACCCTGGCCGCCCACCTCGGCGTACCGGCCTCCGCCACCCTGAAGAACCTGCTGGTCAAGGTCGACGGCGAGATCGTGGCCGTGGGCGTCCCCGGCGACCGCGAGGTGGACCTCGGCAAGCTGGGCGAGCACCTGGCCCCGGCCGTCGTCGAGCTGGTCACCGCCGAGGACTTCGTGGGCCGCCCCGACCTCGTACGCGGCTACGTCGGCCCCCAGGGCCTGGAGAAGGTCCGCTACATCGCCGACCCCCGCGTCGCCCCCGGCACCTCCTGGATCACCGGCGCCAACAAGGACGGCAAGCACGCGAAGAACGTCGTCGCGGGCCGCGACTTCGAGGTGGACGACTACCTCGACGTCGTCGTGGTCGAGGCGGGCGACCCCTGCCCCGAGTGCGGCACCGGCCTCCAGGTCGACCGCGCCATCGAGATCGGCCACATCTTCCAGCTCGGCCGCAAGTACGCCGACATCTTCGCGCTCGACGTGCTCGGCCAGCAGGGCAAGCCCGTCCGCGTCACGATGGGCTCGTACGGCATCGGCGTCTCCCGCGCCGTGGCCGCCCTCGCCGAGCAGACCGCCGACGACAAGGGCCTGTGCTGGCCCCGCGAGGTCGCCCCGGCCGACGTCCACGTCGTCGCCGCCGGCAAGGCGCTCCAGACCGAACTGGCCCTGGAGGTCTCCGACAAGCTGGCCGCCGCCGGACTGCGCGTCCTGGTGGACGACCGCGCCGGCGTCTCGCCCGGCGTCAAGTTCACCGACTCCGAGCTGATCGGCGTCCCGAAGATCCTGGTCGCCGGCCGCCGCTCGGCCGAAGGCGTCCTGGAGCTGAAGGACCGCCGCACCGGCGAGCGCGAGGAGCTGACGGTCGAGGAGGCCGTCGCCCGCCTCTCCGAACAGCAGGACTGACGCTCCGCACGCGCAGGGGCCCCGCACGGAACTTCCGTGCGGGCCCCTGCGCGCGGTCTACAGCCAGCCGGCGAACTCCAGGGTCACTTCGCCCTCCTGACGGCGCCCGGCCGCCAGCGCCCGGGTGCCCGACTCCACGGCACGGAACAGCGTCCAGCCGTGCAGCCGTTCCTGGTCCACGTCCAGCGAGTCGGCGAGCTTCCTGACCCTGCGCCGGGCCGTCGTCGCCCCGGCGGGCGACGCGATCAGGTCCTCCACCCGGTCCCGGACCAGCCGCGCCAGGTCATAGGCCCGCTCGCCGACCAGCGGCTCCGGCCCGACCGTCAGCCAGGGCGCCCGCTCACCCGCGAGCACCTTGCTCTGCCGGAAGTTGCCGTGCAGCAGCAGCGTCTCGAAGGAGCCGGCGACCAGCTCGTCGCGGGCCGCCAGCGCGGCGGTGACCAGCGGTTCGAGCGCGGGATCGGACGCGGCGGCGGCGCGCATGGCGTCCACCCGCCGCCCGGTCCGCTCGGCCACCGTCTCGAAGCCGTGCCCGGCCGGCGGGTCGACCCACAGCCGGCGGACCGTCCCGGCGGCCTCCAGGAGCGCCTTCGCCTCCGGCAGCGAGCGCAGCGACATCTCGGGGTGCAGCCGCTCCAGCAGCAGCGCGCCCGGCACGGGCCGCCCGCCGTCCGCGGGGTCGAGCAGCCGCACCGCGCCCCAGCCGTTCCAGTGCGCCAGCGCCGCCTGTTCGAGCTCCGGCGCGGCACCGGACGGGGCCAGCTTCAGGGCGGCCGGGGTGGAGTCGGCCCCCCGGACCAGCAGAACCAGACTGCTGCGCCCGCCGGGGGCCGCGACCCGCTCCACGACCGGGGCGCGGCCGGTCGCGGCCAGCGCCTGTGCGGTCAGTGCGGGCAGCCCCGCGAGCCAGTCCCCGGCGGCCGTATCCCCGTACGACTCACCGAGCGCTCGCACCAGACGCTGCGGCGGTTCAAAACCCATACGTGCTGTGTTCCCTTTCAAGCCTTCTGCGGTGCGCCCGTGTCAGCGCCGGGCACCGGCTCCGGCCTTCGCGTCCGTTCCGGCCTTCGCCCCGGCCCGCTCCGCGAGCCCGGGAAAGGGTACGCCGCTGCCCCGCCAGCGCGCCGCGCGTACCGCGGCCTCCCGCAACGCGTCCGCCGCGCTGCGCCGCAACGAGCCGTCGGCGGCCCGGACCAGGTCGGAGTAGACGTACCCGACGCGGTCCTCCAGCACGGCGGCGAGTCGGACCGCCGCCGCCGCGTCCGGCACCGCGAACGGCAGGGCGTACGCGGCGTCCGAGGCCACCGGCTCACCGCCCAGGTCGCGGACCGTGCGCACCAGGGCGTCGCGGCGGGCGCGGTGGGCGTGGAACGCGGCGGTGGCCTCGGCCCGGCGCTCCGCGGCGACCCGGCCGCCCGCGACCCCGTAGCCGTAGACGGCGGCGTGCTCGGCGGCCAGCGCCGCCTGGGCCGCCGCCAGCGGGCCGTCGTTCGTGCCGTCGCTCATGCCGGGGTCTCCTTGGCCAGTTCGGTCAGCAGGTAGGCGTGCGCCGCGCAGGCGGCGGCGACCGAGGCCAGCAGCCGGGCCAGCTCGCCGGGCGCCTCCGGGAGCAGCGCGGTGTAGGCGTCCGCCGCGGAGCGTTCGGCCGCCGCCAGCTCCTTGACCGCGGCGGCGGGTCCGGTGGCGCGCGAGCGGGCCGTACCGGGCGCGGGGGCCTTCTCCGGGGAGAGCGCCTTGAGGTGGGCGCGGACCGCGTCGCGCAGGGGGGTGAGGGCCGCCGCCGCCGCCGGGTGGGCCCGCAGCGCGTGCTCGTAGCCGGCCAGCAGGGTCGCCGTGGTGCGGGTGGCGCCGGCGCGCAGCGCCTTCTCCGCGCGCATTGAGGAAGCCCCGTGCGCGGAGCCCTTGGTGCCTCCGCCCGTGCCGTCGTCGTCGCTTCCGCAGCCGGACAGCACCGCCCCGGCGGCCAGCGCGCCGGTCGCCGCGAGCGCGCCCCTGCGCGTCGTCCCCGTACGCCGCACTTGCTCTCCTTCGGGCTGGACCTGTCTTGACTGGATCTGTCCGGAAGTGATCACCGCCTGTGAGCGTACCCGCGCTCGGGGGACCGGCGGACAGCAACACCCCTTGCGACCGGATACCCTTTGACCAGACACGCGAGATCCCCACAACAGCACACGCGGCCGAGGAGTCACCCGGATGAGCACCACCCAGAGCGAGAGGCTGCGCGGGCTGGTCGAACCGCTCGTCAGCGCCGAGCAGCTGGAGCTGGAAGAGATCGAAGTCTCCCGGGCAGGCCGCCGCAGGGTGCTGCGGATCGTCGTGGATTCCGATGAGGGCGTCGAGCTCGACGCCTGCGCGGAGCTGAGCCGCGCGATCTCCGCGAAGCTGGACGAGACCGACGTCATGGGCGAGGACGAATACGTCCTGGAGGTCAGTTCGCCCGGCGCCGACCGCCCGCTCTCGGAGCACCGCCATTACGTACGCGCCACCGGGCGCCTCGCCAGGCTGACCCTGCGCGAGGGCGGCGAGCTGGTGGCCCGCATCCTCGCGGTGGACGAGGACGGTCTCGACCTGGAGGTGCCGGGCGTCAAGGGCCGCAAGCCCACCGCCCGCCGGATCGCCTTCGACGAGATCGCCAAGGCCCGCGTGGAGCTGGAATTCAACCGCAAGGACAAGAAGGAAGAGGAGGCGTAGCCGTGGACATCGACGTGAAGCTCCTGAAGGGCTTGGCGCAGGACAAGGAGATCCCGTTCGACGTCCTGGTCGAGGCGATCGAGTCGGCCCTCCTCATCGCGTACCACCGCACGGACGGCAGCCACCGCAGGGCGCGCGTGGAGCTGGACGAGCGCGGCCATGTGACGGTGTGGGCCAAGGAGGACGCGGCTGACCTGGAGGAGGGGCAGGAGCCCAAGGAGTTCGACGACACCCCGTCGGGCTTCGGCCGGATCGCCGCGACCACCGCCAAGCAGGTCATCCTCCAGCGTCTGCGCGACGCCGAGGACGACCGCACGTTCGGCGAGTACGCCGGCCACGAGGGCGATGTCGTCACCGGCGTCGTCCAGCAGGGCAAGGACCCGAAGAACGTCCTGGTCGACATCGGCAAGCTGGAGGCCATCCTGCCGGTGCAGGAGCAGGTGCCCGGCGAGGAGTACACCCACGGCCTGCGGCTGCGCACGTACGTTGTGCGTGTCGCCAAGGGCGTGCGCGGTCCCTCCGTCACGCTGTCGCGGACCCACCCCAACCTGGTGAAGAAACTCTTCGCGCTGGAGGTCCCGGAGATCGCCGACGGTTCCGTCGAGATCTGCGCGATCGCCCGCGAGGCCGGCCACCGCACCAAGATCGCGGTCCGCTCGACCCGTTCGGGGCTGAACGCCAAGGGCGCCTGCATCGGCCCGATGGGCGGACGCGTGCGCAACGTGATGGCCGAGCTGCACGGCGAGAAGATCGACATCGTCGACTGGTCGGACGACCCGGCGGAGATGGTCGCCAACGCGCTGTCACCCGCACGGGTGAGCGAGGTCGAGGTCGTCGACCTCGGTGCCCGTTCCGCCCGGGTGACCGTGCCGGACTACCAGCTCTCCCTGGCGATCGGCAAGGAGGGGCAGAACGCCCGCCTGGCCGCCCGGCTCACCGGCTGGCGCATCGACATCCGCCCGGACACCGAGACCGACGCCGAGCGCGACGTCGCCGACCGGGAGCGCGCCGAGCGGGCCCGGGAGCGCTCGGACCGGCGCTGACGCACGCGGAGCGGCCCCCGGGAATAGATCCCGTCGGCCGGTCGCTGAGATCACGACAACGTACGTTCGATTTTTGCCCCAAAGGGGTGAGGTCGGTGCGGGGAGGTAGACTTAGCCGTGTCTGGCCGGACGCTCGCCCGCGCTTGCCCTGAGCGAACCTGTGTGGGATGCCGGGAGCGGGCGGCCAAGAACGAGTTGCTGCGCATCGTCGCGGACGGGGACGCCTGCGTCCCCGATCCTCGCGGTACGCTGCCCGGCCGGGGTGCGTACGTGCATCCCGTCCCCGACTGTCTGGACCTGGCGGTTCGCCGCCGGGCATTCCCCCGGGCCTTCAAGGCCAAGGGGCCGTTCGACCCGACCGCGGTACAGCGGTTCGTCGAGCGGGTGACACCGTAAGAAATGAACGGCACGGGTCCCCGTGCGGTCAGGTACCTCGCGAGTTGGAAGTAGGTCGAGATTGCGATGAGCACTCGATGAGTACGCGATGAGTACGCCCATGAAGTAGCGACGGTCCGGCGGTAACCCGGACCTAAAAGGAGCGAAGTGGCTAAGGTCCGGGTATACGAACTCGCCAAGGAGTTCGGTGTGGAGAGCAAGGTCGTCATGGCCAAGCTCCAAGAACTCGGTGAATTCGTCCGTTCGGCGTCCTCGACGATCGAGGCGCCGGTCGTGCGCAAGTTGACTGACGCACTGCAGGGGCCCGGCGGCAACGCCGGCAAGCCCGCTGCCAAGCCGGGCGCGCCCCGCAAGGCCGCCCCCGCCAAGCCCGCGGCGCCGTCTCCGGCCCCCGCGGCACGTCCCGCTGCCCCGAAGCCCGGCGCCCCGGCCCCCAAGCCGGCCGCCGCCGAGGCCCCGAGCAGCACCCCCTCCGCCCCGTCGGCGCCGGCCCCCGGCCCGCGTCCGGGCCCGAAGCCCGCGCCGAAGGCCCCGGTCACGCCGGTGCCCGCCGCGGAGTTCTCGGCCCCGGCCCCGGCCCAGCCGGCCGCGCCGCAGGCACCGCGCCCCACCGGCGCGACCCCCGGCCCCCGTCCCGCGCGTCCGGCCCCGTCCGGTCAGCAGGGCGGCGGCCAGCGTGACGGCGGCCGCGGCGGCGAGCGCCCCGCGCGTCCCGCCGGCCAGGGCGCCCCGCGCCCCGGCGCCCGTCCGGCCGGTCCCCGTCCGGGCAACAACCCCTTCACCTCCGGTGGCTCGACGGGCATGTCCCGTCCGCAGGCCCCCCGTCCCGGCGGCGCCCCGCGTCCCGGTGGCGGCCAGGAGCGCCCCGGCGCCCCGCGTCCGCAGGGCGGCCCCGGTGGCGCCCCGCGCCCGCAGGGCCAGGGTGGCGCGCCGCGTCCGACCCCGGGCGGCATGCCCCGGCCGCAGGCGCCCCGTCCGGGCGGCGGCCCCGGTGGCAACCGGCCCAACCCGGGCATGATGCCGCAGCGTCCCGCTGCCGGCCCGCGTCCCGGTGGTGGCCCCGGCGGTGGCCGCGGTCCCGGCGGCGGCGGTCGTCCGGGCGGCGCGGGCCGTCCCGGCGGCGGTGGCTTCGCCGGTCGTCCGGCCGGTCCCGGCGGCGGTGGCGGCGGCTTCGCCGGCCGTCCCGGTGGCGGCGGTGGCGGCGCGGGCCGTCCCGGCGGCGGCGGTGGCTTCGGCGGCCGTCCCGGCTTCGGTGGACGTCCCGGCGGCCCCGGTGGCCGTGGTGGAACGCAGGGCGCCTTCGGCCGTCCCGGCGGTCCTGCGCGTCGTGGCCGCAAGTCGAAGCGGCAGAGGCGCCAGGAGTACGAGGCCATGCAGGCCCCGTCGGTCGGCGGCGTGATGCTGCCTCGCGGCAACGGACAGGCCGTCCGGCTGTCGCGCGGTGCCTCGCTCACCGACTTCGCCGAGAAGATCAACGCCAACCCGGCTTCGCTGGTCGGCGTCATGATGAACCTCGGCGAGATGGTCACCGCCACGCAGTCCGTCTCCGACGAGACGCTGAAGCTCCTCGCGGACGAGATGAACTTCGTCCTGGAGATCGTCAGCCCGGAGGAGGAGGACCGCGAGCTGCTCGAGTCCTTCGACATCGAGTTCGGCGAGGACGAGGGCGGCGACGAGGCCCTGCTGCCGCGTCCGCCGGTCGTGACCGTCATGGGTCACGTCGACCACGGTAAGACGCGACTCCTGGACGCGATCCGCAAGACGAACGTCATCGCGGGCGAGGCCGGCGGCATCACCCAGCACATCGGTGCCTACCAGGTCTCCGCGGACGTCAACGGCGAGGACCGTCGGATCACCTTCATCGACACCCCGGGTCACGAGGCGTTCACCGCCATGCGTGCCCGCGGTGCGAAGTCGACCGACATCGCGATCCTCGTGGTGGCGGCGAACGACGGTGTGATGCCCCAGACGATCGAGGCGCTGAACCACGCCAAGGCGGCCGACGTGCCGATCGTGGTCGCGGTCAACAAGATCGACGTCGAGGGCGCCGACCCGACCAAGGTGCGCGGCCAGCTCACCGAGTTCGGTCTGGTGGCCGAGGAGTACGGCGGCGACACGATGTTCGTCGACATCTCCGCCAAGCAGGGTCTGCACATCGACCAGCTGCTGGAGGCCGTCGTCCTCACCGCCGACGCCTCGCTCGACCTGCGGGCCAACCCGGAGCAGGACGCGCAGGGCATCGCGATCGAGTCCCACCTCGACCGCGGCCGCGGTGCCGTCGCGACCGTCCTGGTCCAGCGAGGCACCCTGCGGGTCGGCGACACGATGGTGGTCGGCGACGCCTACGGCCGTGTCCGCGCGATGCTCGACGACAAGGGCGAGAACGTCGAGGAAGCGGGTCCGTCGACCCCCGTCCTCGTGCTCGGTCTCACCAACGTCCCGGGCGCCGGCGACAACTTCCTCGTCGTGGACGAGGACCGTACGGCCCGCCAGATCGCCGAGAAGCGTGCCGCCCGCGAGCGCAACGCCAACTTCGCCCGCAAGGGTGTCCGGTTCTCCCTGGAGAACCTGGACGAGGCGCTCAAGGCCGGTCTGGTCCAGGAGCTCAACCTCATCATCAAGGGCGACGCGTCCGGTTCGGTGGAGGCCCTCGAGTCCTCGCTGCTCCAGCTCGACGTCGGTGAAGAGGTCGACATCCGGGTCCTGCACCGCGGTGTGGGTGCGGTCACCGAGTCGGACATCGACCTGGCGACCGGCTCCGACGCCATCGTGATCGGCTTCAACGTGCGCGCCGCCGGGCGTGCGCAGCAGATGGCCGACCGCGAGGGTGTGGACGTCCGCTACTACTCGGTCATCTACCAGGCGATCGAGGAGATCGAGGCGGCCCTCAAGGGCATGCTCAAGCCGGAGTACGAAGAGGTCGAGCTGGGTACGGCGGAGATCCGCGAGATCTTCCGCTCGTCCAAGCTGGGCAACATCGCCGGTGTGCTCGTCCGGTCCGGCGAGGTCAAGCGCAACACCAAGGCGCGCCTGCTGCGCGACGGCAAGGTCGTCGCGGAGAACCTCACCATCTCCGGTCTGCGCCGCTTCAAGGACGACGTCACCGAGATCCGCGAAGGCTTCGAGGGCGGTATCAACCTCGGGAACTTCAACGACATCAAGATCGACGACGTCATCGCGACGTACGAGATGCGCGAGAAGCCGCGAGGCTGACCCGTACCTCAACAGTCGGGGCCGGTCGACGGGACCTATTTCCGTCGATCGGCCCCGGCCGTTCCGTGTACGGTTCTTGTGTCCCCGCCGATCATCGGCGGGGCGCGAACCCGAACCGGCGGGACATCCGGGCATACATGTATGTGGGGACACTGTCCTTCGACCTGCTTCTCGGCGACGTACGGTCGCTGAAGGAGAAGCGTTCCGTGGTCCGTCCGATCGTCGCCGAACTCCAGCGCAAGTACGCGGTGAGCGCGGCGGAGACGGGCGGGCAGGACCTCCATCGCAGGGCCGAGATCGGCCTGGCCGTGGTTTCCGGGGACACCCGGCACCTCACAGACGTACTCGACCGGTGCGAGCGCCTCGTCGCCGCCCGGCCGGAGGTGGAGCTGCTGTCCGTACGACGGCGGCTGCACAGCGACGAAGACGATTGAGCAAGTCAGAAGGAGACGGACCAGTGGCCGACAACGCGCGGGCTAAGAAGCTGGCGGACCTCATCCAGGAGGTGGTCGCCGGGAAACTGCAGCGCGGCATCAAGGACCCGCGCCTGGGGACCCACGTGACGATCACGGACGTCCGGGTCACCGGTGACCTGCGGGAGGCCACGGTCTTCTACACGGTCTACGGGGACGACGAGGAGCGGGCCAGCGCCGCGGCCGGTCTGCAGAGCGCCAAGGGCATCCTGCGCTCGGCGGTCGGCTCGGCGGCGGGGACGAAGTTCACCCCGACGCTGACCTTCGTGGCCGACGCCCTCCCGGAGAACGCCCGGGCGATCGAGGACCTGCTCGACCGGGCGCGGGCCTCGGACGCCAAGGTGCGCGAGGCGTCCTCGGGCGCCACGTACGCCGGCGACGCGGACCCGTACCGCAAGCCGGAGGACGAGGACACCGCCTCCGAATGACGACGCAGAACAACAGGACGCCGGATGGCCTTGTCATCGTCGACAAGCCGTCCGGCTTCACTTCGCACGACGTCGTCGCCAAGATGCGCGGCATCGCCCGCACCCGTCGCGTCGGCCACGCCGGCACCCTGGACCCGATGGCGACCGGTGTGCTCGTGCTCGGCGTCGAGAAGGCCACCAAGCTCCTCGGCCACCTCGCGCTGACCGAGAAGGAGTACCTGGGCACGATCCGGCTCGGCCAGGACACGGTCACCGACGACGCGGAGGGCGAGATCACCTCGTCCGCCGACGCCTCCGGGGTCACCCGGGAGGCGATCGACGCCGGGGTCGCCGCCCTGACCGGCGACATCATGCAGGTGCCGTCGAAGGTCAGCGCCATCAAGATCGACGGCAAGCGGTCCTACGCGCGGGTGCGCGGCGGCGAGGAGTTCGAGATCCCGGCCCGGCCGGTGACCGTCTCGTCCTTCCGCGTCTACGACGTCCGCGAGGCGGTCGCCGAGGACGGTACGCCGGTCCTCGACCTGGTCGTCTCGGTGGTCTGCTCCTCGGGGACGTACATCCGCGCCATCGCCCGCGACCTGGGCGCCGGGCTCGGCGTGGGCGGCCATCTGACCGCCCTGCGGCGCACCCGCGTCGGCCCGTACGGGCTGGACGCCGCGCGCACGCTGGACCAGCACCAGGAGGAGCTGACCGTCATGCCGGTGGGCGAGGCCGCCGCGTCGGCGTTCCCCCGCTGGGACGTGGACGAGAAGCGGGCCAAGCTGCTGCTGAACGGCGTACGCCTGGACATGCCCGCCCACCCGCCGGGGCCGGTCGCCGTCTTCGGGCCGGACGGGCGGTTCCTGGTGCTGGTCGAGGAGCAGAAGGGCAAGGCCAAGAGCCTCGCCGTCTTCGGCTGACCGGGTGACGGCGCCTTCGCCGGACCCTCACCGTGGAGCGGGCAGAACCCCCTGTGCCCGCTCCACGACCCCCCACCCCTTTCTGTCCGGCGAACGCCCTGGATTCACCCCAACGGGCAGGCGCTCGGAGTGAATCAGGGGGGTGACGGGGGCGCTTTCGCCCGGAGTGGTCCGCGCGGGGATCTTCGGCGGCCTACCGTCGGATCATGGGATGCGGGGACCGGGCGACGCTGGTACGACTGTGCGATCCGGCCGGCCGGCCGCGGGGGACCGGCTTCGTCGCCGACGACCGGGGCACGGTCGTCACCAGCCACGAAGCGGTCGACGGCCTTCCGCACCTCCTGCTGCACGGCACGGACGGCCGCATCCGGCGCGTCGAGGCCGCCGAGATCACCGCCGTGCCCGAATGGGACCTCGCCCTCCTGCCCACCGGCGGCCCCGACACCCTCGGCGTCCGGCCGCTCCCCATCCGCGTACGGGAGCGCATCGACCCCGGTACGTACGTGACGGTCGCCGCACACGGTCTGCGCGAGGCGCGCGTGCTGGGCCGCACGCCGGTCACCTACACCAGTCGCGGCCGCACCCACCGCATCGACAGCGCCCTGGAACTGGCCCTCGGAACGGACGGCAGCGACGCGCTCCGGCTGGGCGGCGCGGCGGTGGGCGGGCCCGTGCTCGACCCGGACAGCGGCGCCGTCATCGCCGTCCTCGGGCTCGCCCTGCGCGCCTCCCACGCCACGGCCGGCTGCGCGGCGCCGCTCGCCGGGGCGCCCGCCGACGGGCCGCTGGGCGAGCTGCTGCGGCGCAACGCCGCGACCGTCCCCGGCTACGGCCCCGATCTCAACCTGGCCGGCGCCCTCCAGCTCACCGCCATGTCCGTCGGCTCGGCGGGCGGCCCGGGCGAGCGTCCCGAGCCGGTGGAGCGGCCCGACGTCCGCGCCGAGGCGGAGGCGTTCGCGGCGGCCGGCCCGGTCGGCACGGCCGGACCGGAGGAACCGCCCGTGGTCCTCGGTCTCGTCGGCGAGCCGGGCACCGGCCGGACCACCGAGCTCGCCGCGATCGCCGCGCGCCGGGCGACGGGTCCGGTGCCCGCGCCCACGCTGTGGCTGCGCGGCGCCGACCTCCTCGCGGACGACACCTCCGTCGCCGACGCCGTCGCGCGCACGCTCCAGCAGGCCGGGCGCATCGTCGCCGCCGCCGGGACCCCGGGCGACACGGCCGACGCCACGCCCGAGCGGGTCGCCCGGCTGGCCGCGGGCTCCGGCGTCCCGCTGCTGGTCCTGCTGGACGCCCCGGAGGAGATGCCGCCCGTCCTGGCCCACCGGCTCGCCGAGTGGACCACCGGAACGGCCCGCTGGCTCCGCGAGAACCGCGCCCGGCTCGTCGTCGGCTGCCGCCCCGAGCACTGGGAGACGGCCGGCGCGCTCTACCCGCCCGAGGCCCTGCACCGGCCCTCCAGGCCCGCCCGGCGGCTCCCTCCGGCGGTCCGCGTCACCGACTTCACGGCCGGCCAGGCCGAACGGGCCCGGGAGGGGCTCGGCCTCCCGCCCGACGCCCTCGCCGCCGGCCACGACCGCCACCCGCTGACCCTCCGCCTGCTCGCCGAGGTACGCGAGGCCCTGCCGCCGGGCACACCCGCGCGCCCCGGCACGGAGGAGGTCTTCGCCGCCCACCTCGACCTGATGTGCCTGCGCGTCGCCGTCCGCATCGCCGCCGGGAGCCGCCCCGGGCCCACCGCGGTGCGGCGCCTGGCGGCCCGGGTGGCCGGACAGGTCCACGAGGCGGCCCGCCGCTGCCTCGGCCCCGGACAGGGCGAGCTGGACCGGACCGCCTTCGAGGAGCTGTTCCCCTGGCGCACGGGGTGGGCCCGGGCGGTCCTCGGCGAAGGGCTCCTCGTCCCGGCCGGCGCCGGCTACCGCTTCGCCCACGAGGAGGTGGGGGACCGGATCCAGAGCGCGCACCTCGATCTGGACGCGGCCCTGCGGGCGCTGGTGCACCGGTGGCACGCGGAGCCGGCGGAGGACGGCGCCCGGGTGCCGCGCCCCCGGCGGGGCGGGCCGGCCGAGGACCCGCCTCCGGCCGGGCCGCGCAGCCTGCCCGTGCCCCGGCACCGGATCGGCCCCGTGATCCAGGCCCTGCTCCTCCTCTCCCGCCGCCAGGGCACGGCCGCCCTGGCCCACCGGCTGGCGGACCTCATCGAGGCGCTGGACCGGCTGCCGGAGGGGGCGGACGGCGACCGGGCCCGGCCCCTCTCCGACCCGCGCTGGTGGGCCGCGCACCTGCTCGCCGAAACCCTGCTCAGGGTGCCCGACGCCCGCCCGTACCTCGGTGTGCTCCGGCTGCTCGCCGGGCGCGTCGTGCGGAGTTCCGCCGAGGCGGGCGGGGGAGGGGCGCGCGGGGCGTACGCGGAGTTCGGGCCGTGGTTCTGGCGGAGACTGCGGCTGCCCGAGGCGGACCGGATGGACCTCTTCCGCCGCCTCGTCCCGGCGGACGGGCCGCCGGGCGAGGGGGACGGCGACGCGCGGTTCCTCGACGCCGTCGCCCGGCGGCTCGCCGCCCATCCGCGTACGGTGCAGCCCCTCCTGTGCGCCTGGTTCACGGACGAGCGCCCGTTGCCGGCCGCCGGCGCCGAGCCGCCCACGGACGCCGTCCCCGGCCGCCCCACCGTCGCCGCCGCGGCCCAGGCCCTCCTCCACGCCCGCCGGGACCTCGCCGTCGACGATCTGACCGACGCGCTCGTCGACGCCGGGCACCCCCGGGCCGAGGAACTGCTCGCCGCGCTCGCCGAGGACGAGCCCGCCGCGCTGTGCCGGGCCGTCGAGCGGTGGACCGGGGACGAGGACCGCCGCCCGCGCCGGGTCGCCGCCGTCCAGTACGCGACGCTCGTCGCCCCCCGCCTGACCCTGGACGCGGACCGCGACCGGGTGCGCCGGGCCGTGCTCGCGGTGCTGGCCCGCCCGGCCGACAGCGAACTGCACGGGCCGGTCCTCGCCCTGCTCGTCGCGGACCCCCGGACCCGGGCCCGCTACCTCCCGCAGGCCGTCCGGGCCTTCGTCGCCGAGGGCCCGCAGGACGTGCGGGTGCCCGCCGCCGCGCTCGCCGCAGCCCTCCCCACGCACGCGGACATCGTGGTGACCGCCTACCGGGACCGGCTCGCGCGGCCGGACCAGGGCGCGGGCGAGGTGCTGCGGGCCCTGGCCGGGATCGACGCCCCGGAGCTCGCGCTGCACGCCGCCGGACTCGTACGCGCCTACGCCGGGGGCCACCCGGAGGACACGGCGCACACCGCCGCGTACCTCGACCGCCGCCTCGAACACGGGCCCGCCGCCCGCGCCCTGCTGCTGCCGCTGCTCACCGCGCTGCTCCGGGACCGTCCGGCGGCGGCACCGGTCCGGGGATCGCTGGCCGCGGTGCTCGCCTCCCCGGGCAGCCCCGCGTCGCAGCCCACCCGCGACGAGCTCCTGGAGGTGCTGCTGGACGCAGAGCAGCGCGGGGGGAGCCCGGACCCGGTGGTCCTGGAGGCCCTGCTGCGGGCCGCCGCGGCCGGCTGCGCCGGGCGGACGCCGGTGCGCACCCGGGCGCTGGTCCACCGGACCGGCATGCTCCTCGTGCGCACCCCCGAAGGGGCCGCCCTGTTCGACCGGCGGCTCGTCGCGCTGGTGCGCGAGGTGCCCGGGTTCGGCGCGCTGGTCGCGGGCTGGCTGGCCGAGGCGCCACAGGAGTGGGCGGCCGTCGTCGGGCCCAGCGCACGGCGCACGGTTGAGGCGCTGAGGGCTCCGATGCCCATGCCGATGCAGGCCGCAGGGCGTGAGCATGGCAGTCTTAGACCTGCGTAAGCGAGAAATCCACGTACACAGGTTCGGGCGAGGAGCGGTCAGAGTGCAGCGCTGGCGAGGCTTGGAGGACATCCCCCAGGACTGGGGGCGCAGCGTCGTCACCATCGGCTCGTACGACGGGGTGCACCGCGGACACCAGCTGATCATCGGCCGCGCCGTCGAGCGGGCCCGCGAGCTGGGCGTGCCGTCGGTCGTCGTGACCTTCGACCCGCACCCCAGCGAGGTCGTCCGGCCCGGCAGCCACCCGCCGCTGCTGGCCCCGCACCACCGGCGCGCCGAGCTGATGGCGGAGCTGGGCGTGGACGCGATGCTGATCCTGCCGTTCACCACGGAGTTCTCACGGCTCGCCCCGGCCGACTTCATCGCGAAGGTGCTGGTCGACAAGTTGCACGCCCAACTGGTCATCGAGGGCCCCAACTTCCGTTTCGGCCACAAGGCCGCGGGGAACGTCGAGCTGCTGGCCGAGCTGGGCGCCGAGCACGACTACCGCGTCGAGGTCATCGACCTGCGGGTGAGCGGCGCGGCGGGCGGCGGCGAGCCGTTCTCCTCCACGCTCACCCGGCGCCTGGTCGCCGAGGGGGACGTGGCCGGCGCCGCCGAGATCCTGGGCCGCCCGCACCGCGTCGAGGGCGTCGTCGTCCGGGGCGCGCAGCGCGGCCGCGAGCTGGGTTTCCCCACCGCGAACGTCGAGACCCTCCCGCACACCGCGATCCCCGCCGACGGCGTCTACGCGGGCTGGCTGCACGTGAACGGCGAGGCGATGCCCGCCGCGATCTCGGTCGGTACCAACCCGCAATTCGACGGCACCGAGCGCACCGTCGAGGCGTACGCCATCGACCGCGTCGGCCTGGACCTGTACGGCCTGCACGTGGCCGTGGACTTTCTGGCGTACGTACGCGGGATGCTGAAGTTCGACACGATCGACGACCTGCTGGTGGCGATGGCCGCCGACGTGAAGCGGTGCAGCGAGCTGATCGCCGCCGCCGAGCAGGACTGACCGCGCGGTTTCCCGGCCGGTGCGGCCGGGAAACCCGTAGGCCCGTCAGGACGTGGGCGCGGTCACCTTCGCCGTCGCCCAGTGGCACGCCACCTGCGTCTCCCCGCCGCCCGACAGGACCGGCAGGTCCTGCGTACGGCAGGCGTCCGCGACGCCCGCCCGCTCCGCCTCGCCCGAGGCCAGCACCTGGCAGCGGGCGTGGAAGCGGCAGCCGGACGGCACCCGGGACGGGTCCGGCGGCTCGCCGGTCAGCACCACCGGATCGCCCGGCGCCTCCGGCAGCACCGACAGCAGCGCCTGGGTGTACGGATGGCGCGGGGCCGTCAGGATCTGCTCGACGTCACCCGTCTCCACGATGCGGCCCAGATACATCACCGCGACCCGGTCCGCGATGTTCCACGCCAGACCGAGGTCATGCGTCACGACCAGCGCGGAGAGCCCCAGCTCCTCGCGCAGCCGCAGCAGCAGCGCCAGGATCTCGCCGCGCACCGACGCGTCCAGCGAGGCCACCGGCTCGTCCGCCACGATCAGCTCCGGCTCCAGGACCAGGGCCCCCGCGATCACGACGCGCTGGCGCTGACCGCCCGACAGCTCGTGCGGGTAGCGCAGGAAGAACCGCTCCGGCGGACGCAGCCCGGCCCGGGACAGCGCGTCGTGCACCGCCTGCCGCTCGTCGCCCGCGTAGCCGTGGATGCGCAGACCCTCGGCCACCGCGTCGTACACCGTGTGGCGCGGGTTCAGCGAGCCGCTGGGGTCCTGGAGGACCAGCTGCGCGCGCTTGCGGTACGCCTTGAGCGCCCGGCTCCCGTAGTCCAGCGGCTTCCCGTCGAACGTGATCTGCCCGGCCGTGGGCGGGACCAGACCCAGCAGGGAGCGGGCCAGCGTCGTCTTGCCGCACCCCGACTCGCCGACCAGGGCCACGATCTCACCGGGCCGGATGTCCAGGTCCACCCCGTCCACCGCACGCGCCGGCTCGGCCCCGTGCCGGCCGGGGAAGGTGATCCGGAGCCCCTGCGCGCTGAGCAGGTCCACGGGGGTCGTCGTCATGATGTGCTCCTTGCTTCCTCGGCGCCCGGCAGGACCGGTGCCGCCGCCCCCTCGGGACCCACCAGCACGCACGCCGCCTGCCGTCCCGGGCCCGCGTCCCGCAGCACCTGGTCCTGTGTGGCGCAGGAGTCCAGGGCCAGGGCGCAGCGCGGGTGGAAGGTGCAGCCGGCCGGCAGCGCCGACGGGTCGGGCGGGTCGCCGGGCAGGCCCTGCGGCGCGAACCGGGACGACGGGTCCCCGATGCGCGGGAAGGCGCCCGACAGGGCCCTGCTGTACGGGTGGTGCGCGCTCTCGTAGACCTCGGACGCCGGGCCCTCCTCGACGACCCGGCCCGCGTACATCACGGCGAGCCGGTCGCAGGTGTCGGACAGCACCGCCAGGTCGTGGCTGATCATGACCAGGCCGAGGTCCTGCTCGGAGACCAGCTGCTCGATCAGGCGCAGGATCTGGGCCTGGATCATCACGTCCAGGGCCGTCGTCGGCTCGTCCGCGATGATCAGGCCCGGATCGCAGGCCAGCGCCATCGCGATCATCACGCGCTGCCGCTGCCCGCCGGACAGCTCGTGCGGATAGGCGTCCACCCGGGCGGCGGGCAGCCCCACCTGCTCCAGCAGCTCACCGGCCCGCTTGCGCGCGGCGGCCTGGGTGACCTTCTTGTGCAGCAGGATCGGCTCGGCGATCTGGTCCCCGATGCGGTGCACCGCGTTCAGCGAGTGCATCGCGCCCTGGAAGACGATCGACGCGCCCGCCCAGCGCACGGCCCTGACCTGGCCCCACTTCATCGCGAGGACGTCCTCGCCGTTCAGCAGGATCTCGCCGGTCACCTTCGTCCCCGCGGGCAGCAGCCGCAGCAGGGCCAGCGCCAGCGTGGACTTGCCGCAGCCGGACTCCCCGGCGATGCCCAGCTTGCGCCCGGCCTCCACCCGGAGGTTCACACCGCGGACGGCCTGCGCGCCGCCGGCGTACGTCACCGTCAGGTCGCGTACCTCCAGGAGAGGCGTCTTGCGGATGCTCGTCGTGCTCAACGGGCCACCCCCAGCTTGGGATTGAGGACGGACTCGATCGCGCGGCCGCACAGCGTGAACGCCAGGGCCACCAGGGCGATGGCGATGCCGGGCGGGGCCAGGTACCACCAGTCGCCGGCGCTCACCGCCCCCGCGGCGCGCGCGTCCTGGAGCATGCTGCCCCAGGAGGTGATGGTCGGATCGCCGAGGCCGAGGAAGGCCAGCGTGGCCTCGCTCAGGATCGCGCTGGAGATGGCCAGCGTGGTCTGGGCGAGCACCAGCGGCATCACGTTCGGCAGGACGTGCCGGAGCATGATGTGGCCGTGGCCGCCGCCCAGCGCGCGGGCACGCTCGATGTACGGGCGGGACTCCACGGCGAGGGTCTGCGCCCGCACCAGACGGGCGGTGGTCGGCCAGGTCGTGACGCCGATCGCGATGACGATGGTCCACAGGGAGCGGTCCATCACCGAGGCGAGGGCGACCGCGAGGACCAGCGTCGGCATCACCAGGAACCAGTCGGTCACCCGCATCAGCACCGTCGAGTACCAGCCGCGGAAGTGGCCCGCGACGATCCCCACGATCGTGCCGATGGCGACGCACAGGAACGCCGCGAGCAGCCCCACGGTGAGCGAGACGCGCGCACCCCACACCAGCAGCGCGAGCACACTGCGCCCGAACTGGTCGGTGCCGAGCGGGAACTCGCCGCTGGGCGATTCGAGCGCGCCGCCGGACGCCTCGGTGACGCTCTCCGAGTCGGCGCCGACGAGCTGGGGCGCGGCCAGGGCCACCAGGGCGATGAGCACCAGGCCGCCGAGGCCCCACATGCCGCCCTTGTGCGTGCGGTACTCCCGCCAGAAGCGGGCCGCGGACCGGCGTTTGCGGGCCCGGGCCAGCGCACGGGCGCTCCGGACGGGCTCGGGCGGGGCCGGCGCCGGGGTCGGCGTGGGCATGGAATCGGTCGTGGTCATCGGCCCACCCGGGGATCGAGCAGCGGATACAGCACATCGGCAAGGGTGTTCGCCAGGATCACCGCGGTGGCGAAGACGAAGAACAGGCCCTGGACGAGTGGCAGGTCGGGGGTGCTCAGGCCCTGGTAGAACAGGGAACCGAGGCCCGGCCAGGAGAACACGGTCTCCACCAGGATCTGCCCGGCGACCACATGCCCCAGGTTGACGAACATGAGCGTGAAGGTGGGCAGCATCGCGTTGGGCACGGCGTGCTTGCGGCGTACGACGTCGTCCCGCAGCCCCTTGGCGCGGGCCGTCGTCAGATAGTCGCTGCCCATCTCGTCCAGCAGCGAGGACCGCATCACCAGCAGCGTCTGCGCGTACCCGACCGCCACCAGGGTGATGACCGGGAGCACCATGTGGTGCGCCACGTCGATGACGTAATCCAGACCGCTCGTGTCCCCGGACGACATCCCGCCCGTCGGGAACATGCCCGGGATCGGGCCGACGCCCACCGAGAAGACGATGATCAGGAGCAGCCCGAGCCAGAACGACGGCACCGAGTACAGCGTGAGCGCGAGTGCCGTGTTGAACCGGTCGCCGGCCGAGCCGTTGCGCCAGGCGGTGCGGGTGCCGAGCCAGAGGCCGATCAGGCTGTAGAGGACGTAGGCGGTGCCGGTGAGCAGCAGCGTCGCCGGCAGTTTTTCGACGATCTTGTCGATGACCGGTGCGTGGTACGCGTACGAGTCACCGAAGTCGCCGGTGAGCGCGTCCTCGATGTAGCTGGTGAACTGCTGCCACATCGGCTGGTCGAGCCCGAACTGATGGCGCATCGACTCCAGCTGTTCGGCCGAGACCCGCCGGCCGCCCGTCATCTGTTTGACCGGGTCGCTGGGAATGAGCCGGAAGAGGAAGAAGCTGGTGACCAGAACCGCGAACAGCGAGACGACGGCGCCCGCGATCTTGGCGGCCACATATTTCAGATAGGCCGTGGTGTTGCGCGCCCGTGGACCGCGTGCGGCCGAGGGGCCGGCCGGAGGGCCGTCCGTGGCCGCGTCCGCCTGTTGCACGAGCGCCGGAGTGCTGTCAGCTGTCATGGGGAACTCTCGTTACTCGTGTCGTTCCTGGAAGGAACCGGCCGGCGCGGGCCTGGTACCGCACCCGCGCCGGCCGGTTCCTCGCATCCCGTTCGAGAACCTACTCGCGATCGTCCGCGCTGGTGCGGCGGCGCCGCGAGATCAGGAACCCGCCACCTGCGAGGACCACGACCGCCACCACGATTCCGATGATCACACCGGTGGAGGAGCCGGAGCTGCCGCCGTCCGACGTGCCGTCACCGCCCGCCGGAACGGCCGACCACCAGCTCCAGTAGCCGTCCTGGCCGTAGATGTTCCCGGCCGCCTCGGGCATGGTCGTGATCGACTTGATCTGGTCGGTGCGGTACGCCTCGACCGCGTTCGGGTAGGCCATGACGTTCATGTACCCGGAGTCGTACAGCCAGGACTGCATCTGCCCGACGATCTCCGCCCGCTTCGCGGGGTCGTACTCGGCGAGCTGCTTCTTGTACAGCTCGTCGTACGACTTGTCGCAGATGAAGTTGTCGGTGGCGGCGCTCGCCTTGGCCTTGGTGGGCAGGGCGGCGCAGGTGTGGATGCCGAGGACGAAGTCGGGGTCCGGGTTGACCGACCAGCCGTCGAAGGCCAGGTCGTACTCACCGGCGTACCAGGGCACGGAGACGTCGTCCAGGCAGTCGACCTTCAGCCCGATGCCGAGCTTGCCCCACCACTCCTTCAGGTACTTGCCGACCGCCTTGTCGTTCGGGTCGGTGGCGTGGCACAGGATGCGCAGGTCGAGCGGCTTGCCGTCCTTGCCGACGCGCTGGTCGCCCTTGAGCTTGTAACCCGCCTCGTCCAGCAGCTTCGCCGCCTTGTCGGGGTCGTAGCTCAGCGCCTGGTCGGCGGAGGGCTCCCAGGCGTACGCCGAGAAGCGCGGCGGGATGTAGCCCTTGCCCTCGACGGCGTGCCCCTGGAACACCCTGTCGATGATCGTCTCGCGGTCGATCGACAGGAACAGCGCCTGGCGCACCCTCTGGTCGAGCAGCGCCTTGTTGCCGTTGCCGAACTTCTTGCCGTCCTTGGTGCGCGCGCCGGGGTTGGTGGCCAGCGCGTAGAAGCGGCGGCCGGGGCCCTCGTTGACCTTGATGTTCTTGTCGCCCTTGAGCGAGTTCGCCTGAGCAGGTGTCAGCGCGGGCGAACCGGCGACGAAGGAGACCTCACCCTTGCGCAGCGCGGCGACGGCGGCGTCCTGGTCCTTGTACGTCTTGAAGACCAGCTCGTCGAACTTGGGCGCTCCGCGCCAGAAGTCCTTGTTGGCCTTGAGCTTCACGTACTGGTCGACCTTGTAGTCCGTCAGGATGAACGGGCCGTTGCCGACGACGGGGAACTTCGTGTCGTTGTTGAACTTCGAGAAGTCGCCGACCTTCTCCCACACGTGCTTCGGCACGATCGGCACATCGAGCGCGGCCATGGTGGCCTGCGGCTTCTTGAGCTCGATGACCAGCTCGGTCGGGCTGGGGGCCGTGACCTTCTTGAAGTTGGTGACGAAGCTGCCGTTGGCCTGGGCCGCGGCCTCGTCGTCCATGATCTTGTTGAACGTCCAGGCGGCGTCCTCGGCGGTCGCCTGCTGCCCGTCGGACCACTTCGAATCGCTCCGAATGGTGTACGTCCACGTCAGCTTGTCGGCGGAGGGCTCCCACTTGGTCGCCAGGCCGGGGATGGCGTGGTTGTCCTTGGCGTCGTAGTTCGTCAGGAAGTCGTACATGAGCCGCGAGACGCTGGTGCTCAGCAGCTTCTGGGCGAGGAACGGGCTCAGGGAGTCGACGCTCTGCGCGACCGCGACGGTGAGTGTCTTGTTACCGCTGTCGGCGGCCTGCGCCTGCTGGGGCGCGGCCCCGAGGGGCATTCCCGGTACGACGGACCCGGCCGCGAGAGCGAGGGCGGCGGCACCGGAGGCCAGGAGCACCCGCAGACGTGAGCGTGGCGGGGCGGAGGAGGACGGAACTCTTACGACCATGGTCTGGGACCTCGTGTCATGACTCGCACGGGAAGGCGTGTTGAACTTCGGTTCGCCGGCTGGTGTTGCGAAGGTTTATCAGCGGTGGTCGAGCCGCGTCAACGGTCCCCGAAACGGCGTGTGGTCTGCGGATATGCCAAAAGGGTCCGCATCGCGGAGGCGATGCGGACCCTCATTGGTTCAGACCTCTGACGCCCTACTGCTGAGGCGCTGGCGGCGGCTGCTGCTGCCATCCGGCGGGCGGTACGGGACCGTGCAACTCGGGGTGTCCGGGCTGGTCGGCCGGGGGTTGCGGCTGGGCCGGTGGCTGCTGCCAGTTCTGCCCGGCGCCGGGACCCGGCTGCGGGGGGTAGGGCTGCCGGCCGTCGTGCGGCTGCTGCTGGTAGGGCTGACCGGGTTGCTGCGGCGCGTACGGCTGTCCGGGGTACTGGGGCTGACCGGGCTGCTGAGGATGCTGGGGCTGCTGGGAAGGCTGGGGCGCGTACGGCTGCTGGCCCGGGGCCTGCTGTCCGGGGACCGGCCGGCCCGGCAGCGGCGGCGCGTACTGCGGCGGCGGCCCGCTGCCGTCCGACGTCCACAGCCCCTGCTGCTGCTGGGCGCGCGCGAAGTCCTCGGCGACCAGGGCGGAGAGGTCGAAGTACGCCTCCCGGGTCTTCGGCCGCATCATGTCGAGGTCGACCTCCGCACCGGCCGACAGGTGCTCGTCGAACGGCACGACGACCACTCCGCGGCAGCGCGTCCGGAAGTGCTGCACGATGTCGTCGACCTTGATCATCTTTCCGGTCTCGCGGACGCCGGAGATCACGGTGATGGACCGCTGGACCAGCTCCGCGTACCCGTGCGCCGACAGCCAGTCCAGCGTCGTAGACGCACTGGACGCGCCGTCGACCGAGGGCGTCGAGACGATGATCAGCTGATCGGCCAGGTCCAGCACACCGCGCATCGCGCTGTACAGCAGACCGGTCCCCGAGTCCGTGAGGATGATCGGGTACTGCTTGCCGAGCACGTCGATCGAGCGCCGGTAGTCCTCGTCGCTGAAGGCCGTGGAGACCGCCGGGTCCACGTCGTTGGCGATGATCTCCAGTCCGGAGGGCGCCTGCGAGGTGAACCGCCGGATGTCCATGTACGAGTTGAGGTGCGGGATCGCGTGCACCAGGTCGCGGATGGTCGCCCCGGTCTCGCGGCGCACCCGCCGGCCCAGCGTGCCCGCGTCAGGGTTGGCGTCGATCGCGAGGATCTTGTCCTGCCGCTCGCTGGCCAGGGTCGCGCCGAGCGCGGTGGTCGTCGTGGTCTTGCCGACACCGCCCTTGAGGCTGATCACCGCGATCCGGTAGCAGGAGAGCACCGGCGTACGGATGAGCTCCAGCTTGCGCTGCCTCTCCTGCTCCTCCTTCTTCCCGCCCAGCTTGAAGCGCGAGGCACCGGAGGGGTTGCGGCTGCTCCGGGTCTTCTGCTTGCCCCGGATGAGCCGGTCGGAGGTGAGCTCCACGGCGGCGGTGTACCCCAGCGGCGCGCCGGGCCCGGACCGCGGGTCCCGAGGCGCGGGGGTGGGCCAGGAGGTACCGGCCCGGGGGTCGACGGGCTGCTGCGGCTGCGGCTCCGGCTGGACCTGCGCGGGGAGGTTCGGGGTGCCCGCGTCGGCCGCGGGGGCGGGGGTGCCCTGGGCCGGGGCCTGGGCGCCCTGCGGGAAGCCGTAGCCGCCCTGGGGCTGCTGCTGCGCGGACCAGGGAGCCTGCGACGGGGGCGCCTGCGGGGTCTGGGGCGCGGGCGGCTGCGGGCGCTGCGCCGGGAGGCCGGCGGCCGGGAGGGGCTGCGCGGGCTGGGGCTCCGGCTGGTGCGGCTGCGGTGCCTGCTGGGGGAAGCCGTAGCCGGACTGCGGGGCGGGCGGCTGGGGCTGGGGCGCCTGGGGCGGGGCGGGCTCGGGCTGCGGTGCCTGCGCCTGCTGGGCGGCGGCCGGCTGGAAGGCGGGCGGCAGCGGCGGGAGACCCCCCTGCGCGGGGGCGGCCGGTGCCCAGGGGGACGGCGAGGCGTCCTGCGGTGCGCTGTCCGCCGGTACGTCGCGGGGCGCCGCGTCCGGGGTGGCGTCGGTTACCGGAGCCTCGTCGTCCGGCTCGGCGGAGGCCGCCTCGCCGGAAGCCGCGCGGACCTCGTCGGAGGGCGCGGCGTCCGAGGGCGCGGAGTCCGAGGATGCGGCGTCCGCCGGCTCCGCGTCGTACGGCTTCGAGGTGTACGGCTTCGGGGTGTACGGCTCCGAGGGCGCGCCGGCCGACGCGGGGTCGGCCTTCTCGCCCTCCTCGCCGTCCTCGGCGGCGGGGGAGCTTCCCGCCGTGTCCGCGGGCTCCGGGGCGACCTCGGCCGCCTCGGGCTCGAAGTCGAAGACCCTCCCCAGGACGTCGTCCCAGGACTCCTCCGGCTCCGCGTCGGGCGTACCCGCCGCGTCGTCCGGAACGGCACCGGCGGCCTCGGACAGGTCGTCTCCGCCGCCGGCGGACGGCGCGTCGCCGCCCCCCGCCCCGGCGTCCGTCTCCGCCGCGCGCGCCGCGCGGTCCCGCTCCTCGATCTCCCGCTTCAGCGCGGAGGCCGAGAACCGCATGGTGGCGCCGCTGTCGAGGTCGCCGGTGTCCGGCGGAGCCGGGGTCCAGTCGGGGTCGAAGCCGCGCTGCGCCGGGGGCGGGGGGAGCGGCACCGGGTCCCCGCTCGGCGGCGGGGGCGATGCCGGCGGCGTACCGGCGCCGCCCAGGGAGTCGCCCGGCGCGTTCTGCGTGTACCAGGCGGGCGGGGTGTAGTCGATGGTGAACTCACCCGTCGTCTCGGCGGGCTCCGCGTCGGACGACTCGTCGACGGGCTTGTCCCAGCCCCCGCGCATCTCGTCCCGATCGCCGTTCACTTTGCCTCCTGGTGTGGTCGAGCACCCTTGTGCCGTGGTGGGTGGGGGCGTTCCCGTAACGCGAACCGCCCGGCTCTCCCCCTGGGACGCACATGGCCTGTCCCCAGGTTCTCCGCCGCGTCCGGACCCAGCCTAAACGCCATGGGCCCCGCCGAGGCAGGCCGTACAGCACCGCGCACCCTGTCCCGTACGTCACGTAGTGCACCCAAGTGGAGTGAGTGCGACGGGGAGTGAAACCCAAAGCGGTCAAACAGGCACAACCACACCGGTGATCCCGTCCGTCGCCCCCCGGAACGCACGCTCGCGGTCTCCCGGGCGTACGCCCGTCAGTCCACCCGGCGCGCGGCGCCCAGGAGCCCGGTCTCCGCGTCGGTCGCCCGGGTCGTCACCAGCCGGCTCTCCCGCCGGGTGCACCAGAGGGTGGCCCCGTCCGCCAGTGCGGGCAGCGCGCGGACCGCGCCGGCCGGCAGCCGCAGGAGACGCCCGGCCTCCTCCGCCTCGCCGGGTGACACCCGCTGCACGCCCACCAGCGACGCCTTCTCCGTCAGCGCGGGCGCGGCCGGTCCCAGATACGGCAACAGGGTCAGCACCGACTGCCAGGGGCCGGACACGGCCCGCCCGGGCGGCGGACGCATGCCGCAATCCCGTACGACGACGACCGGCGAGGCCGCCGAGGGGCCCATCGGCGGCACCCGGCCGACCTCGTGCAGTGCCACGCACCCGCTGCCACCGGCGGCCCGGACCAGGCTCCCCCAGGCGTGCGCCCGCCCCGTCTCCACCGCGATCCGCGCACCCGTCGCCGCTGCCCGCAGCGCGAGCACCTGTGCCGTCCACAGCCCGCCGACGAGCGTGACGTCGTACGGCGAAGGGCGGTTGAGCCCGAGAACGGCGGGGAAGCCCTCCTCGTCCACGCCGATCACCACCCCGTCGTCGCCCACCGGCATCTCCAGCGCGGCCAGCTGCTCGGGGCCGATGGTGTACCGCCGCCGGCGCGGACCGACCGGCCCGAACCCCAGCCGGCCCCGCACCCCTCCGGGCACCGCCGCCGTCACCGGGACCCGCCCAGCGGGAGCGTGGCGAGCACCCCGGGCAGCTGCTCGCGGTCCAGCCGCACGAGCGAGACCCGCACTCCGCGTGCCACACGCTCCAATGCGCGCCGCGCCGATCGCAGTTCGTCACCGGTGCGCGCGCTGACGCGCAGGTACCCCGCCGCCGCGACCTCCTGCCGGTCACCCCGCGCCAGCGTCAGGCTGAACGTCGTGGCCAGCGCCGGCACCGAGGTGAGCAGCGCGACCAGCCGGGGCATCGGCGCATCGGCGGAGCGCGGCCACCGGCGCACCCAGTACGCGGTGTGGCGGAGCCCGTCGCAGGTCCACGTCCGCGAGGTCTCCCGGGTGCGGCGGACGGTCCGCGGGGACCCGTCGGCACGCGGGGCCGTCGTGGCGTCCGCGCAGGCGGCGGCGGCGAGCGCGGCACCCAGCTCCTGCTCCGTCAGCACCGTCGCGCCGAACCCCGCCCCGGCCAGCCGGCCGGACAACTGGTCGGCCGCCCGCGACAGGCACCGCTGCGCCCCGGTCAGGCCGCCGCCCCGCATGCGCACGGCCTCCGGGCAGAGCTCCGGGTCGAGCGTCAGCGTGACCCAGGTGATCCGTACCGCCGGTGACCCCGTACGGGCCTGCAGCGGCGCGTAGTTGAGCGCGGCGATCGCGTCGCCGGGGAGGTGCGGGGCGGGGGCGGGCCGGGTGTGCTGCACGATCCGCGCCGATTCCAGGCGGATGCCGTCGACGTCCATCACGTCCCGGACGAGCCCCGGCGGCAGCGGCCGGACGGTCCGGTCCGCCCGCAACAGCGTGTCCTCCGCGTCCACCCGCACCACCACGGTGAGGTGCGTGTCGTCGCCGATCATCCCCACCGGACGCCGGTTCCGGTGCGTGAACGAACAGGTGCGCAGGGCCGGGGCGCACTCGTTCAGCGGGGCCACCGGCGACCAGGGGCCCGGACCGGGCGCCGGGGTCCGCGAGGCCGCCCGCCGGTTCCGCGCCCGGAACGCGACGACCGTGCTCAGCCAGGCCGGAAGGGAACGGCGGCGTCTGCGCACGACGGCGACGACCACGAGCAGCGCGGACGTCATCCCCGCAGGGCCCAGGAGCGCGGGCCCGAAGACCCGGGCGCACAGCAGGACCGCCACCGCCACTTCGAACAGAACCAGCTGTTGCAATCGAAAAGTGCCGATCGGTCCGGCCCGCCGGTTCAGACGCGCGCCGCCCCTGTCCGCCATCGTGCCCCGCCCCCGTCCGAGCCGTTCCGGCCCGCGTCGCACCCGTCCACCGAACTCTCCGCCGGAAGCGCACAGCGTACCGGGTTTCGGTCAACGCCCAGGTGCGGGCGGCATAGTGGTCGCCGACAGCGGGCAGCCCCGCGCAGCTGCGAGCGGTGCGCGCCCGCAGGTGTGCGGCGCGGGTGGAGAGGAAGGCGGGCCGGGCCATGGTGACCCGACGGGACGAGCTGAACGCGTACACATTTGCGAAGAGGCGGGCCCTGGCCGCCTTCCTTCAGCCCTCTCCGGACGGCACCGACGAGGGCGCCCCGCGCCCGCTGCGTGCCGTCCTCCCCGGTGTGCTCACCGGCGCCCTGCTCCTCGCCGGGTTCGGCGCGTACGGCATGTTCCGCCCGGTCGCACCCCAGGGCTGGGACCGCCCCGGCGCCAAGGTCGTCGTCGGCCGCACGTCGACCACCCGCTACGTGGTGCTGACCACCGGCCGGGGCGCCCATCGCCGTACCCGGCTGCACCCCGTCCTGAACCTCGCGTCCGCCCGGCTGCTGCTCGACCCCGGCGACTACGGCGTCGTCCGGGTCGCCGACGACGTCCTCGACGCGGGCAGGCCCCCGCGCGGACCGGTCATCGGCATCCCGTACGCCCCCGACCGGCTCCCCGGCGAACGGGACGCGGGCACCGCCAAACGGTGGGCCGTCTGCGTACGGCCGGGGGACGGGGGCACCGGTGTGCGGAAGGCCGGCTTCGTCCTCGCCGCCCGCGACCACCGGCTGACGGAGGGCCCGAACCGGCTCACCGGCGGCCAGGTCCTCTACGTCCAGGACCCGCACGGCACCCGGTACCTCGTGGACGCACGGGGCACCAAATACCGCGTGGACGAGCGGCCCGGCGACCTCGGACACCTCACCGAGGCCCTGGTCGGACGCGCCCGGCCGCGAGCCGTCACCGGAGACTGGCTCGCCACCCTGCACACCGGCAGCCCCGTCGCCTTCCCCGTCGTCCCGGGCGAGATCGGCGCCCCCGCCCGCGTCGAGGGCCACCTGTCCGCCCGCGAGAACCGGGTCGGCGCGGTGCTCCGGACCAGGAACGGCGCGGGCACCGCCTACCACGTGGTGCTCGACGGCCGGGTGCGCTCCGTCTCCGAGTTCACCGCCTGGCTGATCGTCAACTCCCCCCAGACCGCCGTCCTCGACCAGGCCGGCACCGCCTACCCGGCGGGGCTCCAGGACTTCGTGCCCGACCCGGCACCCTTCGCCGGCCAGGCCGCGCACTGGCCCGCCCGCAAGGCCGTCCGCGTCGACACCGCGCACCGGAGCACCGTCTGCTCCGTACTGCGCGCGACGGACGACCGGGGCCGCACCACCCTGAGCACCTGGGCCGGCACCACGTACCCCGCCGCCATCGGCGAGAGCGGCACCGGCACCTACGTCACCCCGGGCAGCGGGCTCCTCTACACCCAGGTCCGGGGCAGCCGGACCGGACCCGGGGGATCACTCTTCCTGGTGACGGACACGGGATTGCGGTACGCGGTTCAGGGGAACGGCGACGGCGGCCCCGGGCTCTCCGCGGGCAGCGCCCCGCCCGCTCCGGGGCGGGCCGGCGAGGCGCTGACCCGGCTCGGCTACGAGGACGTGGAGCCCGCCCGCGTACCGGCCGAGTGGTCGGAGTTCCTTCCCCGCGGCCCCCGGCTCGACACCGCGGACGCGCGCCGCCCGTATCGGACGGACCGCGGAACGCTCCGTCAACGGCCGTGACCGCTTCGTCGGATGGGGTGAGGTCGTTCCCCGTCCGCGCACCCGGTCCGGCGCCGCTGTCCGCAGCGGACACGCCGGGGCGGCGCGACCGGCGCCGCGCCGCCGCGACGCCCGGGAACGGACGCCGGACTGGCTAGCCTGAGCCGCCTCAACGGCCCAGAGAGAGGACCTCGTATGACCAGCCCCACGGGTGGATTCGCGCTCGCCGACGATCCTGTCGTCCAGGCCAGGAACAAGATCGTCCACACGGCCGAGGCGGTGTCCCGGCAGGCCCGTGAGCTGGCCGACGTCCTCGCGACGGTCGGGGCCGGCTGGACCGGCGCGGGCGCCTCGGGGTTCACCTCGGCGCAGCTCGTGGTCAACGAGGACCACGACGAGATCCGGCGCCTCCTCGGCGTACTGCTCAACGCCGTCGACGGCACCAGGAACCTCAGTAACGCGAACGACGAGGAGGTCCGCGCGGCCTTCAAGGCGGTGCGGGAACCGGCCTCCGCCGGCGGCGGCTCCGCCCTGAACGGCGTCTGAGACCGGCGCCGTCCCCGACACGAACCAGAGGAAACCCGATGGGGTACGACCCGCACACCAAGGTCCGGTACGAGAGCGTTCAGGAGGTCGCCAACCGCATCCGCGCGGTCTCGCGGAACATCTGCCGGGATCTGGAGGAGATGGACGGCGCGCTCAAGGTCGTCACCGACACCTGGGACGGCCAGGCGCACGCCGAGTACGTGACGCTCCAGCACAAGTACCGGAACAAGGCCGACCACATGAGGGCCCGGCTCGACGAGGTCGCGCGGCTCGTCGAGAGCGGCAAGGACCACTACCGGGCCACGGACCTGCGGTCCTCACGCCTGTTCACCGAGGCCTACTGACCGGGGCGCGCCGACGATCCGGACCCACGGGGCCCGGACGTACGAAGGGGCACGTTCACCCGAACGTGCCCCACAGGAACCCGTCGACGGCTACGGAAGGTCGAACTCGCCGTCCCGCGCGCCGAGGACGAACGCGCGCCACTCGGCCTCCGTGTACCTGAGCACCGTGTCCGGGTCCAGAGAGGACCGCATCGCCACCGCGCCGCCGGGAAGGTGCGCGATCTCGACACGCTCCTCCTCCTGCTCCGTCCCGGGAGCACACAGCCATTCCACCCCCGAGATGTCGAGTGCGTACAGCTCGTCCTTCTCCGCCTGCGTGCCCATCGTGATGGCTCCTTTCCCTGCCTGGCTCTGCACGGCACCGTACAGGCAACACGGCGGCCGGGGACCCGCTCCTCCGAACCCGTGACCCGCCCGGACGCTCAGCCCCGTTCGGCCAGCCAGCCGGTCTGCACGAGGCTCTGCCCGCCGCGCCGGGTCGCCATGCGCGCACGCCCCGGCGGCATCGGACGGGCCCGCACCGAGCCGACCAGATCGCCCTCCCCGGGATCGCCCGACAGCACGACCCCCTGTGCGCCCAGCTCCTTGATCCGCTGGAGGAACGGTTCGTACATCGCACGGGACGCGCCGGCACTGCTGCGCGCGACGACGAAGCGCACGCCGGTGTCCCGCGCGAACGGCAGGCAGTCCGCGAGAGGGCCGAGCGGGCTGCCCGTACCCGTCGCGACGAGGTCGTAGTCGTCCACGACCACGAAGATCCGCGGCCCCGTCCACCAACTGCGCTCCCGCAACTGCCGGGGCGTGACGTCCGCCGGAGGCCGTCGCCGCGCGAACACCCCGGCCAGCGCCTCCATATGCGTCGCGAGCGCGTCCGGCGTCGGCGCGTACTCCAGCAGATGACTCTCCGGCAGGGCGCCCAGCAGCCCCCGCCGGTAGTCCCCGACGACGAGCTTCGCCTCACCGGGGGAGTAGCGGCGGGCGATCTGCCGCGCGAGCAGCCGGAGCAGAGCGGTCTTCCCCGATTCGCTCTCCCCGAACACCAGAAGGAAGGGATCGGCGTCGAAGTCCACGAACACCGGCTCCAGATCGGCCTCGGCGATGCCGATCGCGACACCCCGCTCCGGGAACTCGTCCCCCTTGGGCAGCCGTTCGGCGGGAAGCACGGCGGGCAGCAGCCGTACGGGCGGGGCCGGCGGCCCCGCCCAGTCCGCCCGGATGCGCCCGGCCAGGGCCGCCGTGCGGTCCGGGAGACCGGCCGCGTCCTCCACCGGGCCCAGGCACGGCGCCGCGGCCAGGAAGTGCAGCCCCTCCGCCACCTGGCCCCGGCCCGGCACCCCGGCGGGCACCCGCGCGGCGACCCGCCGGTCGAACTCGGAGTCCGACACGTCACCGAGCCGCAGTTCGAGCCGCCCCGTCAGCTGGTCCTTCAGCGCGGCCCGCACCTCCGCATAACGGGCGGCGGTGAGCACCACATGCACCCCGTACCCCAGACCCCGGGCCGCGATGTCGGTGACGACGGGCTCCAGCTCCTCGTACTCCGTACGGAAACCGCCCCAGCCGTCCACGACCAGGAAGACGTCACCCCACGCCTCACCGGGCAGACCGCCCCCGGCCCGCTCGCGCCGGTACGCGGCCATGGAGCCGATGCCCCGGGCACGGAACACCTCCTCGCGCGCCCGCAGCACCCCTGCCACCTCCGCGACCGTACGCCGCACCCGCTCGGCATCCAGCCGCGAGGCGACCGAGCCGACGTGCGGCAGGCCCGACAGCGAAGCGAGCGCCCCACCGCCGAAGTCCAGGCAGTAGAACTGGACCTCAGCCGGGGTGTGGGTGAGCGCGAAGGACATGACCAGGGTGCGCAGCACCGTGGACTTGCCGGACTGCGGCCCGCCGACCACCAGCATGTGCCCCGCCGCCCCGGAGAAGTCCTGGAACAGCACCTCGCGCCGCTGCTCGAACGGCTTGTCCACGAGCCCCAGCGGAACGGTCAACCCGCCGCGTCCGCCGTCCCCCGCGACAGTGAACCCGCGCTCCGGGTCCGTACCGAGCTCCGGCAGCAGCGCGTCCAGACCCGGCGCCCGGTCCAGCGGGGGCAGCCACACCCGGTGGGCGGGCACGCCCCGCCCTTCGAGCCGCCGCACCACCACATCGAGCACGGATTCCGCGACCGCGTCGTCCCCGTGCACCTCCGCCACGGACACGGGCGCAGACACCGGCAACGGCACCGGCAGCGCGCTGAACAGCGCCGCCGAGAGACCGCCCGGCCCCTCCCCGGCAGCCCGCCCCGGCCCACCCGGCCGGTACGCCCCCGAGACGTACGCCGCTTTGAAACGGGTCAGCCCTCGCGTACCGGTCTTCAGGAACCCCGAACCGGGCAGCGGCGGCAGGTCGTACGCGTCCGGCACACCCAGCGCGGCCCGCGACTCCTCCGCCGAGAACGTGCGCAGCCCGATCCGGTACGAGAGATAGGTCTCCAGGCCCCGCAGCCTCCCCTCCTCAAGCCGCTGGGACGCCAGCAGCAGATGCACGCCCAGCGAACGGCCGATGCGCCCGATCCGGATGAACGTGTCGATGAAGTCGGGCTGGGCGGTCAGCAGTTCGGAGAACTCGTCGATGACCAGCACCAGCGTCGCCAGCGGTTCGAGCGCGGCGCCCGCCGCCCGGGCCCGCTCGTAGTCCTGGATGCCGGCGAAGTTGCCCGCCGCGCGCAGCAGTTCCTGACGCCGCTGGAGCTCGCCGCGCAGCGCCTCGCCCATCCGGTCGACCAGCGCCAGGTCATCGGCCAGATTCGTGATGACGGCCGCCACGTGCGGCATCCCCGCCATCCCCGCGAACGTCGCCCCGCCCTTGAAGTCGGCGAGCACGAAGTTCAGCGTTTCGGAGGAATGAGTGACGGCGAGACCGAGCACCAGCGTCCGCAGCAGCTCGGACTTCCCCGACCCGGTCGCGCCCACACACAGCCCGTGCGGCCCCATCCCGTCGAGCGCCGACTCCTTCAGGTCGAGCACCACCGGGACACCGTCCTCGCCCACCCCGAGGGGCACCCGCAGCCGCTCCGCCACCGGCCGGGGCCGCCAGGTCCGCTCCACCTCCACCGCACCCGCGTCGCCCAGGTCCAGCAGATCCGTGAAGTCCAGCGCGGCCAGCAGCGGCTCGTCCCCGTCCCGCCCACCGGCCCGCAACGGAGCGAGCCGCCGGGCCAGCGCCTCCGCCGCCGGCAGCGAAAGACCGTCCGGCACACCCACCCCGCACTCCGCCTCCAGCACACCGGGGCGCACCCGCACACACAGCGCACCGCGCGGCCCCTCCGCCTCACCCGGGGCCACCTCGACGAGCGTCACCCCCTCCACGCCCCCCGCCGTACCCAGCACCGAACCCGGAGCCACCCCCGCCCCGTCCAGCACCACAACGACATGCGGCCGGTCCGCCACCGGCGCCCCCTCCGGTACGAAACGCCCCCGCCCCGCCAGCAGCGCGCCGAGCAAGGGCTCCAGCCCAGCCGTATCCCGCGCGAACAGCCTCTTCGTACCCGCACCGTCCACCTCACCGGGCACCTGGACATGCGGCAGCCACTTCACCCACTCCCAGCACGCCGCCGCATCCCGCGCGGCCACCACCGCCACCACCAGGTCCCGGGGCGAGTGCAACGTCACCAGCTGTGCCACCAGCGCCCGCGCCGCCGCCCCGACCGGCTCGGCCGGCCCGCTCAGCCGCACCCGGTACGCCTCCCGCAGCGGAACGCACAACGGCAGGCCGTCCAGGGAGCCGTGCACCGCCACGAACCGCCGCACCGCGTCCGCGCACACCGGCTCCGGCTCACCCGGAGCGTGCTCCGGCACGGCCAGCGGCGTCGCCAGCCGCTGCCTGCCCAGCCCGATCCGCACCACCCCGAAGTCCGCGTCGCCGGGCCGCCGCTCCCACACCCGGCTCCCGCCGGCGACCACCGCCCACAACTGATCGGGAGCGGGATGCGTGAACAGCAGACCGTCGCGCTGGAGCCGCGCCGTCCGCCGCACCGCACGCCGGGCCCGCGCCAGCCGGGCGAGATGATCGCCCCGCGCGTCCGCCGTCCGACCCTGCGTACCGCGCCGGTACCGCACCACCTGGGCCACCACCATCGCCAGCGTCGACACCAGCATCAGCACACCCATGATCCGCATGAACGGCGGCGCCTGCGGCGAGAAGAAGAACACCACCGACGACGCCATGCCCAGCACCGGAAGAAGCTGCATCAGCACCCCCTCCCGCTGCCCGCGCGGCAGCACCGGAGGAGGCTCCAACAACACCTCCTTCGAGGGAACTTCCGGGGGCAGCAGACGGGGCGGACGCTTCACGACGATCTGACTCACCGGTGCATCGATCCTTGGGTGCGGAGGTGTGCGGGCCGAGGCGGAAAGGGGAGGAGCGCACCGGCGCGTGCGCACATCGGAGAGACGCCCCCCGCCCCGAAGCGCCCGTGATCCTACGCACTGTCAGCCTTCGCCCCGATCCGCCCGATAGGGTGGCCCGCCCATCGTGCGGACACCGCCGACCAGCGACGAACAGGGGCCCCCGCCACGTGAGTCCGACCGCCACGACCGGTTTCCGCCGCGTCACCGTCGTCACGCCCGACAGCCGCGTCGACGTCGCCCTCCCCGAGGACATCGCCGCCGCCGACGTCTGGCCCGAGATCCTGCGCCTCACCGGCCCCACCGGGCCCGCCACCGCACCCCCCGGCCACCACCTCGTGCGGCTCGACGGAACGGTCCTGGACGGCGCCCGCACCCTTGCCGCGCAACGCGTCCTCGACGGCGACATCCTCACGCTCCGCCCCTTCGCCGCCTCCCTTCCCCCGCCCGTCTTCGACGACGTCGCCGACGCCATCGCCTCGGCCGCCGGCCGCGACCGCCACCTGTGGAGCGACGACCTGCTGCGCGGCACGGCCCCGGCCGCAGGCGCGCTGCTCCTCCTCCTGGCGGCCCTCGTCCTGTGGCGAACCGACCCGGTCCGCCACGACATGCACGGACCACCCGGAGCCGTCGCGGGCGCCGCCGGACTCCTGTCGGCCACCGTCGCCGCCGTACGCGCCCGGGTCCACGCCGACCGCGTCACCGCCGCCGCGCTCGGCCTGGGCGCCCTGCCCCTCGTCCTCCTCGCCGGATCGGGCCTCATCGCCCCGGACCCGGGCGGGGGAGCGGGCCGGCCGCAGTTGCTGCTCGGCTGCGCCGCCGTCCTCGTCGTCTCGGCCGCCCTCACCGCGCTCACCCCGCGCGGCGACGCCCCCTTCGCCGGTGCCGCCTTCCTCGCCGGCGCCGGAGCGCTGGCCGCGTCCGGCGCGATCCTCACCGAGGCGTCCGCCACCGCCACGGCCGCCGTCTGCGTCCCCGCCGCCCTCGGCCTCATCGCGTTCCTGCCCGGCCTCTCCGCCCGGTTCGCCCGGCTCCCGATGGGGTACGCCGCGCCGTCGCCCACGGGTCCCTTCGGCGACGAGGACGGCGAGCACGAGGACACGGACGCCACCCCCGTCGACACCCGTCTCGTCGCGGACCGGGCCCGGCGCGGCCACGAACTGCTGCTCGGCCTGGCCGGGGGCTGCGCGGGCCTGGCCGGCGCGGCGGCGGCCGTCCTCGGCGCCTCGGACAGCACCTGGGCCCGGCTCCTCGCCCTCGCGGCCGGGCTCGCGCTGCTGCTCCGGGCCCGCCTCTTCCGCTACACCGCCCAGGTCGCCTGCCTGCTGGTGGCGGGAATCGGCGCGCTCGCCGCCCCGGTCGCCGGTTTCGCCCTCACCGCCCAGGGAGACGACCCGACCCGGTATCCCCGTACCGCCGGACTGTGCGCGGCCCTCCTCGCCGGTGCCGTACTCCTCGCCGCCGCCGGGGCGACCGTCCCGCGCAAGGGCCTCTCCCCGTTCTGGGGCAGATTCCTGGACCTGGCCGAAAGCGCGCTCCTGCTCTCCCTCGTCCCGCTCTGCCTCGCGGTCCTCGACCTCTACACGCGCGCGAGGGCGCTCACCGGCTGACGACCGGCGGGGCCGGTCCGGGCGGCTGGTAGTCTGGCTGTGGCCGTTTGTGTACGCGTTCCCGGTTCGCTCTGGGAGCTGCGCTCATCGGACCCTCGCTCCCGAGTCACCCAAGCTCCCCTGAGAACCAGACCAGGGGCACTCGTGGGCGCATCGAACACCAAGAGGAGTACCGCGTGCCGCTCGACGCCGCTACGAAGAAGCAGATCATGACCGAGTTCGCGACGAAGGAGGGCGACACCGGTTCCCCCGAGGTCCAGGTCGCCATGCTCTCGCGCCGCATCTCGGACCTGACGGAGCACCTCAAGACGCACAAGCACGACCACCACTCCCGTCGTGGTCTGCTGATCCTGGTCGGCCAGCGTCGCCGCCTCCTGCAGTACCTGGCCAAGAAGGACATCCAGCGCTTCCGTGCGCTCGTCGACCGCCTCGGCATCCGCCGCGGTGCGGCCGGCGGCGCCAAGTAAGACCGCTGCGCAAGGGAGCGGTTCCCTCACTCAGGGAGCCGCTCCCTTTGCCGTACGTGCGGGACCGGGGGCAACCTCAGTAACCTGGACGTACAACAACAGACGAGGAGAGGCGCCGCACGGCCGCCGCCGGTCCTCGGTAGTGGCCCCCGGGACAACGCCCGGGAGCTTCGATCGAAGACCGGCCCCGCACAGACGGCGCGCTTCTCCGCTCCGTCCGGCGCCACACGGGCGCCCGGACGAAAGACGACGAGTATGGAGAATTCACTAGTGGAGAACGAGACCCACTACGCCGAGGCCGTCATCGACAACGGCACCTTCGGCACCCGCACCATCCGCTTCGAGACGGGCCGCCTGGCCAAGCAGGCCGCCGGCTCCGCCGTCGCGTACCTGGACGACGACACCATGGTGCTGTCGGCCACCACCGCTTCCAAGCGGCCCAAGGACCAGCTCGACTTCTTCCCCCTGACGGTGGACGTCGAGGAGCGGCAGTACGCCGCGGGCAAGATCCCCGGCTCGTTCTTCCGCCGCGAGGGACGCCCCTCCGAGGACGCGATCCTCACCTGCCGCCTGATCGACCGGCCGCTGCGCCCGTCCTTCGCCAAGGGCCTGCGGAACGAGATCCAGATCGTCGAGACGGTCATGGCGCTCAACCCCGACCACCTGTACGACGTCATCGCGATCAACGCCGCCTCCTGCTCCACGCAGCTGGCCGGCCTGCCCTTCTCCGGCCCGATCGGCGGCACCCGTGTCGCCCTGATCAAGGGCCAGTGGGTCGCCTTCCCGACGCACACCGAGCTCGAGGACGCCGTCTTCGACATGGTCGTCGCGGGCCGCGTCCTGGAGGACGGCGACGTCGCGATCATGATGGTCGAGGCCGAGGCCACCGAGAAGACCATCCAGCTCGTCAAGGACGGCGCCGAGGCCCCGACCGAAGAGGTCGTCGCCGCCGGCCTGGAAGCCGCCAAGCCCTTCATCAAGGTGCTCTGCAAGGCGCAGTCCGACCTCGCCGCCAAGGCCGCCAAGCCCACCGGCGAGTTCCCGGTCTTCCTCGACTACCAGGACGACGTCCTGGCGGCCCTCACCAAGGCCGTCAGCACCGAGCTCGCCAAGGCGCTCACCATCGCCGGCAAGCAGGAGCGCGAGGCGGAGCTCGACCGCATCAAGGAGATCGCGGGCGAGAAGCTCCTCCCCGAGTTCGAGGGCCGCGAGAAGGAGATCTCCGGCGCCTACCGCGCGCTGACCAAGAAGCTGGTCCGCGAGCGCGTCATCAAGGACAAGGTCCGCATCGACGGCCGCGGCGTCACGGACATCCGTACGCTCGCCGCCGAGGTCGAGGCCATCCCGCGCGTGCACGGCTCCGCCCTGTTCGAGCGTGGCGAGACCCAGATCCTGGGCGTCACCACCCTCAACATGCTCCGCATGGAGCAGCAGCTGGACACCCTCTCCCCGGTGACCCGCAAGCGCTACATGCACAACTACAACTTCCCGCCGTACTCCGTCGGCGAGACCGGCCGCGTGGGCTCGCCCAAGCGCCGCGAGATCGGCCACGGCGCGCTCGCCGAGCGCGCGATCGTGCCGGTCCTCCCGTCCCGCGAGGAGTTCCCCTACGCGATCCGCCAGGTCTCCGAGGCCCTGGGCTCCAACGGCTCGACGTCCATGGGTTCGGTCTGCGCCTCCACCATGTCCCTGCTGAACGCGGGTGTGCCCCTCAAGGCCGCCGTCGCCGGCATCGCCATGGGCCTGATCTCCCAGGAGATCGACGGCAAGACCCATTACGTCGCCCTCACCGACATCCTCGGTGCCGAGGACGCGTTCGGTGACATGGACTTCAAGGTCGCCGGTACGAAGCAGTTCGTCACCGCGCTCCAGCTCGACACCAAGCTCGACGGCATCCCCGCCTCGGTCCTGGCCGCCGCGCTGAAGCAGGCCCGCGACGCCCGCCTCCACATCCTCGACGTGATGAACGAGGCCATCGACGTCCCGGACGAGATGTCCCCGAACGCCCCGCGGATCATCACCGTCAAGATCCCGGTGGACAAGATCGGTGAGGTCATCGGCCCCAAGGGCAAGATGATCAACCAGATCCAGGAGGACACCGGCGCCGACATCACGATCGAGGACGACGGCACCATCTACATCGGTGCCCAGCAGGGCTCGCAGGCCGAGGCCGCCCGCGCCACGATCAACGCGATCGCCAACCCGACCATGCCGGAGGTCGGCGAGCGCTACCTGGGTACGGTCGTCAAGACCACCACCTTCGGTGCGTTCGTCTCCCTCATGCCGGGCAAGGACGGCCTGCTGCACATCTCGCAGATCCGCAAGCTGGCCGGCGGCAAGCGCGTGGAGAACGTCGAGGACGTGCTCGGCGTCGGTGCCAAGGTCCAGGTCGAGATCGCCGAGATCGACTCCCGCGGCAAGCTCTCCCTCGTCCCGGTCATCGAGGGCGAAGAAGACGAGAAGAAGGACGACGCCGCCAAGTGACGTCCCGTAGTTCCGCGACGACGGCCCGCCCCTCCTCGGAGGGGCGGGCCGTCGCCCGTACCCAAACGCTTCTCAAGGGCAGCAACGGCATCGGCACGGTCCGCCGTACGGTCCTCCCCGGCGGCCTCCGCGTCGTCACCGAGACCCTGCCCTCCGTACGCTCCGCCACCTTCGGCATCTGGGCCAACGTCGGCTCGCGCGACGAGACGCCCGCCCTGAACGGCGCGACGCACTACCTCGAACACCTCCTCTTCAAGGGCACCGCCAAGCGCAGCGCCCTCGACATCTCCTCCGCCATCGACGCGGTCGGCGGCGAGATGAACGCCTTCACGGCGAAGGAGTACACCTGCTACTACGCGCGGGTCCTCGACACGGACCTGCCGCTCGCCATCGACGTCGTCTGCGACATGCTGACCGGCTCGCTGATCGCCTCCGAGGACGTCGACGCCGAGCGCGGCGTCATCCTCGAAGAGATCGCGATGACGGAGGACGACCCGGGCGACTGCGTGCACGACCTGTTCGCGCACACCATGCTCGGCGACACCCCCCTCGGCCGCCCCGTACTCGGCACCGTCGACACGATCAACGCCCTGAACCGCGGCCAGATCGCCCGCTTCTACAAGAAGCACTACGACCCGACCCGCCTCGTCGTCGCCGCCGCGGGCAACATCGACCACGCCACCGTCGTACGCCAGGTCCGCAAGGCGTTCGACAAAGCCGGCGCCCTCTCCCGTACGGACGCGGTCCCCACCGCGCCCCGCGAGGGCTCCCGCGCCCTGCGCACCGCCGGCCGGGTCGAGGTCCTGGGCCGCAAGACCGAGCAGGCCCACGTGGTCCTCGGCATGCCCGGCCTGGCCCGCACCGACGAACGCCGCTGGGCCCTGGGCGTCCTCAACACCGCCCTCGGCGGCGGTATGAGCTCCCGCCTCTTCCAGGAGGTACGGGAGAAGCGCGGCCTCGCCTACAGCGTCTACTCGTACACCTCGGGCTTCGCGGACTGCGGCCTGTTCGGCGTGTACGCGGGCTGCCGCCCGAGCCAGGTGCACGACGTCCTCAGGATCTGCCGCGACGAGCTCGACCGGGTCGCCTCGGACGGGCTGAGCGACGAGGAGATCAGCCGCGCCATCGGCCAGCTCTCCGGCTCCACCGTCCTCGGCCTGGAGGACACCGGTGCGCTGATGAACCGCATCGGCAAGAGCGAGCTGTGCTGGGGCGAGCAGATGTCGGTGGACGAGATGCTGTCCCGTATCAGCGAGGTGACACCCGACGACATCCGCTCCGTCGCGGGCGAGCTTCTCGGACACCGCCCCTCGCTGTCCGTCATCGGACCGCTCAAGGACAAGCAGGCCGCCCGTCTCCACGAAGCGGTCGCCTGAAACCACCGTGCCCCGATCCTCCCGTAAGGAAGCAGAGCAATGAGCAAGCTGCGCGTGGCCGTTCTCGGTGCCAAGGGCCGCATCGGCTCCGAGGCGGTACGAGCCGTCGAGGCCGCCGACGACCTGGAGCTGGTGGCCGCACTCGGCCGGGGCGACAAGCTGGAGTCCCTCGCCGAGACGGGCGCCCAGGTCGCCGTCGAGCTGACCACCCCCGCCTCGGTGATGGAGAACCTCCAGTACTGCGTCGGTCACGGCATCCACGCGGTGGTCGGTACCACCGGCTGGACCGACGAACGGCTCGCGCAGCTCAACGGCTGGCTCTCCGCCTCCCCGGAGACCGGTGTGCTCATCGCACCGAACTTCTCCATCGGCGCGGTCCTCACCATGAAGTTCGCCCAGCAGGCGGCCCGCTACTTCGAGTCCGTCGAGGTCATCGAGCTGCACCACCCCAACAAGGCCGACGCCCCCTCGGGGACCGCCGCCCGCACCGCCCAGCTCATCGCCGCCGCCCGCCGCGAGGCGGACCGCGCCCCGCAGCCGGACGCCACCAGCACCGCGCTGGACGGGGCGCGCGGCGCCGACGTCGACGGCATCCCGGTCCACTCGGTCCGCCTCCGCGGCCTCCTGGCCCACCAGGAGGTGCTGCTCGGCGGTGAGGGCGAGACCCTCACCATCCGGCACGACTCCCTGCACCACAGCAGCTTCATGCCCGGCATCCTGCTCGGCGCCCGCCGCGTGGTGACCACTCCCGGCCTCACGTTCGGCCTGGAACACTTCCTCGACCTGAACTGACTGGCCCCGCCATGCGCGCAAAGATCACCTACGTCGTCACCGCTGCCGTCCTGGTCTTCTACTTCGTCCTGGTCGGCAGCCGTGGCGTCCTCCTCATCAAGCACGGCACCCTCATCACGGTGACCTTCGGGATCGCCGTGCTGGTCCTGCCGGCGATCGGCGTGTGGTTCCTGTGGAAGAACACCCAGTTCGTCCGCAGGGCCAACGCCCTGGCCGCCGAACTGGACGCGGAGGGCGGCCTTCCCGTCGACGAACTGCTGCGCACGCCCAGCGGCCGCATCGACCGCGCCTCCGCCGACGCGGTCTTCGAACGCCGCCGCGCGGAGACGGAGGACGCCCCGGACGACTGGCGCTGCTGGTTCCGCCTGGCCGTCGCCTACCAGGACGCCAGGGACACCCCCCGGGCCCGCAAGGCCATGCAACGAGCGATCGCCCTGCACAAACGCAACCGGTCGGGCGAACTCTCCAGCCCGTCCGGCGTTTGAGGACAAAAAGAAGCCGTCCGGTGAATGAGGACACCTCATTCACCGGACGGCTCGCGCAGCCAAACCGCTACCGCGGCCGGTACTCATCCCCCCACGCCTCGATCGTGTCCGCGGCCCGGTCGAACGCCTCCCCCCGCGCAAGGAAATCCGCGTTGGAGTCCGTGAGCAACGGCGGCACCGCGTCCCCGCCCTTGCGGACGACGATCAGCGCCTGACCCTGCACGGTACGGGGGAACCCGAGCCACTTCACCGGCTGCTGCACCGTGCGTACGGCAGTGGCCCGGCTCCACGGCACGGTCGTCGTACGGAAGAAGCCCACCCGGCGCACCCCGTGCCGGCTCACCCAGGCACCGACGCGCAGCATCCGCAGGGCGCACAGGATGATCGCGAGGGCGAGCGCGATGCACGCCCCCGCCCCGGGCAGCGCTCCGGCGAACGCGATGATCATCCCGGCGAACAGGATGAACGAGGCGAGCAGCAGCAGACCGGCCGCGGCGGCGACCCGCCACGGGCCGGGGCGGTAGGGCCGCCGCCAGCTGTCGTGGTCGTCGAACGGCAGCGCCACGTCCTCCGCGTTCGTGTCAAACGCGCGGTCGGCCGTCAGGAAGGGCAGGGGCACGACTGATCCTCACTCACAAGCACGCTCGATTGCTGTGCCCGGTGAGGCTACCGAGGAGATGCCCGGACCGACCACCCCAGGGGGCCCGTCCGGGTCAGCGCCCGTGCGCGGCCTCGGTCTGCTGCGTGTGCGCCGGCGCCTGCCCGGGCCCCAGTGCCGGCAGGCCGAGGAGCAGCGATCCCGCGAGACCGCCGACGACGACGAGGCCGATCAGGACGCGTCCCGCCCGCTCGGAGACCGTACTGCGGGGGCGGGGAGGCGGTGTGACGTTACTGCGGAACCGCTCGGACTCGGCTACGAACGAGAACGGGACGGATTCACGCCGGCGGAACATGGGGTGGCTCTCCTTGGAGTCTCTTTCGGGTGGTGCTACCGAGTCAGACGCACGACTACCCCGTTCGGTGCCCCGAACCGCCGATTCGACCGACGAAATCAGGAAAATCTCGGCTCGGAGGCGCTGGTGAGTCGGTCCCTCCCCAGCCCGTAGAGTGGTCGCCGCCCGAGCGACGCCATTGGAAGGATCCTGCCGGTGACCGACGACACCCCCGAGCCCACGAAGGCCCATTTCCGCAGCGACGTCACCGTCGACCTGGTGAAATCCGCTGCGGGCGACGCCGACGTGCTGTTCGCCGCCCGTGTGTCCACGGCCGGTGAGCAGTCCCTGGAGGAGATCGCCAAGGACCCCGAGCGCTCGAAGGGGCTCATCAACTACCTGATGCGGGACCGGCACGGCAGCCCGTTCGAGCACAACTCGATGACCTTCTTCATCAGCGCCCCGATCTTTGTGTTCCGCGAGTTCATGCGGCACCGCGTCGGCTGGTCGTACAACGAGGAGTCGGGCCGCTACAGGGAGCTGCAGCCGGTCTTCTACGTCCCCGACACGTCCCGCAAGCTCATCCAGCAGGGCCGTCCGGGCAAGTACGAGTTCGTCGAGGGCACGCCGGAGCAGCACGCGGTCACCAGCCGGGCGATGGAGGAGTCGTACCGGCAGGCGTACGAGGCGTACCAGGAGATGCTGGCGGCGGGCGTGGCCCGCGAGGTGGCCCGCGCGGTGCTTCCGGTCGGCCTGTTCTCGACCATGTACGCCACGTGCAACGCGCGCTCCCTGATGCACTTCCTCGGCCTGCGCACGCAGCACGAGATGGCGAAGGTGCCCTCGTTCCCGCAGCGGGAGATCGAGATGGTGGGCGAGCAGATGGAGGCCCACTGGGCGCGGCTGATGCCGCTCACCCATGCAGCCTTCAACAAAAATGGACGCGTCGCCCCATAGGGCGGTGTCCGTATTGCGGCGTTTCGAGAAGTTCATCTAGGCTGATCAAACGGACCCGGCACTGCTTGAACCCCCGAGCAGGCAGTGCCGGGCTCCTCTTGCTTGTCCCCCCGAGGGGGTACCGTGCGTCGAGCAGCGAGTAGCGTGTTACCCATGGCTCCGATCTCCACTCCGCAGACCCCCTTCGGGCGGGTCCTCACCGCTATGGTCACGCCGTTCACGGCGGACGGTGCTCTCGACATCGAGGGCGCGCAGCGGCTCGCCACCCACCTGGTGGACGCAGGCAACGACGGCCTGATCATCAACGGCACCACCGGCGAGTCCCCGACCACCAGCGACGCGGAGAAAGACCAGCTGGTCAGGGCCGTCCTCGAAGCGGTGGGCGACCGGGCGCACATCGTCGCCGGCATCGGGACCAACGACACCCGGCACAGCGTCGAGCTGGCCCGCGCCGCCGAGCGCAGCGGTGTCCACGGCCTCCTCGCCGTGACCCCGTACTACAACAAGCCGCCGCAGGAGGGCCTGCTGCGGCACTTCACCGCCATCGCGGACGCCACCGGCCTGCCGGTGATGCTCTACGACATCCCGGGCCGCAGCGGTGTGCCGATCGACACGGAGACGCTGGTACGGCTCTCCGAGCACCCCCGGATCGTCGCCAACAAGGACGCCAAGGGCGACCTGGGCCGCGCGAGCTGGGCCATCGCCCGCTCGGGCCTCGCCTGGTACTCCGGCGACGACATGCTGAACCTTCCGCTGCTGTCCGTCGGCGCGGTCGGAGTGGTCTCCGTCGTCGGCCATGTCGTCACCCCGGACCTGCGGGCGCTCATCGAGGCCCACCTCGGCGGGGACGTACAGAAGGCCACCGAGATCCACCAGAAGCTGCTGCCGGTCTTCACCGGCATGTTCCGCACCCAGGGCGTGATCACCACCAAGGCCGCCCTGACGCTGCAGGGCCTCCCGGCGGGCCCGCTCCGGCTGCCCCTGGTCGAGCTGACCGCGCAGGAGACGGCCCAGCTCAAGATCGATCTCGCCGCCGGCGGGGTAGAGCTCTGACAACGGACTTCACAACTGAATACGCGAAACACAGCTGAACACGTGGGAAAGCCCGCGCCACAGCACCACAGCACCACCCAAGACAACAGCAAGTGCACGAATGACATGCGCGCCACGTGCCCAAGCGGTACGTGGCGCGCGTGGTAAGGAGAGTCTTTTGAGTCATCCGCATCCTGAACTCGGCACCCCGCCGAAGCTCGCGAAGGGCGCCCTCCGGGTCACTCCGCTCGGCGGCCTCGGCGAGATCGGCCGGAACATGACGGTCTTCGAGTACGGCGGCCGCCTGCTCATCGTCGACTGCGGTGTCCTCTTCCCCGAGGAGGAGCAGCCCGGGATCGACCTGATCCTGCCGGACTTCACGACCATCCGGGACCGCCTGGACGACGTCGAGGGCATCGTCCTCACGCACGGCCACGAGGACCACATCGGCGGTGTCCCGTACCTCCTCCGCCTGAAGCCGGACATCCCGCTCATCGGCTCCAAGCTGACCCTCGCGCTGATCGAGGCGAAGCTCCAGGAGCACCGCATCCGTCCGTACACCCTGGAGGTGGCGGAGGGACAGCGCGAGCGCATCGGCGTCTTCGACTGCGAATTCGTCGCGGTCAACCACTCCATCCCGGACGCCCTCGCGGTCGCCATCCGGACCCCCGCGGGCCTGGCCGTCGCCACCGGTGACTTCAAGATGGACCAGCTTCCGCTGGACGGCCGCCTCACCGACCTGCACGCCTTCGCCCGGCTGAGCGAGGAGGGCATCGACCTCCTGCTCTCCGACTCCACGAACGCCGAGGTCCCGGGCTTCGTCCCGCCCGAGCGCGACATCCAGAACGTTCTGCGCAACGTCTTCGCCAATGCGCAGAAGCGCATCATCGTGGCCAGCTTCGCCAGCCATGTGCACCGCATCCAGCAGATCCTGGACACGGCCCACGAGTACGGCCGCCGGGTCGCCTTCGTCGGACGTTCGATGGTCCGCAACATGGGCATCGCCCGTGACCTGGGCTACCTGAAGGTCCCCGCCGGGCTCGTCGTGGACGTCAAGACCCTGGACGACCTGCCGGACGACGAGGTCGTGCTCGTCTGCACCGGTTCGCAGGGCGAGCCGATGGCGGCGCTGTCCCGGATGGCCAACCGCGACCACCAGATCCGCATCGTCCAGGGCGACACGGTCATCCTGGCCTCCTCCCTGATCCCCGGGAACGAGAACGCGGTCTACCGGGTGATCAACGGCCTCTCGCGCTGGGGTGCCAACGTCGTCCACAAGGGCAACGCCAAGGTCCACGTCTCGGGTCACGCCTCGGCCGGCGAGCTGCTGTACTTCTACAACATCTGCCGCCCGAGGAACCTGATGCCGGTCCACGGTGAATGGCGCCACCTGCGGGCCAACGCCGAACTCGGCGCCCTGACCGGCGTGCCGAAGGACCACATCGTCATCGCCGAGGACGGCGTGGTCGTGGACCTCATCGACGGCAAGGCGAAGATCGTCGGCAAGGTCCAGGCCGGTTACGTGTACGTCGACGGCCTCTCCGTCGGCGACGTCACGGAGACCTCGCTCAAGGACCGCCGCATCCTCGGCGACGAGGGCATCATCTCGGTGTTCCTGGTGGTCGACAGCACCTCGGGCAAGATCGTGGGCGGCCCGCACATCCAGGCCCGCGGCTCCGGGATCGACGACGCCGCGTTCACCGCGGTCGTTCCGAAGATCGAGGACGCGCTCAACAAGTCGGCCCAGGACGGCGTCATGGAGCCCCACCAGCTCCAGCAGCTGATCCGCCGCACGGTGGGCAAGTGGGTCTCGGACACCTACCGCCGGCGCCCGATGATCCTCCCCGTCGTCGTCGAGGTCTGACCCTCCGACAGGCGCGAACTCCGGAGCGGGGCCCCCGATTTGCATCGGGGCGCCCCGCTCCAGTACGTTTACGTCTCCACCTCACCGGGAAGCAGCGAGCGCACCCGTGCGCCCCGAAGCTTCCGAGAGGGGGTGGAAATTCCGACTCAGAACTTCTGATAAAGTCGGAGCCGCCGGAAAGGGAAACGCGAAAGCGAAGAACTGGAAAGCGAAAACTGCTTGACCCGCTTCGACCGGGAATCGGACACGAAAGAGTCTGATAGAGT